>DAOPJR010000035.1:0-31771 GCA_035399765.1 Draconibacterium sp. | reverse complement strand
AGGGGGATTGAGGGGGATGAAGGAGAATTTAATTAAGAAGCAAGTCTCCCTGAGTTAAGCATTTGTTCCACCAACGGTCATTTTCTTCACTAAAACAGTTGGTAAGCCCAGGGTAACCGGTACTGATTGTCCGTCTTTACCACAGGTCCAAGTTCCGCTGTCGTTTTTATAGTCGTTGGCAGCCATGGTGATATCGGTCAGCGCTTGTGGCCCATTTCCCACAATGTTGATGTCTTTGATCGGTTTGGTAAGTTTACCGTTCTCGATGATGTAACCTGACTTTACAAAGAACGTGAAATCACCGGCACCGATTTTTACTTCGCCGTTGCTGAAGTTGTCAACATAAACACCATAATCAACCTGCGCAAGGATTTCTTCCACGGTGTGCGGTCCGTTTTCCATGTAAGTGGAACGCATCCTTGGAAGAGGCATGTTTCGGAACGATTCGCGACGTCCGTTACCTGTTGGATCAATGCCATAATATTCCGCACTGATCCGGTCGTGAATGTATGAGTTCAGGATACCATCTTTAACGAGGTACGTTTTCTGAACGTCGTTTCCTTCATCGTCGATGTTGATGGCACCACGGTCGTTTGGCAGCGTTCCGTCATCGATGATGTTGATGAAATTCTCAGCCACTTTTTTACCCAGTTTATCGCTAAAAATCGACGTTCCCTTACGGTTAAAATCAGCTTCAAAAGTATGTCCGATCGCTTCGTGTAAAAGTATACCCGAACCTCCGGCACCAAGAACCACCGGCATTTCTCCGGCTTTGGGTTTTCCTGCTTTAAATAATAAATTGGTTTTATCTACTGCCTCGGTGGCTATTTCATCAACCAGAGAATCTGTCATCACCTCAAATCCTGAACGAAAGGAGCGGGCAACATATGAATTCTCAATTTGTCCGTCTTTTTCCATTACGCACATGGCCCCTAAACGCATCATCGGGCGATAATCGTAAGTGAGTCTTCCTTCCGAGTTGTAAAACAGAACATACGATGTTTCGTCACCCAGAAAAGCATTTACTTTGGATACTTTGTCGTCAAGAGAGAACACCTTGTCATTCAATTTCTGAACAAAAGGAACTTTGTCTTTTATGGTTACGTCTGTCCAGTTTTGTGAAATACGGTAATAGTCTGCCGGTATTTTTTCTGAAACACCCACCGGGGCAAATTCTTTAGGCTGGTCGGCAATGTTGGCAGCCATTTTAGCTGCATTCAGCATGTCTTCCATACTCAGGTTTTCTGAATAGGCAAAACCTGTTTGGTCGCCTTTTAAAACACGGATACCTACGCCATAATCAACGTTGGAAAAGGCGCGGTTCACCTGGCCGTCTTCCAGCGAAAGACTGTTGGTAATTTTGTGCTCGAAAAACAGGTCGGCATAATTTCCTCCTTTACTCATGGCTGCAGCAATTACTTTCTGCAACATTTCGGTAGAAACTTCAAAATGATCTAAGTAACTTTTCACGTTTGTCGAAATTTGAACGTTCTGGCACGATTGCATAAATGTTGGGAGAATCATACTCCCGGCAGCAAACATACCACTTGTTTTGATAAAATCTCTTCTGTCTAGTTTCATCCTGGTTTTTTATTTGATTTATTCACGAATTGTGATTTGAGAAATAGGTATCTGATTCAGTTAAAATATTACAGACATACTTCTAATGAATTTTAAGAGGTGGCTTTTAACCCAATCCTTTAAGAAAATCTGGAATGGAAGAAATGATTGTTCAGGTAATATTTGAGTTCGAATGGAAAATACAAGCAGGTAAAATGATGTTATTTTGATTTATATCCAATTTTTAACGGCTCATGCAAAATTTTAAGGGTAGTCGCTGTGAAAAATAATTCTGTTGGTAAGCAAGTATTATTTTTCAAGTGTCTACTTCTGAAATAAATGAAATTTCGGACAAGGGGTATTTCCTTGAATAGGGGGTCTGACAAAAATCTACTTTTAATGTGAATTTTTTATTAATTCTTTACAATTTGTTACAAAAACGAAAATTTCGATTTCAATATCGCATATTTTTGTTGTGAACAGTTATAGATAAATCATTTAATTAATATAATCAGTTACATTATGAAATCAAAATTGGAATACATTTGGCTGGATGGTACCGAACCAACTCAGCAGTTGAGAGCAAAAACAAGATTAGCCGAGAACTTCAGCGGTAAGCTCGAAGATTGTCCGGTTTGGTCTTTCGACGGTTCATCAACCAACCAGGCTGCCGGCGGTTCGTCTGACTTGCTGTTGAAACCTGTTTTTGTTTGTCCTGATCCGGATCGTAAAAACGCTTACCTGGTAATGACAGAAGTTCTTAACCCGGATGGTTCAGCACATTCATCTAACGGTCGTGCTCATATTGAAGAAGAAGATGAAGATTTCTGGTTCGGTTTCGAGCAGGAATATTTCCTCTATGATCCACAAACCCGTCTTCCACTTGGTTTTCCTGCGGGAGGTTTCCCTCTTCCACAAGGACCATACTATTGCGGTGTGGGTGGTTCAAAAGCTTTTGGTCGTCAGATCGTTGAAGAGCACCTTGATCAGTGTATCGAAGCTGGGTTGAATATTGAAGGTATCAACGCTGAGGTTGCAGCCGGACAGTGGGAATTCCAGATTTTCGCTAAAGGTGCACACAGTGCCGGTGACCAGATTTGGGTAGCCCGTTTCCTTTTGGAACGTACAGCTGAAAAATATGGTGTTGATGTAGAATGGCATCCAAAACCACTGGGCAAAGACCTTGACTGGAACGGTTCAGGTATGCACGCCAACTTCTCTAACGGGTTAATGAGAACTTGTGGTGACAAAAAAGTCTTCGACGCTATTTGCGAAGAATTTGGTAGGCACATTCCTGAACACATTGCTGTTTACGGTGCATACAACGATCAGCGTTTGACTGGTAAACACGAAACTGCTTCGATTCACGATTTCAGTTATGGTGTTTCTGACCGTGGTTCTTCTATCCGTATTCCGGTTGGAACGGTTGAAGATGGTTGGAAAGGCCGTTTGGAAGACCGTCGTCCGGCATCAAATGGTGATCCTTATAAAATTGCTGCAATTATTATTAAAACAACGCACAAAGCAGTTGCAAAAATGTAAATCATTTACAATACAAATAGAAAAGCTGTTCGAAAGAACAGCTTTTTTTATGCTTTAAATTCTGAAACTATGTGTTTGAGAATCGAATTATTGAATGACTGCAGATTCGCAAACGTAAGTTGGTATAATACCTGAACTTCCGATTCGAACACTTGCCATATCAGGAAGAGTGTTACCTGAAAGTACGAGAACTGTATCCAGTCCAAACTTGTTCCCACCAATAATATCTGTAAAGAGTGTATCTCCCACCATAAGGATTTCATTTCGTTTAATGTCCGGAACATCTTTTAATGCTCTTTCATAAGCTAAAAGAAACATTTGAGCATCCGGTTTCCCAAAACGAATAAATGTTTTTCCCAGAATTTGTTCTACCAGATCGGCTAATCCTCCGATTGCTACCGAAATATCGTTTTTGTTTACTGGATAATTAATATCGGTATTTGCCACAATTACGGTCATGTTTTTATGGCGAAGCAGGTTGATTGTTTTATCAATATCCTTGTTCCAGTCGAAACCTTCATCATCTAAAAAGGCAAACGATTTAATGTGGTCCAGGTCGTTCAGGTCAACTTCGCTGATTGGAACTGTTTTTTGTCCGGCGGTTTCAAGGTAATGGGCAGATGCTTTTGTGCCGAGATAGGCTACTGCTTTCCCGTTTTCAAGCTTGGTTTTAAAAAACTCCATTGCCAGCATTCCCGAAG
Organism: Draconibacterium sp.; assembly: GCA_035399765.1. GTDB lineage: Bacteria > Bacteroidota > Bacteroidia > Bacteroidales > Prolixibacteraceae > Draconibacterium. Next base: position 27,968 of record DAOPJR010000035.1, on the reverse strand, counting down.
ACAATATTTTATCGGTAGTAATGCATTTTAATCCCCTTTTTTGGTACCACTTTGCCAACTCATCCGGACTGCGCGATGAGTCGTTGGTGAGCACATAATATGGAATTCCTTTACTTTCAAGATAATTAAATGTATTCTCAATACCGTTAATTAAACCCTGATGATTTTTCAGCACACCAAAAGCATCGAAAAAAACAGCTTTGTAATTTTTTACTACAGTTCTAAAACTTACTGTTCGCATAACTCCGGATTATATATTTAATGTCTTTAAAATCTTTTCAACGCGGTAATTGGCATCCATTGCCGGGAAATAAGTATCGTAAGCCTCTTTTATCAGCTTATCAGAATAATATCTTCTGAAAAAATAAGGCCCGTCTTTAATCACATAGTTCAGAATAAAGAAGCGATACGCTTCTTTAATCAGCCTCACTTCAGGTTCTGTTAACGGGAAAATTCGGTGGTATTCTTTTAAAAACATCATAAAACGGTCTTCCATCAGCGTATCAACAAGGTAACTAAAAACGGTTCGGTCACCCACATCGGAAACTACCCGGCTGAAAAAGTAAAAATCCATCACCCGTGATGACATCCGAAACCAGTCGTAATCCCAGCGCGAATAAAATTTGCCATCGCCGGTTATTGAGAAATTACCAATATTCCAGTCGACAAAAACAGGGATGGTTTCAATTTCCGTGGTATAGTTTGCCTTATCCGTATTATTCAGGAAATTGTCGGCGTGTCGCAAGATCATATCTTTATGTTTGCTTTCCATCGCAATTTCCCCTTTGTAAATTGATCGCTTTAGACGTTGCATATCGGTGATCACACTTTTTGAGGACTGTGGCAACTGGTTCGACACATTGGTACAGGCAATATGAAAACGCGCAAGTTCACGTCCCATCTTCCTGATATGTTTTTCCTCTAACCGGCGGGGCAGTTTTTCCCGGATCAGGATGGGATTGTAAAATACTACCCAGGCGCTTCGGTTGAGTTCGTGATAACGGTAAATAAAAAGTTCGTTCCGTTTTACCAGCGATTGCGCCAGGAACATCTGGTAGGGATATTCTAGGTTATTTGCCAGGTTATTGATTATGATGTGGTCTTCACGAAAATCTTCAAAATTTCCGTATTCACTTAGCTTGGCAAAGACAGGCTCCCGTTTGTAAAAGGAAACTTTATAAACATGATTGGTCGAAACCTGGGCACTTACATCGTATACACCTTTTATTTCGTGACGTTCGCCATCGAATTCTTTCCAGGCCAGTTTTATTATTTGTGCGTAGTCTAATTTTTGCATCATCAAGGTTCTTGGCCATCAAAAATACGCTAAATAATCTCAAAATATCTTTTTAGCTCCCATTTCGGATCAGTAGAATCAACTTGTTGACATTCCCATTCACGGGTATAAGTAAAATGATCGACAAAAGCATCGCCAAATAATTCACGTGCCAGTTCCGATTCTTTCATTCTTTTTGTGGCTTCCTCCAGAGATAAAGGCAAAGCACTGTGCTTTGTATCCAGGTACCCGTTTCCTGAAGTCGGTTCGGTTGTTAACGAAAGCTGGTTTTTTATCCCATACAAACCGGCTGCAAGCGAAGCAGCCATCACCAGGTAAGCATTGGTATCGGCTCCTGGTATGCGTAATTCGATGCGTGTTGATTTTGCCTGACCGGAAATGACACGTAGTGAGGTTGTTCGGTTATCGATTCCCCAGGTGAGGGTAGAAGGTGCCCAGTCTCCGCCGGTTAATCGTTTATATGAATTAGGGTTGGGAGCAAACATGGGTAGAATTTCGGGTAAACATTTCAGTTGACCGGCGATGTAGTTTTTCATTATCTCACTCATGTGGTATTTATCCTCTGAGTCGTAAAACAGGTTGTGACGGTTTTCTGCATCCCATAAGCTTTGGTGCAAATGTCCTCCCGACCCGGGTAACTTTGAATTCCATTTTGCCATAAAAGTGGCCATAAATCCATGCCGGTAGGCGATTTCCTTGACAGACGTTTTAAAAAGCAGGGCTTTGTCAGCCGCAGCGAGCACCTGATCGTAAATTACCGTGGCTTCAAGCACTCCCGGACCTGTTTCGGTGTGCATGCCTTCAATCGGGATGTTGAATTGCAGCAGTAAATCAAATAATTCATTAAAATAGGCCTGGTTCAGTGAAGTGCGTAAAAGCGAATAGCCAAACATTCCGGGCGTGATTGGCTGAAGGTTTTCAAAATTACTGTTATGCAGGTCGTTAGGTGTTCCAATAAAATTAAACCATTCAAATTCCTGAGAAAAGACCGGGGTGAAACCCATCGATTCACATTGATTAGCCACTCGTTTAAGTAAACTGCGCGAGCAAACTGCTGCTTCATATTTTGGATCCTTGCTAAAATCGCCCAGGAAAAAAGGGATGTTGTTTTCCCATGGAATACGTCGGAAAGTTGACAGATCGATATTGGCTTTGGCATCAGGATAACCGGTATGCCAGCCCGTCAGCGTACTGTTTTCGTAACATTTATCGCTGCTGTCCCATCCAAAAATAACATCGCAAAAACCCAATCCTGTTTCGGCTGCGTTTAAAAACTTATTTATATGAATGTATTTTCCACGCAACACTCCGTCGATATCAGCAAACGCGATTTTTATTTTTTTATCCTCGCTCTTTATTATTTCCTGAAGCACTTGTTCTCTCTTCATTTTATCCAATTTCGATGAAAAATACAGTATGTTTCAATAAATATCAAACCACTCAGAGTAATAATTTAGCATGCAATCTGCATAAAATTTAGTGTATGTTATTAAAAAGCAGTTTATTTTTTTTATAACCCCTGTGATTTTGTGTTCTATTGGAAAAATATATTAATTTTTTATAACATATGTCCTGAAAAATCGTAGTCTGAGCAGATAAATGTTATTTTTGAGATCAGACTAATACGGACTTAATTTTCAAAAGATGTCACAATTCAGATTTAAAGCGCTGGAAGAAGTTTTAAACCGCCAGCCTCTTGAGGTAGTACGAGAAGAAAACCTGGTTTCAGATTATTTCGGAATGATGGTTTTTGATCAGGCCAAGATGAAAAAATATTTGTCGCGGGAAGCGTACAAGGCAGTAACTGATGCTATTGAAAATGGAACAACAGTGGATCGAAAAATGGCTGACCAGGTGGCGCAGGGTATGAAAGCCTGGGCCATTGAAAACGGAGCAACACATTACACGCACTGGTTTCACCCCTTAACGGATGGAACAGCCGAGAAACATGATGCTTTTATTGTTCATGGAGCCGATGGAGGTGTGATAGAATCATTTTCAGGAAACCTGCTTTCGCAACAGGAACCGGATGCTTCGTCGTTCCCGAGTGGCGGTATTCGTCAGACTTTTGAAGCCCGGGGTTACACAGCCTGGGATCCTACGTCCCCCGCGTTTATCAGCGAAACAACGTTAACCATTCCAACCATATTTATTTCGTACACCGGTGAAGCGCTCGATTATAAAACTCCGCTTTTACGTGCTTTACAGGCTGTTAATAAAGCAGCTACCGATGTATGCCAGTATTTTGACAAGAACGTTACCTCGGTTCAGGCGAATCTGGGCTGGGAGCAAGAATATTTTTTGATTGATGAAGCCCTGGTAATGGCTCGTCCCGACCTGGTTTTAACTGGTCGTACTTTAATGGGACACAGTTCGTCGAAAGACCAGCAGCTGGCCGACCATTATTTTTCTTCGATCCCGACACGTGCCAACCGCTTTATGCAGGATGTGGAAAACGAAGCCTTTAAACTGGGAATTCCGGTTAAAACACGTCACAACGAGGTGGCTCCAAACCAGTTTGAATTTGCCCCTATTTATGAAGAGGCAAATCTTGCTAATGACCACAACCAACTGATGATGGATATTATGCAGAAAATTGCACGTAGGCATAAATTTCGTGTGCTTTTCCACGAAAAACCATTTGCAGGAATCAATGGTTCAGGAAAACACAATAACTGGTCGTTATCTACCAACACGGGAGTTAATCTTTATTCACCCGGAAAGAATCCTAAATCGAATCTGCAGTTTCTCACTTTCGTAATTAATACCATGCAGGCTGTTTACGACGGGCAGGATCTTTTACGTGCCAGCATTCTTACTGCTTCGAATTCCCACCGTTTGGGTGCCAACGAAGCGCCTCCTTCCATCCTGTCGGTATTTCTTGGAACAGAAGTTTCAAACATGCTCGATTTGATGGAAGAAGCTGTGGTTGACCGTAAAATGACGCCTGATGAAAAAACCGCTTTGAAACTCAATATTGGACGGATTCCGGAAATTATCCTGGATAGCACCGACCGTAACAGAACTTCACCTTTTGCCTTTACCGGCAACCGTTTCGAGTTCCGGGCCATCGGATCGTCAGCCAACAATGCTTCAGCTCTTATTGTTTTAAATACCCTGGTTGCCAACCAGCTTCAAAAATTTAAAGTTGCTGTTGATACCCTGATTGATAAAGGAGTGAAGAAAGACGAAGCTATTTTCCAGGTACTGAAGGACCTGATCATTTCATCCAAACCGATCCGTTTTAACGGCGACGGTTACAGCGAGGATTGGATCAAAGAAGCTAAGAAACGGGGTTTAACCAATATTACCAGCGTTCCGGAATCTTTGTCGGCTTATTTAAGTAAGGAAAGCTTAAAGCTTTTTGAGAAGATGAACGTGCTGAATGAATCGGAAATCAAAGGCAGGGTTGAAGTCGAATATGAAAAATTCGTGATGAAGGTGCAGATTGAATCACGTGTTTTGGCTGACATTACAATTAACCACATTGTGCCAACAGCAGTGCAGTACCAGACCATTCTCCTTGAAAATGTAAAAAGCCAGAAAGAGGTTTTCTCCGCGCAAGAGTTCGAAGAGCTAGCTGCAGGTCGCCTGGAATTAATCCGTGAGATTGGGAAACATATTTCGGCCATTAAAAATTTACGAAAAGAAATGACAGAGACCCGTGCCAGGGCAAATAAAATTGAAAACGTGGTGGAGAGAGCCAAAGTGTACGACAAAGAGGTGAAGCCATTCCTCAGTGAATTGCGTGATCATATCGACCGGCTCGAACTGATTGTTGACAATGAAAAATGGCCCTTGCCAAAATACCGGGAACTGTTGTTTACACGATAGTTATTGAATAAAGGAAGTCCGGGTTGCGCCGGACTTTCTTTTGAAGGACGTGTTTCTCAGTACATCATAAAACTTCTGAAGCTATGAAAACAGTGCTATTCCCCTCTGTTTTTTCTGGCTAAATTTTAGTATTTTGCCAAAAAAATGAAGTACTCAGCCATTATTAGTTTCTTGTTGTTTTTACTCTTTGCAGGGGGGTGCAGAACTGAAAATTCCGAAACTGATCTCAGAAAGAGTTATCCCAGTCACAAGTATTCTTATGTCGATATTTCAGCATCAGACTTGAATTACCTCGAAACGGATTATGTACCTGTTTACTCCGATATTTACTTTCAGGATGGGACACGCCGGTTCAAACTTACGGCCACGGTAAGCATCCGTAATACATCGATGGTGGATTCAGCCTATGTTTTGCAGGCTACCTACTACGATTCATACGGAAATGTTTTATCTGAATACCTTAATTCAACATTGCTGCTTTCACCGCTCGAATCGATTGAATTTGTTGTGGAAGAAGACGAACAGGCAGGTGGGGCCGGGGCTAATTTCATCGTAAAATGGGGCGCAACAAATTATTCCGACCAAATGCTGATTCAGTCAGTAATGATCAGTACCTTCGGACAACAGGGAATGTCATTTATGAGTGATTCCAAAGTTATTGAAAGAATTCATAACAAGCCTTAAGCATGGAATTTTTATTACTAAAGGACATTGTCATTATTCTTGCTTTGTCGACTCTTGTTAATTTGGTTTTCACACGGTTGAAAATTCCAACAGTTGTTGGCTATTTACTGACTGGAATTCTTGCGGGGCCATATGTCCTGGCACTCGTGCATGGCGAGAAACAGATAGAAAACCTGGCAGAGATTGGCGTCATCTTTTTGCTTTTTACCATTGGGATGGAGTTTTCACTCAGGCATCTGCTGAAAATCAGACAGATTGTTTTTGTTGGAGGACTTCTACAGGTTGTGCTTACCGCAGGCTTGTTTTATCTTGTTTCGGTGGTTTTCGGATTGCCCGCACAAACCGCCATTTTCATTGGTGTAATTACGGCATTAAGTAGTTCGGCACTTGTGTTAAAACTTTTACAGGAACGTTCGGAATTAACATCGAATTATGGTCGTACGATTTTAGGTATTTTGATTTTTCAGGATTTATTGCTGGTCCCCTTACTTTTGTTTGCCAACCTGCTTGGGAATGGTGGGCAGAATGTTAGTGGTGAATTAATGATGTTGCTGGTAAAAGCCATCCTGATTATAGGTTTGGTTTATGCCGGAAATAAATGGCTTTTGCCAAACCTTCTACAATGGGTTGCATTTACAAAAAACCAGGAATTATTTATGATGACCATTTTCCTGGTGTGTCTTTCCGTAGCTTTATTAACCAGTCAACTGGGGATGTCACTTGCCTTTGGCGCTTTTCTGGCAGGGTTGATGATTTCGGAGTCGCCATACAGCCATAATGCGTTTTCGAACCTGATCCCGTTTAAAGATTCATTTACCAGTTTCTTTTTTGTTTCTATCGGGATGTTACTCGATCTGTCTTTTGTAGCCGAAAACTACCTTCTGATTTTATTCAGTGTTTTAATGGTAATTCTTCTTAAAACCTTGATTGCCGGTACTACGGCCTTTGTTTTAGGACACACTTTTCGTGGTGTTATTATGGTTGGAATTGCGTTGAGCCAGGTTGGCGAATTTTCATTTATCCTTGCAAGGGTAGGTTTGAATAATGCTATTCTTAACCCTTACTATTACCAGTTGTTTCTGGCTGTAGCAATTATCACCATGGCGGTAACACCTTTTATAATGAAGTACTCGTTGTCGTTTGCCAATACTATGTTAAAACTACCTTTACCCGCTTTTCTGGTAAACGGGATTTTTCCTTTAAAGGAAATAGATATTCCAAATCTCAATAATCATCTGGTAATAATTGGTAAAGACAGCAGTGCACTGAAGTTAGGCAGGATGGCGAAACTTTATGGAATCGGGCATGTGTCTATCATATTCGACCCCTTGATCGCCAAGGAAAAAATTAAAAATAAAGAACAGGTAGTATATGGGGATGCGGTTAACGAACCTATTTTACTTAAAGCACATGTCGATACTTCCGATGTTGTGGTAATTTCGGTTGGAAGCGTTATTCCGTCCATGGCAATTATTGAAAAAGTAAGAAGTTTGAGCAAAACCACATACATTATTGCACGAACCAAGACTATTGAGCATGTGGAACAGCTATACAAGCTTGGGGCTGATCAGGTGCTCCCTGAAAAGCTTGAAATTGCTATTGACTTCTTTAACAGGGTTTTGGTTAGAAAACTGTTTCCAAACAAAGAAGTAACCCGTATACTTACTCAGATCAGGAGCCTGAGTTTGGGAGAATTTTCAGAAAAAGATATTGTCAATCAGCCAACAATATTGGATGAATTACCCAATGTGAATATTGTTGCGATCCAAGTGGAGGAGGCTTCAAAAGCTGATGGGCATTCACTTTCAGAAATAAAGCTGAGAACCCAAACAGGGGTAACCCTACTGGCGATCAGACGTGGAAAAGAAGTAATCGAACATCCTACCCCGGATACTGCTTTTCAAGCCAAAGATGTTCTTTACGTTTTGGGAGATCACGAACAGGTTCTCTCAGCCACCGATCTTTTTACAAATTGATTTTTAAGTTTTGTCGGGTATGTAATAGTTCTTTTTAATCGATTCGGGAGAAACCATTCCGGCTGCAATTTCATTCAGATGTTGCCAAGTTTCTTCATTAATCAGTTCAGCAAGAGGTTGTTCTATGTTCACAATTTTTCTATAGACTTTCTCAAGAGTTTTGTCCCAGTTAGAATGATGTCGGAGTAAGTCATCGGGGTACACGGTTTTACGCCGGGTGCCTTCGTCGGAGGGCCGAAACGGTGCTATAATGTTTAGCGAACCGTAGTCGTTGGTAAGTTGCTCGCCGGCTTTTATGTTCCGAACCGCCACCTCAAAGCCATAGGCAGTTGCCAGGCAGTTGGGACGAAAACTATGGTTCATATACCTTGTGATGTCCCAGCAAAGCACATAATTTCCCGCGTAATTTCGGTAAGTATAGGTTTCGGCCAGAGAGCGGCAAACCTCGGGCAGATTTTTAAACTCAGAAGCTGTTAGTTCCTTGTCAAGCGGATCTTTAACCCAGGTTATGGTTCCGGCAGGAATGGCGTGGGTAGCAAAAACTCCATGCCCAATCTCCTCGTTGATAAAGCGTAAAACTGTATGCGGATGAATCATCGTTTTTCAAAACTATAATGCCGTAAATGTAGGAGAAAGCAAAATAGCTTGTACCGGTTTTGTATCGTGGCGATAAAATATTTTTTACACTAAATCTCTCCTGCTTTTTTCAGTGATAAGCGGGAAGAAATGGGACCCAGTATTTCGTGTATTAAAACCGCTCCGATAACAATGCTCATGGTTATGGAGGCTATCTCTTCAAACCTTTCTCCTTTGGTAAGCAAAAGTGCCAGACCGATAACAATACCACCTTGTGGGATCAATCCTCCCGGGGTGTATTTCCTGATCGGTGAACTTGCTTTGGTGAGCACAGAGCCGGTATAAATCCCTGAAAATTTACCGAGAGCCCTGGCAACAATGTATATCAGTATAAGTATATAACTGCCGGTAATCGAGGTTAAATCAAGATGTAGCCCTGACAAGGTGAAGAAGACCACAAAAATCATTTCGTCGGTATATCGTTCGATCAGTTTAAATATTTTTTCCGCCTGAGGATTGAAATTTACAACTATGGCACCCAGCGTGATGGTTGAAAGGAGAGATTCAAGCCCGAAATATTCGGTAATTCCGTAACTCAGCAAAATCATTCCAAAGGTCAGCACAATCAGGGTTCCTTCTTCCTGTTTCTTGAAAATCCGGGTGAAGAAATTAAATAAAAAGCCAACCACCGAGCCTATAAGAATGGCTCCGCCAATACCCTGTAACATATTGATTAAAGCAGCATTCAATGCGATATCCGACTTCCCGAGAAAAAATGCAGCCAGGGGAGTTACCAGGGTATAAATAACAATGGCTACAATATCGTCGAAAGCAGCAATCTCCAGCATGCTTGAGCTCACTTCGCCTTTGGCCTGGTACTCGTGAATAACGGCCAGTGTTGCCGATGGATCGGTTGGTGCGGCCAGTGAGGCCAGAACCAGGCTTATGGCAGCAACCACATAAACCGAATGAAAGATATGAATGAAAAAGGTTAGACTTAAAAACATGACCAGGAAGACGGCAAGAAAGGCAAAGACAGATTCAAATACAGTCAGAACCAGTATTGCTTTTCCGGTCTCTTTTAGTTTTTTTGCCGACAAGGTTCCGCCAATTGAAAAGGTGATAAAAGATAAGGCAATGGAAAGAAGGGGATCGGTGTGTTCAACAAACTTTTCTGTCATGATCCCTGACAGATCAGGATTTAACAGGATGCCGGCAAAAATGTACCCTGATATTTTAGGCAGCCTTACTTTTTCAGCCAGTTCGCCCATTACATAGCCTGCAAAAATTAAAACACCGATACTTAAAATGACATTCATAGTTGCTAGTTCAAATGGTTTTTTCCAAAATGGAAAGAAAAACAGACTAACCACTAGTTGGAAATTTTCTGTTAAGTTACTTCAAAGTTAAAGTGGTAGCAACCTTTTTTAAAGCACATTGGGAAATCACTTTTATTCTTTTATGTTCAGTTTTTCAGATCCTCAGTTAAGAGATGAAAAAACTCCTCTTTCTGTTCCTGGTTTTCAAGCCACGGAAAATGCCCACACTTTTCGATAAAATAAATTTGTGTTTGCGGTAGATGTTCCTTAATTTCATAAAAAGTAGATTCACCCATTGGGTCTTGTCTCCCAGCAATAATCGAGACCTCTCCATTATATTTTTCTATGTTTTTAATTCTCATTTTCTGATCGGAGAAATAGGAATTATAAGTCAGTTGCGTAACTCCATCTTGTCCATTAATTTCATTAAAATCCATGGTCTTTTTAATTTCAAGAGCACTTGATCTGTTGTAAAAATATCCGGGATAAATTGCCGACATTATTGACTTGTTCTTTTTTGATAATTCCGAGATTTCCTGAATATCTTCTTCATGTAACCGGCATAGAATATTATCCTGAAAATATTTTATATAATTAGAACTTAGTCCGCCAGGATTTAGTAAAACCAGTTTTTCAACTTTTTCAGGATACCGCGAGGCGTATTCCATTGCCAGCATAGAGCCCCACGAATGTCCGATCAAGGTTAGTTTTTCAAGATTAAGTTGTTTTCGCATTGTTTCCAAATCGCTCATATAGTTATCCATGCTCATCGAATTTGAATTCACTGAATCTAAAATCGATTTCCCTGTGCCTCTTTGATTTAGCACAATACATTTGTACGTAATGGAAAGTTTAGTCCAGATAGGTTGAAGATAATCCGCATTTAGACCCGGGCCTCCGGCTAAAAGGATAACAGGCTTTCCGTTGCCAAACTCCTGAACATAAAGTTTTGTTCCGTCCGAACTCGTAATAAAACTGCCGGATTGGGCATAAAGAATGGAAGGAAATAAAATGAGAATTAGGATAGAAATTGTTTTCATTTTTAAATTATTTGTGGATTTCGTGTATCTCTTGTTAAGTTTTGTGTGCAAGTAATTCATCAAAATGGGTTTTCCATGTTATTTGCGGGCACATATTAAAGATATTTTTATCCTAAATTTAACAATGTTTGATAAGAAGTGCAATAGGGCTGTAAACTCAGCCATGAATTTGAATGAATCGAGTCATCTAGTTGATACAGGCTTCGTGAAATCAACTTATAATTAAATTTCTGATTGATATACTTTCCCCGCCAAAGCTTCGTTATCCTTTACAGCTGTTTGAAAAAAACGTTTACTTTTACTTCCCGAAATTGAATTGGGTATGAGGCACACCAGGATAGTAGTAATCATTCTTCTTGTATATGTATTTGGAGCTTGCAGTTCGGCCAAATATGGCCGCGATGCATTGCTTTCACAGGATATCGGTGAATACTACAAAGCGATTGAGCAATATAAAAAGGCGCGGAAAAAAGAAAAAAGCCGCGAAAAACGACTGGAATATGCCTACAACATTGCCGAATGTTACCGTACCATTGGTTTATATGATTACGCTGCCCAAAACTATAAATTCGCTATTCGTCTGGGGTATCCCGATAATGAAGCCTTGTTGCATTACGCCGATATGTTGCGCATCACACAGGATTACGAGGAAGCTACAGAAACTTACCGTACCTACCTCGATTCGGTACCCGGCGACGAGCGTGCACTGGCAGGACTCGAAGCCATGCGGAAAACCCAGGAATGGGTTGCCAATCCTACCCGCCACATCATTAACCCTATAAAAGAAATTAACTCACGCGAAAGCGATTTTGCTCCCGTATTTGTTGGGGGGCGCGATAACGAAATCATATTCACCTCGTCGCGTAAAGCTGCAACCGGGAAGAAGGAGAGCATGATTACGGGGCAGAAATACACCGATTTGTTTCGGGCTACTTTTGGAGTGCAACGTCAGAAATGGCAACAGCCAACCCTTCTCGATGAAAATATGATGATAAACACAGGTGATGAAGAAGGAGCGGCAACACTCTCGTCGAGTGGTGAAGAGATGATTTTTACACGTTGCCGTTACGATAAAACCCAGGCGATGGGTTCTGAATTATTCAGTACTTCCCAGTCGAGAAGTTCGTGGTCTGATCCGATCAAACTTCAGATTGTTGGAGATAGCATTGTGGCCGCACATCCGGCATTGAGTCCCGACGGTTCTGTTCTGTATTTTGTTTCTGATATGATGGGAGGACAGGGAGGAAAAGATATCTGGATGGTGGAAGTAAATGGAGGGTCGTTTGGAAAACCAGTGAACATGGGTTCTGTGATCAATACGGCTGGTGATGAAATGTTCCCGTTTGCCCGAGATAACGGTGAACTTTATTTTGCCTCCAACGGTCACATTGGGATGGGCGGATTCGACTTGTTTGTAGCCCGGAAGAATGAAGACGGAGTCTGGACAGTCGAAAATATGGGGTCGCCAATGAACTCAACTGCCGATGATTTTGGAATTTCCTTTGTGACAGGGGAAAATAAAGGTATGTTTTCGTCGAATCGTAAAGGCTCGCGTAGCGACGATATCTATTCCTTTTTAGTTCCGCCAAAGATTTATACCGTAGAAACTGAGATTTTTGACAAGGAGACTAATTCGCACCTCGATGGAGCCACGGTTCGTGTAATTTCCACCGACGGCACCAACCTGAAAGTGAGAGCGCGGAACGGAGAGTTTAAGATGAACCTGAAAGAAGGCAACGAGTATGTTTTTGCCGCCTTTAAAGATGGCTATCTACGTGATAAGGTTGCGGTTAGTACCGTTGATCTGGAGGATAGTAAAGACTTCCGCTATAATATGTACCTTACACCTACCGATGCGCCGATTAAGGTGGAGAACATCAATTATGAATTTGGAAGCTGGGAATTGCTTGAGAGTTCGAAACTGGCACTCGACACACTGGTTCAGATTCTTACCCTGAATCCAACCATTACCATCGAACTGATGGCTCATACTGACTTTGTAGGTAGCGAACAATTTAACTTCGAGCTTTCGCAAAAACGCGCGCAAAGCGTGGTGGATTACCTGATTGAAAAGGGAATTAACCCACAGCGTCTGGTGGCAAAAGGTTATGGTGAAACGTGGCCAAAAACGGTTACAAGGGAACTGGCCAAACAATACGATTTTCTGAAACGGGGTGATGAGTTGACGGAAGAGTTTATAAACAAACTTGCTCCTGAGCAGCAGGAAATTGCCAAGGCTATTAACCGGCGTACCGAGTTCAGGGTTCTTTCAACTGATTTTATCGAGAAGTTTGATGCCGAGCCTGAACGTTAGTAAACACTTTTATTTTTCCTTATTTTCAACCGGAGGTTCAACCACTTTGCGTGTTGACGAATAATCGGTGAGTGGATCTTTTCGTTTAAATTTTGAGTACAACAGATGAAGTGCTTCGCTGGGTGAAAAAGAGATAAGGTGGATCGATGAGGCTTCAGTACGCAATTCACGATTATTTTCAACAGCAATGTCATAAACCGGATCATTCTGAACGAACATTCTTTCCATCTTTTGTGGTTTGTAGGTTTGTAAAAAGGTCATATTCATTTCGGCCCGTTGCACATCAGAGAGTTCGTTGGCCGATATTCTGATTTCCGGAATATCTACATGCTCTGATTCCAGCATTACCACAGGATTCAGCAGAAGCGTACTAATTTTTACAACCTGTCGGAAAAAAGAAATATGAGAAAATATGAGCGAATCTCCCGGTGTTACCCTCAGTGAAAAGACACCGTTTGCATTACTTATATCTCTTTGATGACTGTTTAGGTTCACTACGTAGACATCAGGTACAGGTTGCATCAAAGCGTCGACGACCTGACCCTCGATAAGAAATGGTTTCTCCTGTGCAAAAAGAACAACACTGATCACAAGAAAAATAGAGGTAAAAAGTGTCTTCATCAGCTTGAGTTTTTATGGTTAAATGTCCGTCGACAATAATTCTGTTTTTCAGATCACTTGAAGCTTACAACTAATTTAACGATAAAAAACCCTTTGCGGTTCTGCTATTTTTCAATTTTAACGTAATTAAAGAAACGGGGCTCTATATGTATTCAATTTTAACTTTCTTAAAGAATTTGTGGATAAGAATTTTAACAATTCGCTGAATGACAAATTTACGAAGCTCTAGTTCAATTGGCTGATCCGGATCCTGGTGTGCCCAGTTGATGCGGGTTCCTACGATGATGTCAATACTGTCGTGTTGTAGCAAAAGTTTTACTATCTGCTCCGGAGGAGAATCTTCAAGTCGGGTGTCGCTGTCGTAAGTTTCCAGAATATCTTCTACTTTTCCCAGTGTCAGGATACCTTCAGTTACCATTTCGAATCCCCCCATATTTGCACTTGGCGGAAGTTTTTCGGGATTTTTATTCCCATGTTGAATTTCCACTTCAAGGCTGAGTTCACGTGCAATGATTTCTGCCGTAGTTCCACCGCAAATGATCTTTTTCCCCTTAAAATCTTTAATCCTGCCTACAAAATCATAGTCTTTGATTTTATAAAATGGCGGCCCGGTTATGAGCATAAAATTTCGTGGCTGTCTGAAATAGATCACTCCGCAGGTCACATCATCTTTTACAGAGAAATCGTCATTCATAGCAGCCTGGTTAACGATCTTACGAGCTAGTTTGGTAGCAGAAATATCCGGGATACGGTTCACCTGTCCGGTTACAAATTCTTGCAATCGTTCCATTCCCCATCCCATCGGGTAACGCTGATTTCCCAGTCCGGATTGTGGAATCCCGTCGCTGGTAAATATGATACGATCTTCTTTTCGGGCGATAAATTCACTTACCTGCATGACTTTCCCCTGGTTTTCTTCTCCACGAATGGTGAGTTGGTAATCTCTTGATTGAATAATCTGTCCGTTTCGAATCAATAATACACAAGGATTCTCATAGTTTACGATACGAACATGCCCGTCGTCTTCAATCTCAACAATGGTAAATGTGGCATAACTTTCTTTCTCATCACTTTTCGGGAGTGTTTCCATGATGATACGGGCAGCTATTTCCGGTTTGGTATGAAGTTGCGTGTATTTCAGTGCCATTGTTGCAGTTAGTGTTGCCAGTACGCTCGCTTTTATTCCATGGCCAATACCATCACTCAGTACCAGAATGGTGCGTCCTTCTTCACGTACAATGCTCGACTGGAAAACATCTCCGCAAGCGATTTCACCCCTTGGGCGTTTTTGCTGGACATCTATTTCAACATGATAATCAGGAGTTACTGTCATCGCCATAACGGTAGGTTTCAATGATTGAATTCAACAATTCTTCAGTTTCGGCTGTATTTTCGCCTAATAAGAAGGCTACCTTCTGAACTGTGTCAATGTTCTGGCGAATGATACGTTTGGCCCTGTTAATGATCTCGTCCTGCACGAGCATTGGTGCCGACATATCGCGGAAAACAACTCCAACCACTCTGCTTTTATACAGACTTAATACCGAAACATGTACCAGTTTATTGGCAAATTTCAGGTCGCGTTCCGATTGTTCTTCCCCTGATGAAAGGACGTTGGCAATCATTTTATATACTACTTCAGGAACAAGTCCGCTTACATCGGCGCCTTTCAGTCCCGGAATGGTTTCGAATAGTTCTTCGGTTTCTTCTCCCATTAGTTTGGCAAAGCTTTCGTTCGAATCCACCACTTTCATATCCTTGTCTACCATTACAATACCTACAGCTATTTTATGAAGCATCTCAGAGGATACTTCCATTGATTCCTGTGCTTTTTCTAGTCGTTTCTCGGTTCTTTTCAGCTCTGTTACATCATTAATCGACCCGACAATCCCAACAATTTTCCCTTCATGGTCACGAATCACCGCTTTGCTCAGGACTATGTGGTGCGAAGAACCGTCGCTATGACGAACCTGTGTGTTGTATACTTGTACGTCGGGATTGTTGATCAGGACCTGATCCTGGTGTGCATATTTTTCTGCCATTTCGCGGGAATGCACTTCAAAAACCGATTTTCCAATGATTTGATCCCTCGTTTTTCCGGAGAATTTTTCATGCGCAGCATTACACATTTGATATACGCTGTTCAGGTCGCGGTAAAAAATCGGAATGGGAAGAGCATCGATCATTTTCTGATGAAAAAGCGGATCGTTGATGCCATCTGTCAGAAAATTATTCTTATCGTAGATCATGGTTGTAGTTTTGCTGATTTTGGCTAAAAGTACGCAATTTATCAGGTATTTTAAACAAGCCTTGTTTACATTCATTATAAATTTTACTTTCAATCGATCCAAGATGATGTGTATGATTCCGGCTACTGCTATATTTGCATTATCGATTTTATAAATAACTAATGTTCTTAACGTGAGACTAACCGATATCATACGTCTAACCCGGGCGCATTTGGCCGCAGGAGACGAAATTGAAGGCCGCGAGATTAAAAATGGCTTTAGTTCCGATTTGATGAGCGATGTGCTGACACTTGACACTGAACATATGTTGCTGATTACCGGACTGGCCAATATCCAGTTAATCCGTACTGCCGAAATGGCTGATATTGAGGTAGTATTGCTTGCGCGCAATAAAAAAGCTACTCCCGATATGATTGAACTGGCTAAAGAAACAGGACTGGTAATCATTGAAACGCCGTATTCAATTTTTCGTGCCAGTGGCATTTTGTATGAAAATGGTTTGGAGCCGGTTTACTGATGAAGCTTGCATTCGACATAGAAAGCGGCGATTTTGCATCTGCCGGAAAGGCATCAAGCCAAATCAAGCAGGTGTTGAAACAATTGCAGGTTGATCCGAAAACCATTAAACGTATTGTCGTAGCTGTTTACGAAGCTGAAGTTAATGTAGTGGCTCACTCGGTAGGAGGTACTCTGACAGCAAATATCACGGAAAGCGAAATTGTTGTTGTAGTGGTGGATCGCGGGCCGGGGATCGTAAACATTGAACTGGCGATGAAGGCAGGTTTTTCCACAGCATCGAAAGAAGTTCGCGAAATGGGATTTGGAGCCGGAATGGGTTTACCGAATATTAAAAAGAATACAGATGATCTAAAAATTGAAAGCCGGGTAGGAGAAGGAACGACTCTTACTTTCCGGAACGCTTTTTAAAACTGTTTTGAACTGAAATTGTGAACCATGGAGATCGTTGAAAAATATCATGCCATCAAGGTGGATACGCAAAAGTGTATAGGTTGTATCCATTGCATGAAAGCTTGTCCGACTGAAGCGATACGTGTGGTAAAAGGGGTGGCGCAGATCAGTGCCGACCGCTGTGTCGATTGCGGCAACTGCCTCCGTGTTTGTCCGGTCGATGCATTTTATGTAGAGCAGGACAGTCTCGATCAACTTTCAAAATTCAAATACAAAGTGGCGTTATTCCCATCGGTTATGATCGGGCAGTTCCCGGCCAAATATTCCGAAGGAAGCATTTATGAGGCTATACTCAACCTCGGGTTTACCCATATTTTTGAAGTTGAACAACCAATCCGGTTGCTCATTGATATCGTCAAAAAAGAGGTTAGTAAAACCAATTCGAAACCTTTGATTTCATCTTTCTGTCCGGCTATTGTCCGGCTTATTCAATCGAAATATCCGTCGCTGGTCGACAACATTGTTCGCGTGAAAGCTCCGCATGATCTGGCAGCTGCTTATGCTATCGACCAGTTAATGCAACAAGGTGTTAGTCGAGAGGAAATCGGAATCTTTTATGTATCACCGTGTTCGGCAAAAATGGCAGCAGTGAAACGTCCGCTGGGCGAAAAAGAATCGGTAGTGGATGGCCTGATCAATATGAAAGAAATGTACAACCACATCAGGAAAATCATTCGAAATCAGGAAGAAAAAGATACAACAGCACTTCGCAAAAACTTAACCCGCGACGGCATAGTATGGAGTCTGCCTCGCGGAGAAGCACGGCATTTTAAAGGACGCTCGATGGCTGTGGATGGTATTCACAACGTGGTTAAGATACTCGAACGGATGGAAAATAATGAAGTGCCCGAACTGGATTTCCTTGATCTGAAATCATGTGATCAGGGTTGTGCCGGTGGAATATTGCTAAGTGGGAACCGCTTTCTAACTGTTGAACGTCTTCAGAAAAGGTCGAAGCAATATCCTCTGGCAGAAAACAGCGAAACAACCTGTTACAACTGTTCAGCTATCAAGGAAAAATTGCGTTTGGGAGCCATTCAACCCAAATATGTTTTTGCCCTGGACGCCGACCGGACACGGGCATTGGAAAAACTGCAAAAAGCAAATCGAATTTTGTGTCAGTTACCGGGGATCGATTGCGGAGCTTGCGGAGCTCCCAACTGTCATGCACTGGCTGAAGACATGGTGCAGGGACGGGCAAAAATGACCGACTGCGTTTTTCTTCAAAACCGGTATATGAATGAACAGAAAATAGACCTGGCCAAAGCGACGCGGAACCTGGAAAATACCTGGGGAAAGAATCGTTTTGATGCCGATTGCAATAAAAAAGGAGGACGAAATGAAGGTTTCTGAATTGGTAAATAGATTGGGATTAACAGTATTCTCGGGTGAAACGGGGCTCAATCGTGAAATAAGTGGTGCTTATGTTTCCGACTTGTTGAGTGATGTAATGGGAAATGCTGAAGAAGGTATGATCTGGATTACTTTGCAAACCCACCGGAATGTGATGGCCATTGCATCGCTGAAAGAACTGGCAGCCGTCATTCTGGTAAAAGGATTAGGGCCTGAAGAAGATACGCTGGAACATGCAAAAGAAGAGGAGATTCCGGTACTTGGTACGAAGTTGTCCACTTTTGAAATAGCAGGAAGACTGTACGATTTATTAAAATAGTTAGATGCATAGTTTCCGTGCCGACCTACATATTCATACAGTGTTGTCACCTTGTGCTGAGCTGGAGATGACACCACGGAAAATTGTCGGGAGAGCTGTGGAAGCGGGTTTACAGATCATCGGGATCACCGATCATAACTCAACACTTAATGCTGAAGTGGTTAAGGAACTGGGAAGCGAAAGAGGAATTCTTGTTTTGATGGGTGCTGAAGTGACTACGAGGGAGGAGGTACATTGCCTGGCGTTCTTTGAAGACACTGAAAGGCGAAAAAGCTTTCAAACTTTTTTGGATGAAAACAGTATTCGTATTCCCAATCCTGACGGGCATTTTGGCTACCAGCCTGTGGTAGATGCAGATGAAAACATTCTGGAAATGATCCCGTATTTTCTGACGGCAGCTTTAAAAAAAGGTATTAACGAAATCAGCAGAAAAGTGATGGAACTGGGTGGGATATTTATTCCTGCTCATGTAAATCGTCAGATGAACGGACTGTTCGCACAACTTGGCTTTCTTCCGCCTGATCTGCACTTCGATGCATTGGGTATTACGGGGAAAATGATTTCCGCTGATGTTCGAAAACAATACGATTTGAAAGAATCCATCACGCTGGTGCGAAATTCGGATGCACATTTCCTGGAACAGATTGGTAGTTCCTATTCGATTTTTGAGATGAAAGAAGCCAGATTTGAAGAAATTAAACTGGCATTGAAACAACAAGACAGCAGGAGAGTTCGAACCGAATGAAACGAGCATGTTTTTTCAAAATACAAAAAGTGATAATTAACGTGCGGGTTTCATATGATCCCACTAAAAACAAACAATTTTAATCATATGAAAACGCTGGCAGAACATATACTGGATATTGCACAAAACTCTGTAAGAGCGAAGGCTACCTTGATTGAAATCATTGTTGAGGAGAGTAAAAAAAGTGATCTTTGGACTTTAACTATAACCGATAATGGTTGCGGCATGGAAGAAGATATGGTAAAGCGCGCAACCGACCCGTTCTTTACGTCGCGTACCACACGGAAAGTTGGCCTTGGACTGGCACTTCTGCAGCAAAATACAAGCGCTGCCGGAGGCACTGTCAGAATTAAATCAAAACCCGGGGAGGGTACTGTTTTAAAGGCTGAATTCCAACTCTCGCATATCGACAGGCCTCCTGTTGGAAACATCGGCGAAACATTGTATTTGCTGTTTTTAGGTTATACAACAGGCGAGTTGAAATATGAACACAAGTGCGAAAAAGGTACATTTAGCATTCGTTCTTCTGAACTACATGACGCATTAGGTGAGGTGCCACTTCAGAATAAGGAAGTAAGAGACGGTGTCATTGAATTGATAAAGACCAACCTCGTGGAAATCGGGGCAACGAAATAACGATTTTTTAACCTAAAATGTTTATATGACTAAGATTAAATCACTGGCAGATCTTCGTAAGCTCAAAGACGAAGTCCAATCGAAGATCAAGCTTCGCGAGAATAGCGACAATCCTGATCATGTAGTGCAGATTAAAGTGGGAATGGCAACCTGTGGGATCGCTTCGGGAGCAAAAGAAACCATGAATTCCTTTATTGAAGAACTGGAGCAGGAAGCCATAGATGCGGTGGTAAGCCAAACCGGATGTATGGGCTTTTGTTATGCTGAACCCACAGTGGAAGTAACATTGCCTAATAAAGAGCCTGTACTTTTTGGCCACGTTCACAAAGAAAAAGTTCGTGAAATTATCGATGTTTATATCAAACGCGGTGAATTAATCGACGGAATAATCCCGATTAATTTTAAAACTATTGACGATTAATTTTAAACCATCAACCATGACCGATTATAAAATGCATTTGCTGATCTGTGGCGGTACGGGATGTAAGGCCTCAGAAAGCGATGTGATAAAAGAACGTTTAATCCAGTTGATTGAGGATTTAAACCTTGACGAAGAGGTACAGGTCGTTTCAACCGGATGTTTTGGATTCTGCGAAAAAGGCCCTATTGTTAAAGTTCTGCCTGACAATACATTTTACACCCAGGTTACTCCACACGATGTGTTGGAAATTGTGGAAGAGCATGTTGTAAAAGGGCGTCCGGTAAAACGTTTGTTATATACTGACCCAAAAACCGAGAAACACGTATCTGATTCAAAGGGAATGGAATTCTATAAGAAGCAGATTCGTATAGCACTAAAAAATTGTGGCTTTATTAATCCTGAAAACATTGAAGAATATATTGCCCGCGATGGCTACCAGGCTTTAGGTAAATGTTTAACCGAACTGAGCCGCGATGAAGTAATCAAAGAAATTAAAGACTCGGGACTGCGTGGCCGCGGAGGCGGTGGTTTCCCAACAGGTTTAAAATGGGAGATCACTAAAAATGTGGAAAACGATCAGAAATACGTGGTTTGTAATGCCGACGAAGGCGACCCGGGAGCTTTCATGGACCGTTCGATCCTGGAAGGCGACCCACACGCAGTGCTCGAAGCTATGGCTATTTGTGGCTACTGCATTGGCGCTGATACCGGACTTGTTTACATCCGTGCAGAATATCCACTGGCTATCCAGCGTTTGAAAGTGGCAATTAAACAAGCTGAAGAATACGGGCTGATCGGAAATGATATAATGGGAACCGGGTTTAATTTCCGGGTTGAATTGCGTTACGGAGCCGGAGCTTTTGTTTGCGGCGAAGAAACAGCACTTATTCATTCGATGGAAGGTCTGCGTGGCGAACCTACTTTTAAACCACCATTCCCATCAGTTTCGGGTTACATGGGCAAACCTACCAACGTAAACAACGTGGAAACTTTTGCCAACGTTCCGGTTATTATCAATAAGGGAGCCAAATGGTTCAGTAGTATTGGTACAGAGAAATCAAAAGGTACAAAAGTATTTGCATTGGCGGGCAAGATTAATAATGTTGGTTTGATTGAAGTGCCAATGGGAACCACACTCCGAGAAGTGATTTATGATATTGGCGGCGGAATAAAAGGCGGGAAAGAATTTAAATCGGTGCAAACCGGAGGACCTTCAGGAGGTTGCCTTACCAAGAAACATCTTGATATTCCAATTGATTATGATAACCTGATTGCTGCTGGTTCGATGATGGGATCGGGTGGTATGATTGTGATGGACGAAGATGATTGTATGGTTTCGATAGCTAAATTCTATCTGGATTTTACGTTGGAAGAATCATGTGGAAAATGCACACCATGCCGGGTTGGAAACAAACGGTTGCACGAAATTCTGGATAAGATTACCGATGGGAAAGGTGAAATGGAAGACATTGAAAAGCTGAAGGAGCTAAGTGTGGTTATCAAGGACACTGCGCTTTGTGGTTTGGGGCAGACTTCGCCAAATCCTGTTCTTTCCACCATTGCCAATTTTGAAGATGAGTATTTAGCACACGTTCAGGCTGGTAAATGTCCGGCAGGCCAATGTAAATCTTTATTACGTTATGATATTCTAGAAGACTTGTGTACCGGATGTACACTTTGTTTCCGCAACTGTCCGGTGGGAGCCATCACGGGTGAACGTCGTCAGCCGCATTACATCGATCAGAGCTTGTGTATAAAGTGCGGAGCCTGCTACGAGAAATGTAAGTTCAACGCCATTACCTTAACTTAATCCTGAAAACAAAGAATTATGGATACTATCAATCTAAAAATAGATAACAAACCCGTTGTGGTTAAAAAAGGTACAACCATTCTGGAAGCGGCTTCAGGGATTGGTATTGACATTCCGACCCTGTGTCACATGAAACTGGATGACATGAATATCGAGAACAAGCCGGGCGGCTGCCGAATTTGTGTGGTAGAAGTGAACGGGCGCCGCAACCTGGCACCAGCCTGTTGTACAGAAGCTAATGATGGAATGGAAATCAATACACACACAATGCGCGTGATCAATGCCCGCCGCACCGTAATGGAACTTATCCTTTCCGATCATCCCTTTGACTGTCTGATCTGTGCCAAATCAGGTAACTGCGAATTGCAGGACATGGCGCACAAACTAGGAATCCGCGAGATTCGTTACCAGGGGGAACAATCTACATATCGCGAGGACACTTCTCCTGCTATTATCCGTGATGTGGACAAATGTATTATGTGTCGTCGCTGCGAAACCATGTGCAACGAAGTACAGACAGTTGGTGTTCTTTCTGCCATTAACCGTGGTTTCCAGTCAGTAGTTTCACCGGCTTTCGAGATGAATCTCGATCACTCTGTTTGTACGTATTGCGGACAGTGTGTGGCTGTTTGTCCAACCGGTGCTCTTACCGAAGTAGATGAAACAGGTAAAGTGGTGCGTGCTCTTTCTGATCCTACAAAAACGGTGATCGTTCAGACAGCTCCAGCCGTTCGTGCTGCTTTAGGTGAGGAATTTGGTATGGAAGCCGGAACCCTGGTGACCGGAAAACTGGTTGCAGCCTTGCGCAGACTTGGCTTTGATCATGTATTTGATACCGATTTTGCTGCCGACTTAACCATTATGGAAGAAGGTACCGAATTACTGAGTCGCCTGGGAAGATTCCTGGAAGGAGATAAAGATGTTAAACTTCCGATCCTGACTTCGTGTTGTCCGGCGTGGGTAAAATTCTTCGAACACCAGTTTCCGGAGATGAAAGATATTCCTTCAACAGCTCGTTCGCCACAACAGATGTTTGGGTCGATAGCTAAAAGCTATTTTGCAGATAAATTAGGAGTGAAACGTGAGGATATGGTGGTGGTTTCTATCATGCCCTGCGTGGCTAAAAAATACGAGTGCAGTCGCGACGAATTTAAAACAAACGGAAATCCGGATGTAGACCTTGTTCTTACCACTCGCGAATTGGCTTCTTTGATCAAACTCTCTAACATCGATTTTAAATCGCTGCCCAATGAAGATTTTGATCATCCTCTGGGTGAATCAACTGGTGCAGGCGTTATTTTCGGAACCACAGGCGGTGTAATTGAAGCTGCTGTGAGAACGGCCTATGAAATTCATACCAAGAAAGACCTTCCTCGTCTCGATTTTGATGAACTGCGAGGAATGGAAGGCATTCGGGAAGCCACTATCGATTTCAACGGACTTCCTATAAAAATTGGTATTGCACATGGTCTTGGAAATGCCCGTAAGTTGCTGGAAGATATTCAGGCTGGGAAAAGCGAATTTCATGCTATTGAGATCATGAGTTGCCCGGGCGGATGTATTGGTGGTGGAGGCCAGCCTTATCATCATGGCAATGCCGAAATTTTGAGAAAACGCCAGATGGCTCTTTATCGTGAGGATAAGAATAAGACAATCCGTAAATCACACAAGAATCCTTATATTCTGAAACTATACGAAGAATTCCTCGGAAAACCGATGAGTGAGAAAGCGCATCATCTATTGCATACTGAATACTTTGATCGAACATAATAGTGCAATAAATGTGTGAATGATTAAATGCTTAAATTTTAAAATGAAGTAAAAATGCCAAAAATAAAATTAGCAGAACATACGATCGAACTCATCAAGGGAATTTGTACTGAGTTTGAAAATAAGGAAAGTGAACTGATCAATGTATTGCACAAAGTGCAGGGAAAATTGGGTTACCTGCCTGCCGAAGTACAGGAGGTGATCGCACGGGAGTTAAAGATGTCGGTGGCAAAAGTGTACGGGGTAGTTACCTTTTACAGCTTTTTCACGATGATTCCTCAAGGTGAATTTCCGATCTCGATTTGTATGGGAACAGCGTGTTATGTCCGTGGTGCCGAACAGGTGCTGAGCGAATTCAAACGACAGCTAAAGGTTGAGGTTGGCGAATCTACCGAAGATGGAAAATTCTCGATTAACTGTTTACGTTGCGTTGGAGCTTGCGGATTGGCACCGGTTGTTACGGTTGGCGAGAAGGTATTTGGCCGTGTATCTCCCAGCGATGTGAAAAAGATTATAGCAGAGTACCGCGAAGGTTGCGCGGATGATATAAAATCAGCCTGACGATTTTCAAAGATTGATGACAATCCCTTCGGTTTCGGAGGGATTGTTATTTTATAAGGCTTTTGATAAAGTTTATCGAGCGCTCGTTAAACACATCGGGCTGATCAATATTACAAACGTGTCCGCTATTACTGATTACTTCAAGCTTCGAATTAAAATGGCGAGAAACCAGGTTGGTAACCATGGGAAGGAACATGTGATCGCGATCGCCCATCAGGTAAAGTACCGGTGCCGATGCTTCTTTCACAATAAATTCATGGAGATTTTGCTTAATCTCACCCGACATTCGTAGCCACTTCTTAAATTCTTTCTCTCCCAAACGGATTGCTTCGCGAATAAATACCTTTCTTGATTCTATATCTTTTTTATAAGGGATCAGAATCCATGCGTTGATTTTATACAGCCACATGTAAGGAATGATGGAACGTAAGAGTTTGGCAACTCCAAGCAAAACTTTCATCCGACTATTGAACTGGATGATAGCTCCACCCAGAATAATCGATTCTGCACGTCCTGGCGCCAGTTTATCCATAGCACGTATTACGATGCAACCCAATGAAATTCCAACCATGTGTGCCTTCCCAATTTTCAGGTGATCCATGGTTTGAATAACATCCAGAGCAATTTGGTCGAATTGGTATTTTTCTTTCAGTGTATACTCTTTTTTCGACTTGCCATGCCCGCGCAGATCTACCAATAAAACATTGAAATGTTTTTTGAACTCACGTAGTTGTTTAAACCAAACAACGTTACTCCCTCCGGCACCGTGGATAAATACTACCCAGGTTTGCGATGTCTTATGATGAAATGTTTTATGATACAGCATAAATCGGTTTCAAAAATAATTCATTATAACGATTGAAAAAACAGATTGTTGAATTTTCACTATTCTTAACGGGGTGCTAATTTATATTCCGGAACAAAAAGTTCCTTATGTGTTTCGGTAAGCATCTCTTTTAAAGGAATGTATGACGGAATTCTGGAAGTATCTATTTTAGCAATGTTCTCATCAGTTGGTAATACTCCAGGAAACCAGTGTCCTTTCTGTTCAAAAATCTTGTAACGGTAACGGGCATATTCTTTCATGTCGTAACATTTCCAGAGTTTACGCAAACGCAACACCTGCGGGATGTTGATTCCCGACGGATCGTTTTGGAGGTCGTAGCCATCGTAATATGCATAAGGATCGTCTTTAATGTAGCTGTCGAGAAGAAGCTTGCTTTCCTGTTCCTTTTGAGGCCATGGATAATGTATGGGGAAAATGCCATTCATTTCTTCAAAATGACTGGGCTGGTGCATGCCAAACGAAAGTGTATGAATAGCCGGATTTTGTAAACAGAAACGCGCATTCCATTGGATAGGAGTGAGTGGAGCGGTAGCTTTTCTTACTTTTTCCGGTGCATTAAAAAGCTGACCACCTTTATCATTGGGTGAAATAATGAAAACACCCATGTCGTTTGCCTGTGCCATTTGAACAGCTGCCAGATTCCGCTGATCAAAGTAATAATAATGCAGGTTAACGAATTCAAACAATCCGGTTTCAATAGTGCGAATGATTACCTGAAGCGGAGCATGTGTGCTGAATCCCACATGTCGGATGAAGCCTTCTTCTTTTAATTTCAACAATTCTTCAACGGGACCACCCGGTTTGCAGACCAGTTCATACAATTCCTGGTTATTGATGCCATGCCAGCCATAAAAATCCAGGTAATCGGTTTGAAGATCGTTTAGTTGTTTCTCAATTAATTCCCTTGTTTCTGCAGCTGTCTTTGGACTTCCCTTTGTCATTAAATGATAGGAAGAACGAGGGATTTTAAGCTCTTCATTGAGTACTTTCCCGTACACAGTTTCACTTTTGATATAACCCCATGCCGTTTCAATGTGGTTAATCCCCGCATCAAATGCCAATTGAACTGTATTTAAACACTCATTGAATGTTTCTTTTGGGATTTCGTGACGTGGATTATACTGGGCTTTCTGAAAACGCATACCGCCAAGGGTGATCACGCTGAGGTATTTTTCCGTTTTACCAAAACGCCGGTATTCCATCTGCTTTTTCCGATTCAATATATCCTGCATAACAAATTAACTTGTACTGATTCAATCCTGATAGAAGAATACTGATTATCAGGGAAATCAGAAATGTAGTTTAATTTAAAATGAACACTCAAAAATAAGAAACCCGAAAGGTTTACTTCCGGGTTTTTCATTTTTATTTGCTAAAAACAACTATTTCTTATTCTTAACATACTTATCGAGCCATTGATTTTGTTCCCATAACATGTGCAAAATCGATTCGCGGGCCGAATAACTATGACTTTCTTTTGGTAACATAACCAATCGAACTGTGGCTCCCAAACCTTTCAATGCGTTAAAATAACGTTCGCTTTGAAGTGGGAAAGTTCCTGAATTGTTATCGGCTTCGCCATGAATGAGCAACAGCGGAGTTTTCATTCCATCAGCATGCATAAATGGCGACATTTCATAATAAATTTCAGGAGCTTCCCAATAGGTACGTTCTTCACTTTGAAATCCGAAGGGAGTGAGGGTGCGGTTATAGGCTCCACTTCGGGCAATTCCGGCAGCAAAAAGGTCAGAATGCGACAGCAGGTTCGCTGTCATGAAAGC
This sequence comes from Draconibacterium sp., assembly GCA_035399765.1. Lineage (GTDB taxonomy): Bacteria > Bacteroidota > Bacteroidia > Bacteroidales > Prolixibacteraceae > Draconibacterium. The sequence goes on along the minus strand of DAOPJR010000035.1, from coordinate 846 downwards.
GCCGTACGAATGGCCGCCCACAGCTACACGATTTCTGTCGATGTAACCCAGCTTATCCACTGCGTCGATGGCAGCTTTGGCGTTGGCAACAAGTTGCGGAATAAAAGTATCATTGGGTTCCTTGTCTCCTTCACCCACAATTGGGAAAGCAGCACCATCAAGAACGGCGTAACCCTGAGTCACCCAATAGATCATCGATCCGTAGTTTGGATAGGTGAAAGTGTGCGGCGAGCTAGTGACCTGTCCTGCTGTAGAAGCATCCTTGAATTCACGTGGGTAAGCCCACATGATCATCGGTAGTTTTTCTTTTTTCTCGCGATCGTATCCTGCAGGCAGATAAAGTGTTCCGGATAATTCAATGCCATCTTCACGTTGGTATTTAATCAGTTCCTTGTATACATTCTCCAGACTTTCAATTGGGTTCTTCGTGAAGGTGATCTGAACAGGCGCAATCCGTTTTTTGATATTTCGGATGTAATAATTTGGAAAAACATTACTGGATTCCACACGCGTTAGAAGAACACCTTGTTGTGCATCTTCAACCCGAATGATCCGCTCCAGCGTTTCTTTACCGTCGGCTTGCCACAGGCGTTTGCTTGTTTTGGTTTTCAGATCGAACTCATCGAAGAATGGTTTCATTCCTTCGGGCGAGTAGCCCATCCCAATAAGGTATAATTTGTTTTTTCCTATTTCCAGCGTGTATTCCCCAAATTCATTTTTTGATGTCATAAATGAACCCGGATCGTTGTACCGGTCGTTTACATTCCGGTCGAAAAGAATTTCAGGTTCAGTTGCCGGGTCAGAAGGGTTGAATAAATACGTTTTTCCGTTTCTTGAGCTCCACCA
>DAOPJR010000034.1:29374-32963 GCA_035399765.1 Draconibacterium sp. | reverse complement strand
TATGTGGAAACACACAATTGTATTTATATCCTTATTGTCGACTGCATTTATACACCCATTTTGGGTGTGTAAACCAGGTTTTGCCCTAAATCTTTTGTTTATGTGCGTATTCAACGGTCTTTGGTTTTTTAGTCTTCTAAAAATAAACATAAATATTGAATAGTAAATCCCGCACAAGCCATTAAAGCTCAGGAAAGAATCTGAAAATATGGCAATGTGCCATTGCAAGGGAAAAAGAAAAAAGAGCCAGTGGCAGGGTGCCGTTGTTTGCCCCGGCAAAAAACAATACAATGGCAAATTGCCATAAACCATCCTAACGGGAAAGTATATGGTGGCAAATTGCCAATAGCCGACGAAGGAAAAGATGGGGCTGTGGCTATTTGCCATGCCATGCAACATAATACACCGCCTATGATTATATCGGGAATTCACTTAATTTTAATAGCAGAAACCAAAAATTAATGCACCCAAAGCATACTTACCGTGTTTTACGGTGCTAATGTAAACCATTCAAAAACAAATTACTATGATTCCCTATTTAATGAGCAAAAGCCGTGTCACCGAGATCGACGCTGCAAGCATGCGCCTGGTTGGCGCTTACAAAAACACTTCGCTGAACACCGACCCTCACCTGAACACAATGTTTACCGATCTTGAAAACCGCTCGGCAGCCCTGACGGCAGCTATTAACCGCAGCAAAGCCGAAAGCGAGCTCGAACTAAAAGACGAAGCCCGCGACCAGCAGGTTCGTGCGCTGTATTACCTGGTTCAGGGCTACCTGCACCACCCCGATGCTGCCATTAAAACCGCCGCCGGAACCGTCGATAAGGTGTTCGGAAAATACGGTTTGCAAATTGTTGGCGAAAGTTACTCCACCGAATCGTCGATGATTACTTCGCTGCTCGACGACCTCTCGAAACAAAAACAGGTAGCTGCCATTGCGCTGTTGCCGGGCTGCGCCGAAGTAATCGTGGCACTGCAAAGCGCCCAAAACGATTTCGAAGCCGCCCGGATTGTTTATGAACAGGAGAAAGCTGAAGAAAGTACCCAGTTAAACGCCACCGAAGTAAAAAAGGAAGTGCTGGCACTTATCAACGATAAAATTGTGATTTATATGCGTGCCATGGAAGTGGTTGACGAACCCGCTTATGGGGCTCTTGCCCGCACCATTGCCACTATTATTGCCGAAAACAACGAGGTGGTTAAAAAACGAAGTAAAAAAGAGGAGCCTGTGGTGGAAGAATAACCACAACTCCGTACATACAAACAATCACCCCAGACTTCAGTCTGGGGTGGAAACCACCACAATCCGGGCTTCTGCCCACATGACCATCAATTAAGGACTAAAGTCCTGTCAATCTCAGCTACGGTATCTCCGGTCTGAAGACCGGAGATAGTCATTGGAGAGAGCACAGAGCTAAAATCCTCATTTCTTCTGCAGGGCCTAGCCCCCAGACCAAGAATCGGAGTTAGTTATTGCAACTCAACACATGCATCCTCTGACTAACCCCGGGCTTTAGCCCGGGGCATGCTGCATCAACATAAACAATCGGGGCTTCAGCCCATAAATCATCACCCATGTCCTATGTAAAAATATGGCTCCATTGTGTATGGGGAACCAAAAACCGGATTCCCTTTCTCAACAATAAAAACAAAATCTTCATCCTTGAACATATCAAAACCAATGCGCGAAATAAAGCCATTCACATCGATTTTATTAATGGTTACAAAGAACACATTCATTGTTTGCTTTCATTAAAACCGGACCAGATGCTTTCGAAGTGCATGCAGTTAATAAAAGGCGAATCTTCCTACTGGATCAACAAAAATCAGCTAAGTGCAGGTAAATTCGAATGGGCTGATGAATACTTCGCCGTTTCAATAAGCGACTCTCAGGTAAACAGGGTTCGTAAATACATAAAAAACCAGGAAACACATCATCAACACGAGAGCTGGGAAGAGGAGTACCTTAGGTTCCTGTCTGATTATGGTTCTGAGAGCGTTCAGGGCTAAAGCCCATCATTTCTTCTGCGGTACCTGGCCCCCGGTCTGAAGACCGGGGTTAGTTATTTGAGAGTGTTCAGGACTAAAGCCTATTGTTTCTTCTATCGTGTCTGGCTCCCGGTCTGAAGACCGGGGTTAGTTATTGCTTCAATACTTGCTTTCTTTTACTAACCCCGGGCTTTAGCCCGGGGCATGCTGCAGACTTTCCATTAACAGGGCTTTAGCCCACTTCAGAAAAACATATTCTTATCGCGGTCGCCAAAGAAAATACCCGCATCAATACGGATACGGTCGAGCACCTGCATCAAATCGAGGCTCATCTGCCAACTCATCAGCGGGCTTTCAATTTTTCCCTCGTCCATGCATTCCATTACATGAGCGGCTTCGTACTGGTAACCCCAGCCTTCGAAATGTTCTTTCGGAAGCGTTTCCGCTTCGGCACCTTCGCGGAAAATGGTAATATTGGTTGGTGCATACCAACGCGGATTAAGTATCAGGTAACCTCTCTCGCACCAGTATTCTGTTTGAGTGGGTGAATACGATGCCAGGCTGGAAGTAAGACTGGCCATTTCGCCTCCTGCATAGTTAAATATCATGCTAATACTTTCTTCGGAACCCGTTGGGCTGAAATCGGCAAAGGTTTTAATGGTTTGAGGAATTCCCAGAGAAGTAAGAGCCGCAAAAACCGGGTAAATGCCAATATCGAGCAACGAGCCCCCTCCCAGCGCCACATTGTACAAACGCCTGTCTTCAATGTACGGAGCATTAAAACCAAAATCGGAGCGCACCATTTTTATTTTTCCCAGTTCTCCTGAGTGTAAAATCTGCTGTGCCTGTTTAAAACTTGGCTGAAACATGGTCCAGAAAGCTTCCATCAGAAAGGTATTGTTTGCGCGGGCAGCGTCTGTCATTTGCTGAACTTCGCGGGCATTCAGTGCGAATGCTTTTTCACATAACACAGCTTTTTTATGATTCAGGCAAAGCAAAGCATGTTCGAAATGATGCGAATGCGGAGTGGCAATGTAAACGATATCCACTTTCGGATCGGCCACCATGTCTTCGTAACTGCCATATGCCGTTTCGAAACCCCACTGGTTGGCAAATTCCTGTGCCCTGTTATAATCTCTCGATGCGGCTGCGTACAACCTGGCATTGGGTAAGAGTTTCAGATCGTGTGCCATTTTATTGGCAATCTTTCCGCAGCCCAGCACGGCCCAGTTATATGTTTTTCTGTTGTTATCCATATTGAAGAAATTGAATGCTGAAATAAGTTATAACGACTGCTAATATAGCGAACAAAATATTTAATACGGAATATCAATTTGTCCTCTTTCGGAACAAACTGATTATTGATGATCACTGAACACGTTGTAAGAATGATTGACTAACACCGGCATTTATGCCGGTGTATTGGAGCAATCCGCTTAACGGGACTTTAGTCCTTAATTCGGGTCAGGGCTAAAGGCCGGCCAGCCATGTCTTACTTTTCCCAGGCATAAATACCAAGGTTAAAAAGCAGGTACAAATAGTTAATTCCGGATGCTATTCTTCAGGAAGTGTATCCCACCAGGTTTTCTTTAAAATG
>DAOPJR010000034.1:19250-29274 GCA_035399765.1 Draconibacterium sp. | reverse complement strand
TAATTCCGGATGCTATTCTTCAGGAAGTGTATCCCACCAGGTTTTCTTTAAAATGATGCCCGAAACTATCGTAATTCCAATGGTGATCCAGATTGGCCAGGTGTCTTTTAAAACCACATAAATAGGCAGAGCAACCAAAGCGGTTTGTGCTATGGTACCGATCACTACATTAAACATATCGCGTTTAAAGTAACGGTTGGGAACAAAACCCGGATTTTCTTCTATCACTTTCTTACGGATCGGTCCCCAGAATCCCCACGGGTTTACTGTTTTATAAAATTCCTTTAAAGTCTTTTCGTCGGTTGGTTTGGTTAACAGTGTGCCCAGCAAAGCACCGGCAATAGAAATAATCAGTAACCAGGGGAAATAATACAAATCGAGCGTATCGGTGATGCGCGGAAATACCAACGCCGGAATCAATCCGAAAACCATTCCCCAGAAATAACCATAGCCGTTGAACCGCCACCAGTACCATTTTAATACATTTGAAACTACGTAACTTCCGTACAGGCCTGAAACGATCCATTGCAACATGCTGTTTACATCCTGCGCAAATACGCCAAAAATAATACTGATAATCACCACTACGATACCAGTGATGTAGTTCATGTTTTTAATCTGACGGTTATCCGCTTCAGGCTTTACATATCGCAAATAGATATCGTTAACAATGTATGCCTGTGCAGCATTTAAAGTGCCGGCAAAAGTAGAATTAAATGCTGCCAGCAAACCTGCCAGCAGTAATCCCATAAAACCTACCGGCACAAATTCAGCAATGGCCGAAGGCAGGATCTGCTCAAAATCGATTTGTCCTGCTACCAGCAAATTCAGCTTGTCGTAATATACAATGGCAAGCACCGCAAAACCGGCAATCATGAAATAGCGAATCGGCATCAAAACCACCGACACAAAACCACTCATTTTAGCCGCTTCTTTTGGCGATTTAGTAGACAGAATCTTTTGCATATCGTAAGTTGGTGCCGGCCCGGCCATTGAAACCAGCACACCTTTAAATAACATCATCATAAAAAATATCGAGAAAAGCGAATAACCATCACTCGCAATTTTTGAGTTTACCTCATCAATAATTCCACGCCAATTCAAATCATTCAGGTTATTCCTGAAAAAAGGCGAATACCATCCCTCCGGAACATTTAAAGATTCTGCCGTCAGGGCTTTCATTGCCAGAACTCCGATCAAAATGGCGGAGATAGTCATTATAATATATTGCAGAACATCAGCCCAGACAATACTGGTCATTCCGCCCAGAACAGCGTAAAAAACCGCAAAAAGCGTAAACGCGATACCATAAATATGAGGAACATATTCGAGAGGCACATTAAAAGGAATATGTGGAGCGACAACCTCCCACGGAATAAAGATCATGACAAACTTGCCCAGGCCAATAAAGCCGTAAGCAAGGTAACCAAGACATAAAATAAGCGCAAAAACCACCACTACCCCATGCGACAGATTACTATCGATAGAGCGGCCAAAACGGGTATTGATCCATTCAGCCCCGGTGGTAACTTTCGAACGGCGCAACCAGATACTCAAAAATACCATCAAAAACACCTGGTTAAAAACCGGCCACAGCCAGGGAATCCAGATACTCTTCAGCCCGTAAACAAATAGCAGGGTTACCAGCCACATGGTTCCCGAAATATCAAACATGCCAGAAGCATTCGACAGCCCCAGCATGTACCAGGGAAGCTTATTTCCTCCAAGCATATAATTTGACTTACTTTTTTGAGCTGCTTTCTTTAACACTAACCCAATTACAACCGTTGAGAACAGGTAAGCGAAAATGATAATGATGTCGATTAGATTTAATTTCATAGATAGCTTGCTGGTTTAATGCTTAGAGCTAGTTTATAATTCAATTGATGGTTGATAATAATTGGTAATATTACAGAAAAGCTCTAATAGAAACAAAAACAAATATGATTTTTGTAAATTCTACAATAAGATCATTTGCTACGAATGAAAAATGAATGGCTTTCAGCTATCTGTTTAATTGATTTTCGTATTCCCAAATGTAAATTCTTACATTCGCAGAAAATTAATACAAACAAAATGCGCTCAACCTATTTTGCATTTGCTTTTATTCTGATCATTGCAGTAAGCTGCTCACAACCAGCTCGTAATTACATCGCCAATAATGGCACCGTATATGGAACCTATTACAATATTAAATATGAGAGTCCCGATGGAAAGGACCTTAAAGATTCCATTGATAAAGAATTGGAACGGTATACCATGATCTTTTCTCATTACGAAAAAAATTCGACCATCTCAAAAGTGAACCGAAACGAAGATGTGGTGCTCGAACCGGAGTTTATTACCTGTTTTAATAAAGCCATGGAGGTTTCTGGAATTACAGGCGGAGCATTTGATATTACTGCAGGGCCACTGATTAATGCCTGGGGGTTTGGTCCGGAAGACCGTTTGAAAATGACCCAGGAAAAAGTTGATTCTTTAAAAGCTATTTCAGGCTATCAAAAAATTCATCTGGTTGACGGCAAGATAATCAAAGACAATCCGGCCATGCAACTTAATATGAGTGCCATTGCAAAAGGGTACACCTGTGATCTTATTGCTGAATTCCTGGCAAATAAAGGTTGTTTAAACTATATGATCGATATTGGCGGCGAAGTGGTTGCGAAAGGTAAAAACGACAAAGGAAATACCTGGACCATCGGCATCCGTAAACCAAATGAAGATCCGTTTAACAGTGATTTGGAAGACGTTATTGAGCTTCCCGACCATGCAATGGCAACCTCAGGAAATTATCTGAATTTTTATGTAGAGGATGGCAAAAAATATGCGCACACCATCGACCCTGCAACCGGATACCCGGTTCAGCACAGTATTTTAAGTTCAACCGTTCTTGCAAACGATTGTATGACGGCCGATGCCTACGCCACTGCATTTATGGTTCTTGGAAAAGAAGCCGGAATTGAAGTACAAAAGAAAGTTCCCGGATTGGAGATCTATTTTATTTACACTGACGATGATGGAAACAATCAGATTTATATGTCAGAAGGGTTTAAAAAGTATTTGAAGGAATAGAAAAGGGTGCAGTAATCAGTTTTAAGAAATAGTTCAAGGTTCAGAGTTTAGTGTTTAGAGATCAAAGTCGAAAGCCTAGGGCCACGAGTATCCAGAATCAAATATCCAGTATCAAGTATCAAATATCAAGTATCCAGCATCCAGCATCCAATAAAAAAGCCGGTTTATTTGCCGGCTTTCATATTTTGTGTTAAAGAAACTTTCTTATAATTCACTTCCCTCCATGCATCACGCTGAGCAATTCTGTCCTGTGTTTGTGCACAAGGAATTTTTTGTCTCTTCAGGTATTTATTTCCACTCACATGCGTGTTTGGAAATTTACCGCCCTTCTTCACCAAAATGGTAATTGCCATCCCCGCTATCCCAATCGCTACCAAAACGACCGCTACTAAAATCACTTTAAAAATTGCCATTTCTTTTCTCTTTAATTTGCGATGCAAAATTAATGTTTACAGTTAAATAAACCCTACCGTAATAACCAATTTAACGAGAAATTGTTGTTGTTCGTCTAAAAGTTGTGCATGCTATCTGCCAATTGTGTAAATTCATAGTACAAAAACAAAAAACAACCAAGTAATGGAAAAACATGTAAACGTAATTGCAGCTTTGCAGATCGGACTCAGTATTTTACGTCTGATTATTGTAGCCATCGTCTTCGTTATCCTTCATTTTGTTGGTGACTTTGCCGACGATCCGGATGCCGAGTTTGTCTTGTCAATCATTGCCAACATCGTCATGGTGGTTTCTTTAGTTTTAAGCCTGCCCGGAATACTGGCCGGAATTGGTCTTTTTAAACGGAAAGAATGGGCCAGAATATTAACACTTATTATCTCTGTACTCGAGTTGGTAAACATACCTCTTGGAACTGCTGTAGGGGTTTATTCCATCTGGGCACTTTCACAAAACGAAACGGTCGAACTTTTCAAAGCGTCTTAAAACTTAATTACTTTTAGGATTAAGTTTGAAAGAGCTAAAAATGGTTCAGTACGAAATAAAAGTTATTGGTCGGGTGCAGGGTGTAGGATTTCGGTACTACGTCCAAAAACAAGCTCAGATTTTTCAGTTGAAAGGATGGGTGCGGAACTCAGCCGATGGAAGTGTTGTAGTAATGGTTCAGGGTGAAAAAGTAGTGATTGACACTTTTATTGATTATTTGCGTATTGGTCCTACCATGTCGAGAGTAACAAACATTATAGCAACACCTGTCAACTTTAGCGAACCTTTTCCTGATTTTAAAATCAGGTATTGATACATTTTCTGCACCTGCTACAAAGATTAAATAACAAGCACCCGCTTTTATTAATATCTTTACGCTTCATCAAAAAAATTTGAACGAAGTGGAAAAGAAAAGTTACCACATGACTCCCGGACAATTTCGGGAAGAAGGCAAAAAAATTATCGATTGGATTGCAGATTATTACGAAAATATTGAACAGTTTCCAGTTTTATCTCAGGTAACTCCAGGTCAGGTTTTTCATTCTATTCCTGAGAATCCACCACTTAAAGGTGAAGGGATGGATGACATGATGCGTGACATTGATGAAAAGATTATGCCAGGAGTTACGCATTGGCAATCGCCAAATTTTTATGCCTATTTTCCATCCAATACTTCGTTTCCTTCTATTTTGGGCGATCTGGTTTCATCCGGCTTGGGTGTACAGGGAATGATCTGGGCCACCAGCCCTGCAGCCACTGAACTGGAAACCCGGGTATTAGACTGGCTGGCTGAAATGATGGGAATGCCTGAAAAATTCAAATCGACATCAGCCGGAGGAGGTGTTATTCAGGATACGGCTTCAACTTCGGCATTAACCGCCATTATTGCGGCACGCGAAAGGGCAACAAAATTTGAATCGAACCAAATTGGAGTCCGACAGAAACTGGTAGCTTACATTTCTACACAAACCCATTCTTCACTGGAAAAAGCCATAAAAATGGCTGGTATTGGCAGGGAAAACCTTCGTCTGATTGATGTGGATGAAACGTTTGCAATGCGACCTGAGTTGCTGGAAGAACAAATTCAGAAAGATAAGAAGGCCGGATTGCTCCCGTTTTTTATTTGCGGTGCTCTCGGAACTACGTCTTCAAATGCCATGGACCCGCTCAGGAAGATCGGTGAAATTGCGCAAAAAGAAAGTTGTTGGTTCCATATCGATGCAGCTATGTCGGGAACAGCTATGCTTTGCCCCGAATTCAGGCATTTTATGGATGGCGTTGAGTTGGCCGACAGTTATGTTTTTAACCCGCATAAGTGGATGTTTACCAATTTCGACTGTGACGTATTTTGGGTAGCTAACCGGAATGAATTGATCCATACTTTTTCCATTCTTCCTGAATACCTGAAAAATAAGGCCACCGAATCGGGTGCTGTTTTTGATTACCGCGACTGGCACGTGCAACTTGGAAGACGTTTCCGTGCGTTAAAACTCTGGTTCGTTATCCGTCATTATGGTGTAGAAGGACTTCAGTACCATGTGAGAAAACATGTGGAACTTTCACAGATGTTTACAAAATGGTTAAAAGAATCAAAAGATTTTGAATTGCTTGTAGAACCACCTCTCAACCTGATCTGCTTCCGACATAAAAATGGTGACGATTTCAACATGAAATTGATGAACTCCATTAACGAAACCGGCAAAATATTCTTTACACATACCAAATTAAACAATCAGATTGTGTTGCGCATGAGTATCGGACAAACCAATACAGAGGAAGAGCATGTAAGAAATGCATGGGAAATCATTCAGAATACAGCCTCCAGGTTATAAGCTGATTTTTTCCGTTCTTAATTACAGAGATTCATTATTGGTTTCAGTTTTCATTGCCTTTCTTTTCTTATTCACCTCTTGTGTTGCCTACAAAAACACAGCTACTTTTACACCATTACAAGATCCTGCAGCTACAGAAAACGTAATATATTCCTATTCCACCGATTTAGTTTGTGAACCAGATAACCATTTAAAAAGAGCATGGGCAAACAGAAGAAATGTTCAGGTTTTAAATTTCGAAATCATAAATACATCTGATAAGCCAATACATGGAAGTCAGTTTAGTTTTTATTCAAATGGAGAAAAACTTGAAATTGCAGACCATATACGAGCCGCTCAAAAGCTCAAAACAAAAAAATTCCCGGCTGTGGTGTATAATCATCCCTGTTGTACTTGTGGGAGTTATTCTTTATACAGCTATTTATACAGCCGTATCTCCTCGTGATGACACTGATGGAGATGGTTTTTCAGATTTGGAATACAGCTCAGCAAAAAAAGAGGACTAATATTCTAAGTACATCATTCTTCTTTTAAATTCATAAAGCGATAAGAGTAGATGTAATGCTTTTTTTATTCAAACAAATGTTTTTCACTTTTGACCACATGCGTATAAGTGTTAATTGCACGCTTTAAAAATATTTTATACTTTAGCATCAAATTTAAAATACTAGAAATGTCAGACGTTGAACATATGGAAGTCTGGTTCGTAACCGGAAGCCAGCATCTTTACGGGCCAGAAACCCTTAAACAAGTAGATGTAGATTCATCAATAATTGTAGATGGCTTAAATGCATCAGGGAAACTACCTGTAAAAGTGGTTTTCAAACCCGTGGTTAAAACTCCAAATGAAATTCTGGATATTTGTGTTCAGGCTAGTGCGGATAAGAACTGTATTGGGTTGATCACCTGGATGCACACTTTTTCACCTGCAAAAATGTGGATCGGTGGATTAAAAGCGCTCAGCAAACCATACATGCACCTGCACACCCAATTCAACCGCGACCTGCCATGGGGAGAAATCGACATGGATTACATGAACCTTCACCAAAGTGCACATGGTGGCCGTGAATACGGTTTTATCAACGCCCGCATGCGCAAAAACCGCAAAGTAGTAGTTGGTCACTGGCAAGATGAAAAAGTACAGGAACAAGTTGGAAACTGGTGCCGTACCGCCATTGGGTGGGCTGATTCTCAGGGGTTGAAGGTTGCACGTTTTGGTGATAACATGCGCGAAGTTGCCGTAACCGAAGGTGACAAAGTGGAAGCCCAGATTAAGTTTGGCTGGCAAATCAATGCATATAGTTTGGGTGATTTTGTATCTCGTGTTGAAAAAGTTACAAATACAGAAGTAGATACTTTATACAAAGAATACGAACAGCTTTACGATGTAGCCGACGATTGCAAGCCGGGACAAAAATACCATGAAAACGTTCGGGTTCAGGCCCGATACGAAATTGCTCTGAAGCGTTTCATGGAAGAAGGTAATTTTAAAGCTTTCACAACCAACTTTGAAAACCTTGTTGGATTAAGCCAGCTTCCCGGATTGGCTTCACAGCGTTTAATGGAAGCTGGTTACGGTTTTGGTGCTGAAGGCGATTGGAAACAGGCAGCCTTGTTGCGCATTGTTAAAACCATGTCGGCAGGGATGAAAGGCGGAAGTTCATTTATGGAAGATTACACCTATCATCTCAATCCGGCCAATGAAGCCGTGTTAGGTGCTCACATGTTGGAGATTTGTCCTTCGATTGCTGCTGCCAAACCAAAATTGGTCGTTCAGCCACTAGGTATTGGAGGGAAAGATGCTCCTGCCCGGTTGATTTTTGAAAGTGCTACAGGTGATGCCATGAATGTGACTTTAATTGACATGGGGAATCGTTTCCGCTTGATTGTAAATACACTTGATGTAATCGAACCTCTTGAAAAAATGCCAAAACTTCCGGTTGCTTCTGCATTCTGGAAACCAATGCCAAACCTTGCGGACGGAGCAGCTGCATGGATTTATGCCGGTGGAACACACCATTCGGTATTTACACTGGCATTAACGCCTGAATTTATTGAAACATTCGCAGAATATGCCGATGTTGAATTTGTGATCATCGACAAAGACACCAAAGTATCTGAATTCAAAAAGGAATTGAAATGGAATGAGGTGTATTATATGCTCGCCAAAGGATTATAAAAAAACAATCAATTTAATATATTACAGCACCCGATGAAAGATTTTCATCGGGTGTTTTTATTTGAAAACTGTTGCTTTCACTTTACCACTTCCTTTTTATAAAATTTACACACTTCAGTAAGGCCGCATTTTGTGCATTTAGGATTTCGTGCCACACATACATACCGCCCATGTAAAATCAGCCAGTGATGGGCCTTGGGAACCAATTCTTCCGGAATGTATTCCATCAACTGCATTTCGGTAGCCAACGGAGTTTTTGCATTTGTACTTAAACCAATTCGTGCGGCTACCCGAAAAACATGAGTGTCGACGGCCAGAGCAGGTTTATTGTACACAACCGATGCAATAACATTAGCCGTTTTTCTTCCAACCCCCGGAAGTTTTTGCAAATCATCCACATCATCGGGCACTACCCCATCGTACAACTCGATCAGTTTTTGCGCCATCCCAACCAGGTGTTTGGCTTTGTTATTCGGATACGAACAACTTTTTATGTAATCAAATACTTCAGCAGGATCTGCTTCGGCCATTTTCTGCGGGGTAGGAAAACGTTTGAGTAAATCAGGAGTTAACTGGTTAACACGTTTATCAGTACATTGCGCTGAAAGAATTACTGCAACTATCAAATCGAAAGGATTACCATAATCCAGTTCTGTTTCTGCAATGGGCATTGCTTTTTCGAAATATTCAATTACGTACTTAAATAACTCTGATTTTCGCATGAAATTCATTTTTTTTCAAAATTATATATTTTTTATGCGTTTGTGTAACAAAACACGTTTACTCCAGTCCTATATTATAACGTTTTAACACCATTTCTCCCCTCATATAGAGATGGTTTTAAGTTAACAATTAACAGATAAAAGCCGGTGCTGACCGGCTTTTTTATTGTATCAAAAGCTTATTAAATTCAGAAAGTGCATAAAATCTTCTCTTGTATAAGCATAATAACTTTCATACTTTCGGATAAATTCTATTTTTGTGCTTATTGAAGAAGAGAATTTACCGGATGAAGAGAAAAAAGTATATTTATATTATTGTTATCGTGGGGATGGGTTTACTGGGATTCAAACTACAGTCCTTTGTAACCAAAGAAGAAATTCCGGAAATTGTTGTCGAAGAGCCACAAACTCCGCCATATAATCCTGCGGTTGAAATTGAAAGTACACTTCAGGAGTTTGACAGTTTATTGGAAGCGAACCTTGAACATGCCGGTGTGGTGGGAGCTGCTGCCGTAGTTACTTATAAAGGCCAAATAGCATTTGTTAAATGTTACGGAGTAAGAAAAGCAGGGGAAAAATATCCTGTAAATAAAAACACTATTTTTCGTTTAGCATCAGTATCTAAACCGATAACGGGTGTCCTGGCAAGCATTCTCGATGATGAGAATATTATTTCGCTCGACGACAAAGTAGTTAAATACATCCCTGACCTCCAACTTAAAGACCCGGAAAGCACAAAAGAACTTCGCGTAAAACATTTGCTTAGTCACACCTCGGGACTGATTCCGCATACTTACGATTTAATGGTGGAAGACCACGTGCCACTTGACCAGATTATTGCCAGGCTCAACCAGGTTGATATTACTTCGCCCCCCGGCGAATTGTACGGATATCAGAATGTGCTGTACAGTATTTATGATCCCATCACGCAGAAGAAGACCCACAAAAGTTTTGATGAAGTAATTCATGAAAAACTTTTCCAACCTTTTGGAATGAATGATGCATCCACCGGATTCAAAGCCTTTAAAGAAAATAAAAACAAAGCTTATCCTCATGTTAACCGTGGGCATAACCATTTTAGCCCAATGCGACTTAACGACCGCTATTACAATACAACACCGGCTGCAGGCATTAATGCCAGTATTTCCGATCTTGGACAATTCCTGATTAATTTGACTGATCCAAACTCTAAAGCCATTTCAGAGAATGCCCGAGAAAAAGTATTCACTCCGCAGGTAAAATCACTGTTGAGCAGAGCCTATTTCAGAAGCTGGGGAAAAGGA
>DAOPJR010000034.1:9007-19150 GCA_035399765.1 Draconibacterium sp. | reverse complement strand
ATAGTAAATGAAACCATATATACAGGCTGAAAACCTCTCGAAACGCTGGGGTGAACTGCTGCTTTTCGAAAATATTTCTTTTACCATTTTTGAGGGTCAAAAAGTAGCCCTGATTGCAAAAAACGGCACTGGAAAATCTACTTTGTTAGATCTGCTCGCAGGTAAAGATTCTCCCGACAATGGTCTGATCACGATTACCAATGACGTAAAAACGGGTTATTTTGAGCAAATCCCGAATCTGAATCCAAACAATACAGTTATCGAAGAGATTTTTGAGACCGATAACGAACAACTTCGAACAATTAAAGCTTTTGAGCTTGCTGTTTCACGAAACAAGCAAGATGATATTGCAGCTATTTCTGCTAAAATGGATGAACTCAATGCCTGGAATTTCGAAGTGGAGATTAAACAGATTCTTACTCAGCTAAAAATCAATTTCCTCGAGCAAAAGGTTGCTGAACTTTCCGGCGGACAACAAAAACGACTGGCGCTGGCCAAAGTACTGATTGATAAACCGGACCTGTTGATCCTGGATGAACCTACCAACCACCTCGATCTCGAAATGATTGAATGGCTGGAAGACTATCTCGATAAAACAAAAGCAACCCTGCTGATGGTTACACACGACCGGTATTTTCTGGATCGTGTTTGTAACGAAATCATTGAAATGGAGGATAACCAGATCTATCGTTATCTGGGGAATTATTCCTATTTTATTGAAAAGCGTGATGAACGCATTCAAATGCAACAGGCAACGGTTTCCAAAGCCAGAAATCTTCTTCGCACCGAGATGGAGTGGATGAGAAGAATGCCACAGGCAAGAAGTCATAAAGCGAAGTACCGTATCAATGCATTTTATGATCTGAAAGAGAAAGCCTCGCAGAGAATTGACGATAACCAGGTGGAGATTGGAATTCAATCTGCCCGTTTAGGTAAGAAAATCGTTGAACTGGAAAAAATTTCCAAATCCTATCCGGGAATTCGCCTTATTGAAGATTTCTCATACAAATTTCAGCGTTTTGAAAAAGTGGGGATTATTGGTAAAAACGGAACCGGAAAATCAACCTTTTTGAATGTCATATCCAATTCTATTACACCCGATTCTGGAAAAGTTGAAATTGGTGAAACCATCAAGTTTGGGTATTACAGGCAGGAAGGAATACTTTTCGATCCAAAGGAAAAAGTGATTGAAGCGGTTCAAAAAATAGCCGAATTCATCCATTTTGAAGATGGCACCAAAATGAGTGCCACACAAATGCTCACCCGCTTTCTATTTCCGCCGGAAACTCAGTACAACTATATTGAAAAATTAAGCGGAGGTGAGCAGCGTCGGTTGTATTTATGTACGGTTTTGATGCAAAATCCAAATTTCCTGATACTGGACGAGCCTACCAACGACCTGGATATTATGACTCTCAATGTGCTCGAAGAGTATCTGAAAGCTTTTGCAGGTTGTGTAGTTATTGTTTCACACGATCGTTTTTTTATGGATAAAATAGTGGATCATCTTTTTGTATTCGAAGGAGATGGGATAATCACTGATTTCCCCGGCAATTACACCATTTACAGAAATAAAACGGAAGAAGATCAGGAAAAGAAAAAGCTGGAAGCACAGGCGAAGGCAAAGACTGAGGCAAAAAAAGAACCTGAAAAAACAAAATCTACTTCCGAAAAAAAGAAACTTTCGTTCAACGAAAAACGTGAGTTTGAGCAACTTGGAAAAGAGATTCCTAAATTGGAACAACAAATTGAAACGCTTGAGAATTTGCTTAATTCAGGTGAATTACCCCACGAAGAGTTGTATGCTAAATCGCTGGAGCTGGAAAAAATAAAAACTCTTCTCGATGAGAAAGAGTTTCGCTGGCTTGAGTTAAGTGAGTTGGGTTAACATTTACATCGTTAAGATCTAAATGTCTTCAAACTCAACATTTGTATAATTCTTAACCGGTTCTCTTTCTTCGAAATTATCATCATCGTCCACTTCTACCCTATCCACTACTTCTGTACTTTCACCCTGAGGTTGCTTGTCGTAGATGTAATCGAAGATTTCCTGTAGGCTACCGATAAACTTCTCAAAATCTTCCTTGTATAAAAAGATTTTGTGTTTCTCATAGCTAAACTTTCCGTTGTCACCAAATCGTTTTTTACTTTCGGTGATGGTTAAGTAGTACTCATCATTTCTGGTACTTTTTACATCGAAGAAATAGGTTCTTTTCCCGGCGCGAATAACTTTTGAATGAATCTCCTGTCTGAATTTACTATCTGAATAGTCAACTCCCTCCTTGTTATCAATTTCCATTCTATCCTTTTTTGATTTTTGATTTAGTTGATCTCAAAAATAGAAAAATATTTTAGAAATTTTAACAAATGGTCAGAAAGCTGAGGATTCAATGGATGTTTTACGACAGAAGTTCTATTTAAATGTTATAATTTTTCAGAAGAAATAACTCAGATTGACATAAAAAAAGGCGGAAAATCTGCCTCTGATTCCGAAAAGATTCGATTTATTTATATATTTCTTTTTTAGCTGAGAGAAGGGTGTTTAAAAGCAAGGAAGTTCTTGTCATCGGTCCTACACCGCCCGGCACCGGTGTAATGTACGAGCATTTTGGAGCAACCTCTTCAAATAAGACGTCACCTTTCAGTTTCCAGCCCGACTTGGTTACATCCGACTTCACTCTTGTTGTTCCAACATCGATAACCACAGCACCTTCTTTTACCATGTCGCCTTTTACAAATTCAGGAACTCCCATGGCAACGATTAAAATATCAGCAGCCCGACATACTTCCTTTAAATTCGCCGTTCTGCTGTGAGCCACTGTAACAGTTGCATTCATCGCTTTTTGCGACATAAGTACACTCATCGGACGACCAACAATATTGCTACGTCCCAGTACAACACAATTCTTACCGTTGGTGTCAATCTTGTATCGTTTCAGTAATTCAACAATTCCGTAAGGAGTAGCTGAAACGAACGACGGCAAACCAATTACCATTCTTCCTACATTGATCGGATGAAAACCATCCACATCTTTCTTCGGGTCAATGGCTTCAATAACCTTTTGTTCTGAAATATGTTTTGGTAACGGAAGCTGAACAATAAAGCCGTCCAGATCAGCATCCTTATTTAATTCGTTAACTTTGGCAAGCAATTCTGCTTCAGTCACATCATCTTCGTAACGAATCAACGACGACTTAAAACCAACTGCTTCGCAATCTTTAATTTTATATGCTACATAAGTTTCACTTCCACCATCGTGTCCAACAAGGATAGCTGCCAAATGTGGCTGTTTTCCACCGTTCCTGATAATCTGTTGTACTTCAACTGCAATTTCCTGCTTAATTTCGGCTGCTACTTTGTTTCCGTCTATCAAATTCATTTTTTTCTTTTAAATCTGTTTTGGAATTGCTTGTTTATCAATTACTTCACCATTTACAAATGACTAATGACCAGTGACAACTACCTTCTTCCCCGTTGTTGCATTCCTGCCATCATCCGCTGAACATTTTTGCCTTGCGAAACCATTTTCATCATTTTTCGTGTTTCATCAAACTGTTTCAGAAGCCGGTTTACTTCCTGAACATCGGTACCGGAACCTGAAGCAATTCTTTTTCTCCGTGTTCCGTTGATAATTGCAGGATTCTCACGTTCAGACGGGGTCATTGAATAAATAATGGCTTCGATGTGTTTAAAAGCGTCGTCGTCGATATCCATATTTTTCAACGCTTTGCCCATTCCGGGTATCATTCCGACTACATCTTTCAGATTACCCATTTTCTTGATCTGGCTAATCTGTTTTAGAAAATCGTTAAAATCGAAGGTATTTTTTGCCAGTTTTTTCTGAAGGCGCTTGGCTTCTTCTTCGTCAAACTGTTCCTGAGCCTTCTCAACCAACGAAACAATATCACCCATGCCGAGAATACGGTCAGCCATCCTTTCGGGATGGAAAACATCGAGTGCATCGAGTTTTTCACCAGTACCAACAAATTTGATTGGCTTTTCAACCACAGAACGAATGGAAAGCGCTGCTCCACCTCTGGTATCACCATCCAGTTTTGTAAGAACTACGCCATTAAAATCGAGGCGATCGTTAAATTCTTTGGCGGTATTCACCGCATCCTGACCTGTCATAGAATCTACCACAAACAGAATCTCATCAGGATTGATAGCTGCTTTAATAGCTGCAATCTCGTTCATCATCTGTTCATCTACCGCCAAACGACCTGCGGTATCCACAATCACCACATCATGTCCTTTGGCTTTTGCTTCCTGGATGGCAGCTTTGGCAATTTTAACCGGATCCATGTTTCCTTCTTCCGTATAAACAGGAATCCCGATCTGTTCACCCAACACTTTCAACTGCTCAATAGCAGCCGGACGGTAAACGTCTCCCGCAACCAACATCGGATGACGGCCCTTTTTCTTTTTCAGCATGTTGGCCAGTTTTCCCGAGAAAGTGGTTTTACCCGACCCCTGCAAACCTGCCATTAAAATCACTGCCGGCTTTCCTTTCAGTTCGATATCAGTAAAAGTACCTCCCATTAACTGTGAAAGTTCATCTTTTACGATTTTCACCATCAACTGACCTGGTTTTACCGCAGTCAATACGTTCTGACCGAGAGCCTTTTGTTTTACATCATCGGTAAATTGTTTGGCTATCTTGTAGTTAACGTCGGCATCCAACAAGGCACGACGTATATCTTTTAAAGTTTCTGCAACGTTAATTTCGGTAATTTTACCCTGTCCTTTTAACATTTTAAAGGACCGCTCCAGCCTATCGCTTAAATTCTCGAACATGCTTTCAATAGTTTTGAAAATGAGGTGCAAAAATAGGAAAAATTGATGTAGCTTCCGATTTGTTCCACAGAAAAAGTAAAGTATCTGAATTCATCTACCAGCATTCAGGATTCCTGACGAAATAAATAATTTCCGAAATGTAATTTCAAGTTTGATTAAGATGGTTATTCTTTAATTTTCCTGGTTGATAGACACACATATTATTATGAATAAAATCAGGCAATACTTATGATGTTTTCCTTGTTTGGAGTGTTTCTAAAATGAAGGATTTTAACACAAATGCGGGTTACCTTTTACTAAAAATCAGAATATATAAGTGTAAGGAAGGACGTCGCAAGCCCCTTTCGACCATTAAATCAGACGACATCAAAAAAGAAATTTAAGGAGACTTCGGTCTCCTTTTTTTACATCCTGTCCGGCATTTCGATGCCTAATAAACCCATTCCGCTTTTTACAATGCTTCCTACAGCAGAAGCCAACATTAATCTGAAATTCCTAATTTTTTCATCATCTTCTCCCAGAATGGAATGGTCGTGATAAAACTGGTTAAATTCTTTTACCAGCTCGTAACAATAATTGGCTATAACAGCCGGACTAAAATTATCACCGGCCTCTTTAACCGTCGATGGAAACAAAGACAAACGTTTGAGCAAGTCTTTCTCTTTTGCTGAAATAGTTTCCATTTCAATTGTTTTTCCATAGTCGATATTTTGCCCGGCTGCCTTACGTAACACCGACTGAATTCGGGCATAAGTGTACTGAATGAAAGGACCGGTATTCCCGTTAAAATCAATCGACTCCTCGGGATTAAACATCATATTCTTTTTAGGGTCTACTTTCAGAATAAAATATTTAAGGGCGCCCAAAGCAATAATTCGATAGGTTTTCTCAGCCTCCTCCTCAGATAACGATCCAAGTTTTCCAAGTTCAACCGACATTTTGCGTGCAACCTCAGTCATGCCTTCCATTAGATCGTCTGCATCAACAACGGTACCTTCCCTGGATTTCATTTTCCCGGATGGAAGCTCAACCATTCCGTATGAGAAATGAAAAAGGTCTTTTCCCCATTCAAACCCAAGTTTATCGAGTAAAATAGCCAGTACCTGGAAATGATAATTCTGTTCGTTTCCAACCACATACACCATTTTGTCAATGGAATAATCGTTAAAACGCATTTTGGCTGTACCGATATCCTGCGTCATATAAACTGAGGTTCCATCGCTTCGTAAAAGAAGTTTCTGGTCCAGACCGTCTGCGCTTAAATCAGCCCACACCGAATTATCTTCTTTCTGATAAAAAACTCCTTCTTTTAATCCACGAAGAACTTCATCGCGACCAACCAGATATGTTTCCGATTCGTAATAAATCTTATCAAAATCAACTCCCAGGTTTTTATAAGTAACATCAAAGCCTTTGTATACCCAGCTATTCATGGTTTTCCAAAGTTCAACAGTCTCTTCATCTTTAGCTTCCCATTTCCGAAGTAAATCCCGGGCAGCAACAATTGAAGGAGCCTGATTTTCTGCCTCTTCCTTACTCACTCCTTTCTCAACCAACTCAGCAATCTCTGCTTTGTAATGCTTATCAAACTCCACATAAAATTCACCAACCAAATGATCACCTTTCATTCCGGAATTCTCAGGTGTTTTTCCGTTACCCCATTTCTGCCACGCATACATCGACTTGCAAATATGAATACCACGATCATTTACGATGTTGGTTTTCACCACTTTTTTGCCGTTAGCTTTTGCAATTTCCGAAATAGAAAAACCAAGCAGATTGTTGCGAATGTGCCCCAAATGCAGTGGTTTATTTGTATTTGGTGAAGAATATTCAACCATCACGAGTTCTGAATCGTCGTTAGGTTCCGACAGGCCAAATTCAGTATTTGAATAAGCATCAGAAAGCGTTTTCAGCCAATAGTTGTCACTAATAATTAAATTCAGAAATCCCTTGATTACGTTGAATGAATGAACCAGATCAACTTGATCCTGCAGAAATTTACCTAAATCTTCAGCAGTTGCTTCAGGTGATTTTTTTGAAATTCTCAAAAAAGGGAATACAACAATAGTAAGGTCACCTTCCAAATCTTTTCTCGTATTTTGTAACTGAACCTGACTAGAATCAATAACCTGACCATATAGTTCATGAATGGCTTTTATAACTGCTTCCTGTATCTTTATTTCAATACTCATTTCAACAATAATTTAGGTGCGCAAATATAACACTTTAGGGAAAAAGAATCTGTTCGATTCTGACACAAAAAAAGCCCTGCCAAATGGCAGAGCTTTTTCTTAAAATATATGAGGACTATTTTCTCATTTTTGCAACTTCAAATACTGCCCTACGATTCAGTTTTCTATTCTGAATTGATGTGTTAGGAACAGCTGGATTGCTTTCGCCATAATAATTTGAACCTACGTATGCGTTGTTAACACCTTTCTTCAAAAGATACTTCACAACTGCCTGAGCACGTCTTTCTGATAATCCCATGTTGTAAGCTTCAGTACCAATATTATCAGTGTATGCACCAATTACAATATCAAATTCTTTTGCTGCACTTAGTTGTTCTGCCAGTTTATCAAGTTCGCCTTCGAATTCCGGCTTAATGGTAGATTTATCAAAATCGAAGTAAACATTAGGAATCTGAAGTTCTACCCAATCAGGACATCCGTTATTTGAGGCAGGACCAGCTTCCTGAGGACAATTATCCTGGCAGTCAATTACACCGTCTCCGTCAGAATCAAGCGGACAACCAGCGGCATCAACCGGGCAACCTTTCGGAGTATCCGGACAATTATCTTTCGGATCCGGAACGCCGTCTTCATCTGAATCAGGGCATCCGTTGAATTTAGCTAAACCAGCAACATCCGGACATTCATCATCTTTATCAGCAATGCCATCACCATCACGATCCGGGCATCCTGCCAAAGAAGCTGGACCTGCTTCATCCGGGCATTCATCTTTATAATCAGGAATACCATCGCCATCACGGTCCAGCGGACAACCGTCTTCGTCAACTTGTACTCCAGGAGGAGTGTCTGGACATTTGTCTTTTTTATCTTTTACACCGTCACCATCCGAATCTTTTGGAGCTCCCAATGCAAACTCCAGAATACTGGTAACCATGATATGATTATCGGTAACAGTGGCTCCAGTTCCATTTACAGCACGAGTTCCTTCAATTCCGTTCACATATGAACCGGCAACAAATAATGAAGTATTATCACCAACAGGAAATTTTAATCCCGCACCTGCATCGAAGTTAACGCCTGATTCTAAATTATCCCACATGTAACCAACACCACCAAACAGATAGGGTTGAACAGCGCTTGTTTCCTTGAATAATTTCAACCGCAGATTCAATAACGGGTTGAAAACATCAATTCCTGGTTCTGAAAATGACATTCTTGAATCGAGCATCAAATCGAAAGTAGGACTCAAATACCGGCTCAGATACAAATCAGCCAAAACACCGGCTTTCTTACTATTCAAATTATAGTCGACACCGGGTCCTAACCCGATAGCCCACTTATTATCTGAATTTTGGGCAAATGCAGTTCCAACTGCCAAAACCAATGCGAAAAAGAAAAGAGTAAACTTTTTCATAATTTTATATATTTATTTAAGTTTCTTGTTATTTAAAGGCAATTTAGAAATTAATTTTCAGCTTTCAAAACAGCCTCAGTCCTGAAAAGTTTAATTTTACAAACAAAATATTTTAACAAAATTAAACATTTAATATTAACAATATCAAAATACTTTAGAATTTGTTTTCAATTATAGATATCGAGACCACAGGCAATAGTTATAAGTACGGGAAAATTACTGAGATTGCCATTTATCAGCACAATGGGCAGCAAATAACCGATTCATTTACAACACTTATTAATCCTGAAATTGACATTCCGTTCTTTATTACTGAGTTGACCGGAATTGATAATCTGATGGTGAAAGATGCACCCCGCTTTTTTGAGGTTGCAAAAAAGATTGTTGAAATGACACAAGGCAGAACATTTATTGCACATAATGTTAGCTTCGACTATAAATTTATTCAGCAGGAATTCGCCCGGCTTGGATATGATTATAAGCGAAAAACAATGTGTACGGTCCAACTATCCAGAAAACTACTTCCCGGTCACAAATCTTATTCATTAGGAAAAATTTGCGCAGAACTGGGGATTGATATTAATGGCAGGCACCGCGCAGCCGGCGATGCACTTGCCACTGTTAAGCTTTTTGAAATTCTTTTAGAAAAACATGCAGAACTTGAAACTCC
This sequence comes from Draconibacterium sp., assembly GCA_035399765.1. GTDB lineage: Bacteria > Bacteroidota > Bacteroidia > Bacteroidales > Prolixibacteraceae > Draconibacterium. The sequence goes on along the minus strand of DAOPJR010000034.1, from coordinate 10,073 downwards.
TCAGAATAAACTCAACTTCCACCTGTTTTAATATATTATTCCGCATCTGGCTCTGTTGAAGCGTTTTCTTCACTTTCTTCTTCAGTAAAATCGAGCATATCGTGTTCCTGCAGCGTGTTGTACCACAATATTACTTTCTTGATGTCAGAAACATAAACCCGGTCTTTATCGAAATTTGGCAGAATTTCCTCGAAATATGACTTTAACTCATCGCCCGAAGCTTTTGCCGAAATGGCCTGTTCTCCATTTTCTTTCTCTGCAATAGTTTTGAAAATATCTTTCAATGGGACATCACCTTCCAAAGTGTAAATAGCAATGTCTTCCAAAGCTGATATTTTGGCTGTTGAATAAACCGGGAAACGCTTTTTAGTGTCCAGTGATTCAACAATGATATTATTTTTGCTTTCGGCAACCATTTTGAAAAGTCCCGAATGTCCTGATACTGCTAATATTCCTTTTAACATGACATAAATTTTTGGCGAATATACAATTTTTGATTTTTCTTTAACAATGAAAAAAAGCCTGACAACCTTTTTTAGTTTTGAAGTCAAGCTCCACTGAAATCATTTCTATTCTAAATTCAAATAATATGAAATTCCGGTTTTAAACCATATCCCGGGTTGTACAACATTCTCAATATCGTTATACGATGTATTAAATAAGTTATTGACAGAACCAAAAAGCGATACATTTTTTCTTTCGTAAATAAGTTTTGCGTCAAAAAGCCAAAATGGGGCATAATCTGTCTCCCCAACTGGTACAGTATTTTCATACCTGAAGTACGATCCTGCACGGTCCTGGTATAAAATTTCGACATTCAAGGTCAGGCTTGGCACTATTTGCTGGGTGACAGATCCTACAAATTTATGTTTCAGATTATCCAAAACATAACGGGAAATGACAGCGTCATCGTTTTTGCCAACATGATTAAATAGATACGATACTTTCAGATCAGGATAATATTTTCCGTATTTTTTTTGAAGCGAGAGATTCAATTGTATTTCAGTACCCAAAGATCTTATTTCAGTGAGGTTCTGAGGTTGCCAAATATCCGAAAGATCTTTTT
>DAOPJR010000034.1:3900-8907 GCA_035399765.1 Draconibacterium sp. | reverse complement strand
AAAGATCTTATTTCAGTGAGGTTCTGAGGTTGCCAAATATCCGAAAGATCTTTTTTTACCCAATCGATAACATTGTGTCCCTGACGGTAAAATACGGTAAGATGACCACTTATAATTTTCTGCTGAATTTTCACCCCTCCTTCCAAAGTCTCAGATCTTTCAGGGTTCAAATCAGGATTTCCAATATTAGTGGGACCTTGGTAATACAAATCTGTAAAGGTCGGCATGCGAAGTGAAGTATTGTAACTTGTGTAAATCTTCAGAGCTTTATTAATCTGATAGCTAACATCTATCCCCGGAAATACATTTATTCCAAGATTGCTCTCTGAAATGGAGTTCGCCAGGATTCCGGCTGAAAGCGTCCAATTTTGTACAAATACTGAGTGTTCCAGGAAAACAGAAAGCGTATTTCTGTTATCATGTTTGGTAAACAAAGCATCTTCTCCCGGTACTTTCTTTGGCTCAGCCAACTCTTTTCCTAAAACATTACTTAGAATATTTTCCGACCGAAACTCAGCACCTAAGGAAGTTTTACCCAGTTTCCAATCGGTCCAGCTGTTCAAACTGGCTCCGTAAACCTGAGTTAAATGGTAATTATGCCCTTTATAAGGGCTAAATTGAGGATTGCCATCTTTGTCAACAAATGGATATCCGGCAACTTCACCATTCCAAACATATAATCCATCTTCATTTTTTTCATAGAAACCTTTCTCTCTGAACACTTCAAAGCGATCCTGGTGACGGCGATAATACAATGCCGGTGTAACATGAAATTTACCATTTGATTCCCAGCGAACAGATGAAAATAGTGTTTTGGTAGCTTCGTATTGATTCGGATATTTAGGTGTATAAAAGCTGTTAGCTCCAAATCCCTTTTTGGAAGCTCCCACTTGAAACTCCATCTTACCTGAATTGGAATGATACTGCCCGGAATAAAATCCATTCAATTCCGAAAAGTCGGTATTATTCGTATATCCGTCAGATCTTTTCGTTCCTCCGGAAAGATAGTGAGTCCATTTATTTTTAGCGAAACTCAGGCTGGCATTGGGTTGAAAGTACCCGAAACTTCCTCCTTCAATTTGAATATCCAAAGCATTTCTCTTTGGTTGCCGGGTTACAATATTAATTGCTCCCGAAAAAGCATTCGGTCCGTAAACCCTTGCTGCAGGTCCTTCTAAAACCTCGATGCGCTCAATTTGTGATAAACTAACTGGAAGATTTAAATTGTGATGGCCGGTTTGCGGGTCGGTAATGTTGATGCCGTTTAGTAAAATGAGTACCTGGTCGAAGGTACCTCCTCTTATGCTGATATCAGCCTGAACACCTTCAGTTCCCCGTTGACGAACATCTACTCCGGCGACATATTCCAACAGGTCCTGAATGCTTTGTGCAGGCGTCACCTCAATTTCTTTTCTCCCGATCACGGAAACAATCCGTGCCACCTGCGAATACAGCGCAGGTGCCCGCTGTGCGCTGACCTCAATCTCATCGAGGTCGTACTCCATTTTGACTTCAGTAGTGTCTTGTTCAATAGCAAAAGACAGTACCGGTGTTGATAAGAAATAAACAACCGATAAAACACCAATTACCACAGTCTTTTTTAAAGTCTGAAACAATGAATAGGATTTTCTATTCCACTTTCTAAAAACCAAAGTGTTGTGCGCATGTTTTACTTTAAACACAATTATCAATTTTTTATACTGAGCTGCAAAGATAAAAAATGAATTATATCCCGAATCCCCAGTAAATAAAGAGCAGTAGAAACTTAAAATTTAAATGATTCATTCTGGGATAAATGCTTCAAAATGAACACATAAAGAAAATTGATACAGCATAGATAAAATCAACTGACATTTGTCATGATATATTTGTTTTTAGACGAAGCTTTCACTTAAATTTGTTTAGACAAATTAAAAATAAGCGCCATGACTCAGCTTCAATTTAACAACGCCCTACTTAGTTTAAGTGACAAACTTCATTATTATGCCTTGAGTCTTACTTCAGACTCGGAAAGAGCAGATGACCTTTTACAGGAAACCATGCTGAAGGCTTTAACATATCGTGATAAATTTACACAAAACACGAACTTCAAAGCGTGGATATATACAATAATGAAGAATACCTTTATCAACGACTATCGCCGGAATGTTAAAACAAAAAACACATTTGAAGGTTCAAATAACGATTTTCACCTGATGTTTACGAAAGATAAAGTTTATCCTGCACCGGATTCTTTTTTCAGCTCAAAAGAAATTACTAAGAGTATTAATTCACTCGAAGATGAATACCGTATTCCGTTCACGATGTTTTTGGATGGTTATAAATACAAGGAAATTGCTGAAGAGCTGGATCTTCCGCTTGGAACAGTGAAGAGTCGTATCTTCTTCACAAGAAAAAAGCTGGAAAAAGCACTACACGATTACTCTAATAATTAATGATAACGAATGATTGGGTTAAGGTCTTCAGATAATGAAGGCCTTTTTTTATTTTTGATGAGATAATAAACTGATCATTGTTGAATATTTGAGTTAAAAAAAAATGAAGAAAATTGCCGTTCATTTAGCCGAAGGATTTGAAGAAATAGAAGCAGTAAGCATCATCGACGTTTTGCGCCGTGCCGGTTTCGATGTGAAAGTGGTATCAGTTACCGGAAATAATGAAGTTACCGGTTCGCATCAAATCAGAATCACATCGGATATTTTGTTCGAAAATGTTGATTACACTGAGATTGACATGTTGGTTTTACCCGGGGGAATGCCGGGCGCCAAAAATCTGAAAGAACATATCGGTCTGGCAGAACAAATTGTAAATTTTAACGACAGTGGTAAACCACTGGGCGCTATTTGCGCAGCTCCTCTCGTTCTCGGAAATCTTGGCATACTGAAAGATATTAAAGCAACTTGTTACCCAGGTTTTGAAGGTGAACTTCATGATGCAATAGTAACCGAAAATGATGTTGAACTCGCAGGTTCAGTAGTAACCGGAAAAGGTGCCGGTGTTGCTATTGATTTTGCACTAAAAATCGTAGAGATGTTTAAAGGCAAAGAAGAGGCAGACGAACTGGCCCGAAAAATGATTGTAAACTAACAACTGTTCTCAAAACTATTACTTATTAGTCAAGCAGCGGCATATCAAATCTGCGGTGGTACGCTTTATTCCTTTTCAATTCCTTGTTCCAGTATCTGTCAATTAACCCCAGCTTGCTCATCAAACGAATAACCGGCATCGCATTGGGAGGGTAAACGTAGGGCTGCTTAAACCTATCGAGTATGTTTTGATCCAGTGAGCCCGATTTTGCGAGAGTACTCCCAAGTCGCTCAAAATCGAAAAATAATTTCTTATTTCTTTCTAATGGAAGCATACGAACCTGTTCCGTTCCTGGCTTCAGAATAGTTCCCATGTTATTCATATTCCATCGTTTAGTTAACAGTTCCATGTAACGAATTAATCCTTCACAATGTATCGACTCAGGAAATCCGGAGTGAACAAAAAACCAGATATTCTTTCCGCTCCCATCAAACTGACCAACCGCTTCGATAAACTGTTTAACTACGCCCGGAACCGAATCAACATAAAGCGGGAATGCCAGTAAAATATTTTCCGTTTCGCGGAAATGCTGTACCTGTTCATCCAAATGTTTTTCCTGAATCAGGTAATCTAAGATATTTATTTCACCACCTGCATTTTCAAATCCTCTTTGAAAATGTTCGAGTAACTTCCTTGTATTTGATGTTTTTCCTCGCGGAGATCCGTTAAAGATGGCTAATTGCATGGCTGAGCTGTTTTGGATTATTTTTTTGTACAGATTCAAAAATTCGTAACTGCGATCGCATATTTAAAACGATTCGTTGATGAATAAAGCGAACATTCTCAATTTCTTCCTGCGAAGCATCATTTTCATCAAAAATAAATCCGATTTCCGGATATTTTGGATATCTCTTTCGATGATGACATTCGTTGTTCACCAGTTCAAGGTAAGGATGGATAATCGGGATCATACGATCCTGAAAACGTTTGAGCACTGCTGAATACATTCCCAGAATAAGTGGAGAAGCGAAAAGCAAAAGATCGGCAGCAATGATTTCGCGAAGGATTTCTTCAACATCATCTTTAAAACGGCAAACTCCGGGTGTTTTGAGCCAACAGTCGAAACACCCCACACATTGTTTCACGTTTTTATCTCTCACTATGTATGCTTTCACCTCAAAACCATCTTCTTTTAAGGAATTTTCCAATTCTGACAAGAATACATTGAGAATAGAATTGGAAGAATTGATATCCCCGTTCAGGATGACTATTTTCTTACTCATGATTAGTTGAAAGTTTCATACAAATTTCTGCAAGATTCAATATAAATCAAAATTGATTATCGGTAATTAACAGATATTTATACATCGATTGACGAATATCAAACATCAATTCTTATAATGAACAAAAACAAAAAAGCCGCCAATCCTATCGATCAGCGGCTTAATATGATGTCTGTTTTTATTACTTCGCTTTCTGTGCAATCCAGTTACGTGCGTTAACAAAGGCCTGTATCCATGGTGTAACTTCATCAGCTTTTCTTTCTGCCGGATAAACACCCCAGTGCCATGGTTTAAAAGCCCGTTCAAGGTGTGGCATCATTACCACGTGACGGCCATCTTCAGAACAGAGTGAAGCCGCATTGTAATGCGAGCCATTGGGATTACCCGGATAACCATCGTAACAGTATTTCATCGGAATGTGGTACTGGTTTTCATTAAATGGTAAATAGAACTTCCCTTCACCGTGTGCTACCCAAATTCCTAATTTCATTCCTTCCATATTTCCCAGCATCACCGAATTGTTTTCCAGAATATCCACATTAAGGAAGGCTGACTCGAATTTATGCGATTCGTTGTGCAGCAATTTAGGCTGAATGCTGTGTTCCGGAACCACAACTCCTAATTCCACCATCACCTGACAACCATTACAAACTCCTAAACTCAAAGTATCTTCACGACGATAGAATTTCTCCAGTGC
>DAOPJR010000034.1:0-3800 GCA_035399765.1 Draconibacterium sp. | reverse complement strand
CACACTGAATTACAATTCCAGGGTTTTCAGCCAATAGCACTTTTGCAATATCTTCTTCACCGAATTCAGTAATGTCAACCTTCATCCCCCATTTGGTATTGCTGAAACACATTTCGAGCAGAGTGGTAATCAAACCACCTGAACCAATGTCGTGACCAGCGAGTATCAAATCTTGCTCAATCAGTTTCTGAACAGCATTGAATGCATTTATAAATCTCGCAGGATCAGTTACCGTCGGAGCTGTTTTTCCTATTCTATTGATGGATTGAGCAAAAGCACTACCGCCAAGCGCGCGCTCCATAAACGACATATCGATAAACAGTATCTCTTTTGATTCGTCGTTTACCAGAACTGGTTCCACCACTTTCTTCACATCAGAAACTTCGCCCGAGGCCGAAATAATAACGGTTCCCGGCGCCAGCACCGTACCATCTTTATATTTCTGAGTCATCGACATAGAATCTTTTCCTGTCGGGATATTGATTCCCAATGCGATAGCAAAATCGCTGGCTGCTTCTACGGCATGATAAATACGGGCATTTTCTCCAGGGTTCTTTGCCGGCCACATCCAGTTGGCACTTAACGAAACACTTTTAATATGATCGGTTAACGGTGCCCAAATAATATTAGTCAATGATTCTGCAATTGCCAGAACCGAACCTCTTTCTGCATCGATTAAAGAAGCGATTGGTGCGTGACCTATTGAAGTTGCAATACCGGCTTTCCCTTGGTAATCAAGTGTAATTACACCAACATTATTCAAAGGCAACTGCAAAGGTCCGGTAGTTTGCTGTTTCGCAATTCTTCCGGTTACTGAGCGGTCTACCTTGTTGGTTAGCCAGTCTTTACAAGCCACCGATTCCAACTGGATGGTTTGTTCCACCAGATCGTATATTTCTTCCCAGTTGTATTCCAGTTCTTCAAAATCTGGAACCACTGTCTCATCTTCCATAATTGTTTTCGGCGGATTTCCGAACATGTAACCCAACTGCCAGTCGATTGGTTTTTCGCCAGTTTCCGAATTCTGGAAAGTAAACTGCATGTCACCGGTTGTCTCTCCTATTTCGTATATCGGAGCTCGTTCACGTTCTGCAATTTTACGAAGCAGATCCACATGTTCCGATTTCATAACCAAGCCCATTCTTTCCTGCGATTCGTTCCCAATAATTTCTTTTTGAGAAAGCGTTGGATCACCAACCGGTAATTTTGCTGTATCAATTTTTCCACCAGTGCTTTCTACTAATTCGGATAAACAGTTTAAATGTCCGCCGGCACCGTGGTCGTGGATTGAAATAATCGGGTTTTCATCCGCTTCACTTAAAGCACGAATGGTATTGTACACCCTTTTTTGCATTTCGGGGTTGGCACGCTGCACCGCATTTAATTCAATGGAGTTTTTAAATTCCCCGGTTGCCACCGAAGAAACAGCACCACCGCCCATTCCAATACGATAGTTATCGCCACCGAGCAGAATCACCTTATCTCCTACTCCTGGTTCATCTTTCAAACTATATTTCTTAGTGCCAAAACCAATACCTCCTGCCAGCATGATTACTTTATCGTAACCATACTTGGTAAAATTCTCGAAATGCTCAAATGTCAGTACCGACCCGGTGATCAGCGGCTGACCAAATTTATTTCCAAAGTCGCTGGCACCATTTGAGGCCTTAATCAAAATTTCTTCGGGAGTTTGATACAACCAGTCGCGTTCTTCGGTTGCCTGTTCCCACGAACGCATTGCTTCGGTCCGCGGATACGAAGTCATGTAAACCGCTGTTCCCGCAATAGGCAGCGCTCCTTTACCTCCGGCAATCCGGTCACGGATTTCACCACCCGTTCCGGTTGATGCACCGTTAAAGGGTTCAACAGTGGTCGGGAAATTATGTGTTTCAGCTTTCAGGGAAAGTACGGTTTCAATATCTTTTATTTCGAAGAAATCAGGTTTATCCTGCGTTTTGGGAGCAAACTGTTCTACCACAGGACCTTGTACAAAAGAACAGTTATCCTTGTAAGCTGAAATGATTTTATTCGGATTAACCTGCGAAGTTTTCTTTATCATTCTGAAAAGGGAAGATTCCATTTCCTTCCCATCAATTACAAAAGTTCCGTTAAATATTTTGTGGCGGCAATGTTCCGAATTTACCTGTGCAAATCCATACACTTCACTGTCAGTCAGCGGTCTTCCCATTTCTTTTGCAACCCAGTCCAGGTAACTAATCTCATCTTCACTCAGTGCCAGACCTTCCTGTTCGTTATACGCTGCAATGTTTTCAATATTGATAATCGGATCCGGCTCTTTATCGATGGCAAAAACCTGTTGATTCAATCCATTATACAGAGCCTGCAACATCGGGTCGAATTTGGCATGCTCATTCTCTACCTCAAAAAATTCTTCCATCCGGCGAATACCTTCAATCCCCATATTCTGGGTAATCTCAACAGCATTCGTACTCCATGGAGTTAGCATTTCCTTGCGCGGACCAACAAACCAGCCATCCAGTGTTTGTGGTTTCAGGCAGCTTGCATCCGAAAAAAGCCAGATAAGTTTATCGATATCATCTTGCTTAAGAGATTTAGCCGAGTAAACGGCAATAATGCTTTTACTCTGAGTTTTAAAGAATTGAATCATGGTACAGCGTAATTAAATAGAACATGTTATAAAACACGCCACAAAGATAAAAAATAATACAAGGCCGGAATGATTACTTTTCACCATTGACGCGGAGTTTTCAACACCTAAAACGTTAAATAAGCTCAATGCAAAACGGATTTGAAATATTCTGTGTTATTTTTACCCCAAAATGAAATGAACAGATGAAACGCGTCTTAACACTTCTTATCTTATTAACAATGCTGGCTTGCAGTCCGCAACGCACATTAAGCCGGCATTATGTCGGTAAGAATATTTCGGAAATACAGGCTGAGCTGGGTGAGCCCAAATCTATTTTGGACCATGCCGATGAAAAAGTTTATGTTTTCGAGAAAATTGAAGAACTACGGGGGACAGAAATCCATCAAGCCAAACTGACTCTCGATCCGATAGTTACACCCAAAGTGACCAAAACTGAACGTTTTTATGTGACCGTTAAGAATGATGTGGTCACAAAAATCAAGTTGGAAAATGAGTACGAACGTTAAGGATATTAATCAGAAAAGCATACAGGTTAAATTTTTTTTATAGTTTTGCACTCACTAAATTTCAGGGCTACCTGAAAAACGTTCTCAAAATATATTTGCCCAGGTGATGAAATTGGTAGACATGCAAGGTTGAGGGCCTTGTGGGAGTATAATCCCGTGCAGGTTCGAGTCCCGTCCTGGGCACTTTAAAACAACAACAAAACCACTGTAAATAAAGTCTTACAGTGGTTTTTGTTTTAGTGTAGTGACGCATTAAAGGGCCTGTTAAAAATCAACTATGATTGACGTTAAATCCGTTGAAGTAGGTACTTATCAATACCAGAAACTCCGGATATTCGCGCTTGGTGAGCAATTCAGCATAATCAATATCTAAATTTATCAAATCAGAATATTATCGTTAAGTCATTTTTCATATGTCGGAAAGGGATAAACAATTATCTGATTTCTTCAAACAATAGTTATAATTTAACTTTGCACATGTAAATAAAGTCATTACTACTCAATGACGACTTTACATATTTTATAAAAACCGACTCCGATGGAATTCTCACAGCAGGATTTGGAACAAATTAAATCACTTGGTAAAAAGTCTGAAGACGTTCAGGATCAATTAGATCGTTTTATTAACGGATTTCCTGACATTGAATTGTTAAGTGTCGTTT
>DAOPJR010000033.1:12209-33053 GCA_035399765.1 Draconibacterium sp. | reverse complement strand
AAAGTAATGGTACTGCCAACCATACCTCTGGGTTCACAAAATGTGGGGCAAATTAATATGCCTTTTTGTTTGCACACACCACCTTCCACCCAAACCATTATCTTAAAAGACATAATCACCGCCCTTAACCGTCAGGGAATTCACAAACTGGTTATCATGAACGGACATGGGGGTAACGATTTTAAACCCATTGTGCGTGAATTACAACCCTTGTTCCCCGAAATGTTTTTAAGCCTGGTTGAATGGTTCAGAATTCTTGACCAATCCAACTATTTTGAGGAAGATGGCGACCATGCCAATGAAATGGAAACCAGTATAATTATGTACTATTTTCCTGAGTTGGTGCGCCCCCTGGAAGAAGCGGGGGAAGGAAAAGCCAAACAACACAAATTACTGGCTATGCGAAATAAGACCGCCTGGGCTCCCCGGCAGTGGGATAAGGTTTCGGAAGATACAGGCGTTGGAAATCCCAAAAAATCGAGCGCAGAAAAAGGTGAAGTTTTTGTGAAAGATGTTTGCCAGCGCATTGCCGACTATTTTATTGAACTGGCAGCATGCGATATCAACGATTTGTACGAGTAAGATTGTGCCCCGGTTAAGAAAGAATTGATTGCCCGATGTAATGGGTTACTGAAAAACGTTACCAATCCATCAACCAAATAAAAGAAAAATGAAATCCCGGGTTTCGGTATGACTTTTCATACGAATAGTGAAAAGAGATAAATGTCACTTTCTGCCGATACCGGAAAAATTATATTTGCAAATTACGATTACAAACAAATGTCATTCAAAAATGAGAAAATTGAATTTGATACTGCTTTTAACTGTTTTTCTGTTCGGTTCAGCAGTAGCCGACGAGGGAATGTGGCTCCCTTCATTAATTTATAAACTGAATATCAATACCATGCAGGAAATGGGCTGCAAATTAAGTGCTGATGATATTTACAGCCTTAATCACGCCAGCCTGAAAGATGCAGTAGTAGCTCTCGACCGTGGTTCGTGTACTGCTGAATTGGTTTCAAACGATGGATTGTTGCTTACCAACCATCATTGTGGTTTTGGTGAAATTCAGGAGCACTCAAGTGTGGAACATGATTATTTACAAGATGGTTTCTGGGCCATGTCTCGCGACGAAGAATTACCGAACCCAGGCAAAACTGTAACTTTCCTTTTGAGCGTGGAAGATGTTACGGACAAAGTTCTGGCAGAAGTTAACGACGAAATGAGTGAATCCGAACGCGAGAAAAAAATTAATGAAGTAGTCAACCGCCTGGAAAACGAAGCCAAAGGCGACACGCACCACGAAGTATATGTTCGCGATTTCTTTAATGCTAATCAATATTTCCTGTTTGTCACCGAAACGTTTAAAGATATTCGTTTGGTTGGTGCGCCTCCACAGGCTTTGGGTAAATTCGGTGGTGACACCGACAACTGGATGTGGCCCCGTCATACCAACGATTTTTCAATGTTCAGGGTTTATTGTGCACCTGATGGCACCCCCGCTGAATATTCAGAAGATAATGTTCCTTATCATCCCAAACATTTCCTCCCTATTTCGTTGAAAGGTGTCAATGAAGGTGATTTTGCAATGGTTATGGGATACCCCGGCAGGACCAATCGCTACAAAACATCATACGGTATTGACTATACTATGAAAGTAACTAACACTGCCCGGATTGAAGTTCGCGAGAAGAAACTCGAAATAATTTCGGCTTACATGGCCACCAGCCAGAAGGCAAAAATTCAGTATGCTTCAAAACACGCCAGCAGTGCCAACTACTATAAAAATGCGATCGGGCAGAATGAAGCACTGACCAAACTGCATGTACTCGATCAGAAACGTGAACTCGAAGAGCAGTTTACAACCTGGGTGGATGCCAACCCGGCACGCAAAGCAAAATACGGACAAGCTCTACCTCTAATTAGAGACGCTTATGCCCATGTTGACAATGACAAAGCTCGTGATTACATGGTAGAAGCTATATTGAGAGGTCCTGAAATTTTCATGTTTGCCAACAGCGCTCGACCACTTGCTGAGCTTTTAAAAGATCCTGCAAAAAATAAAGACAAAATAGAACGCGTGGTTGCAGCCATGAAAGAACATAGCGAAAGCTATTTTAAAGATTACAGTGCGCCAACTGATCAGAAATTAGTCGCAGCTCTTACCAAGATTTATGCGAAAGAAAATTCAGCAGAATATTACCCTGCTTTCATCGATGAGATTCTGAAAAAATACAAAGGCGATTACGAAAAATATGCCGCCAAAATGTTTCAAAAAACGGTATTTGACAGTGAAGAAGAATTAAATGCATTTCTTGACAACCCGACTCTGAAAGTACTGGAAAAAGATATGGCTTATCAGGCAGCTGTTGAAGTATTTGATAAATTCAGAGAAATTTCAATCAGACAAACGACAGAAGGCGAAAATCTGGTGAAAGGAAGAAGATTATTTGTTGCCGGCCTGATGGAAATGCAACCCAACAAGGTTTTCTACCCCGATGCTAACTCAACCATGCGCTTGACATATGGAAAAGTGATGGATTATGATCCCCGCGATGGTGTAACTTATAAATATTATACCACAACCGATGGTTATCTTGAAAAAGAAATTCCGGGTGATTATGAATTCGACGTGCCTCCACGCATGAAGGAATTGATTCTGGCTAAGGACTTTGGACAGTACGCCGATTCTGATGGACAACTGCATACCGACTTTATCACAAACAACGACATTACAGGTGGAAATTCTGGTAGTCCGGTAATCAACGGTGAAGGACAACTGATCGGTATTGCTTTTGACGGGAACTGGGAAGCCATGAGTGGCGACTTTGTTTTTGAACCGAACCTGCAACGTTGTATCAATGTCGATATCCGGTTTGTTTTGTGGGTAATCGATGTGTACGCAGGAGCAGGGCATCTTGTAGATGAAATGGAAATTATCAGATAATTTCAATTGAAGATATATTTGAAAACCTCGTCATTGGGCGGGGTTTTCTTTTTTTGTTTTGCTTATTTAAAAGATTACTCACTATTTTGTACTCATTACTATTCACAAACTAATTTGTAATCAAAAATGGCTCGGCCTAAAATAACAATTTATACTGATGGCGCAGCACGGGGAAATCCTGGACCGGGGGGTTACGGAATTGTAATGATGGCCGGAGAGCATAAAAAAGAATTATCAGAGGGCTACCGATTAACCACCAACAACCGAATGGAGTTGCTGGCCGTAATTGTGGCACTCGAAACATTGAAAATTCCGGGAAGTGAAGTGACCATTTATACCGACTCGAAATATGTGGCTGATGCTGTGGAAAAAGGCTGGGTGTTTTCGTGGGTACAAAAACGTTTCAAAGGGAAAAAGAATCCCGATCTTTGGTTGCGTTTTCTCGAGATTTATAAAAAACACCTGGTTAAATTTGTATGGGTGAAAGGCCATGCCAACAACCTGTATAACGAGCGTTGTGACGAGCTGGCCGTAGAAGCATCATTTAAACCAGATCTTTTGGATGATGCAGGATATAAACCGGAATAAATGAAACAGCTTGGTTTTTTAGTTTTGTTTTTTGCCATGTTTGCCTGCCAAAACAAAGTTGATTCTGACCAGAAAATGGACATGATAAAATACATAGACAGGAAAAGTGGAGAAATTCATACAGAGAACGTTCCAAACCAGGGAATGTTAAACTGGTTATATGGTGCGGGAAGTGGAAAGCTGGCGCTTCACCTTTTGTTCAAACGCAAACTCGTCTCATCAATGGGCGGCTGGTATATGAATACACAGCAATCGGCCAAACGAATTCCCGGTTTTATTGCTGAGCACAACATCGACATCACTGAATTTCAGGATGCCGACACCTTTAAAACCTTTAACCAGTTTTTTTATCGGAAACTCAAAGCGAATGTACGCCCGATCGGGGAACATCTGGTTTCGCCTGCTGATGGAAAAATACTGGTCTTCCCTACTCTGAATGATGTACAAACCTTTTTCATCAAAGGATCGGAGTTTACACTCGAGCGTTTTTTGCAAAATCCTGAACTGACTAAGAAATATTCTGACGGTTCCATGGCGATCGTTCGCCTGGCACCACCCGATTACCATCGTTACCATTTCCCTGCGTCGGGAATCGCTTCTGAATCCACAAAAATAAACGGTTATTATTACTCTGTTTCACCGCTGGCTCTGCGAGGCAGCCTCGAAATCTTTTGCGAAAACAAACGCGAATACTCCACTCTTGCAACCAAAGAATATGGCGATATTCTGATTATGGACGTGGGTGCAACCATGGTGGGTAGCATTTTCCAGACTTACTCACCCGGCCTGGTTAAAAAAGGTGATGAAAAAGGCTATTTTGCCTTTGGAGGTTCTACGCTGGTTCTTCTTTTTGAAAAAGGCAAAATCAGGTTTGATAAGGACCTGCTTACAAATACCCAAAAAGGAATGGAGACAACCATTCACATGGGTGAAGATATTGGCTTAAACTAATAAAAATCCCCTTAACAAACGATTTAAAACTTCAACTCCAACTGTTCATCTAACAATCTAAAAGTCATCCGGTGGTATTTGGTAGCGCCATATTTTTTTATGGCTTCCCGGTGTTTTTTTGTGGGGTATCCTTTGTTTCGGTTCCAGTCGTAATCGGGGAACTCCCGGTGAAGTTGCAGCATAAAATCATCACGGTATGTTTTTGCAAGCACCGAAGCCGCGGCAATGGAATAAAAGCGGCCGTCGCCTTTTACCATGCATGTATATGGAATTTTACCTTGCGTACGAAAACGATTCCCGTCAATTAATAAATGTTCGGGTTTGATCTTAAGTTTCTCTATTGCATGGTTCATTGCCATAAATGAAGCATTCAGAATATTTACCTCATCGATTTCGTGATTGTCGAGCATGGCCACTTCCCAGGCCAGAGCTTGTTCTTCAATTAAAGGACGGAGTTGATAGCGTTGTTTTTCGGTTAGTTGTTTGGAGTCGTTGAGCAAATCATTCTCAAAATCTGCAGGCAAAATCACCGCTGCTGCAAACACAGGACCTGCCAGGCAGCCACGCCCTGCTTCGTCGCAACCTGCTTCTATTGTATTTTCCTTGAAATAAGATAATAGCTTTTGTTTCTTCATCTTATAGTTGTGAGCTACGAGCCGTGAGCCTCGAGCTTGCTTATTTTTATTGCTGAACTGTTAAATTGTAAAATTGCCGTTCTGTTCAATGTGACTGGTTACTGCGACTGAGAACTGTTCACTGCAAAGCTTTTTCGACACTCATCCAAAGTAAACGTGCAGTTTCGTCCCAACTGAACTTATTTTTCTGAATAAAGCCTTTCTCAACCAACGATTGACGCAATTCTTCATCTTCGTAAACCTTTAACATCGCATCGGTGATCTGGTCAATTTTTATCGGATCGGCATACAACACAGCACTTCCACCCACTTCAGGCATCGAAGTAGTGTTTGAGCAAATAACCGGAATTCCCGCACTCATTGCTTCCACGATCGGGATACCAAATCCTTCGAAAAAAGGGACAAAAGTCAGTGCCAAAGCGCCACCAAAAATATCATGTAGTTCCTTCGTACTCACACGGCCGGTAAAAACTACGTCGCTTTTATAACGCATGTTTTCGTAGGTCTCAAAAATATCGCCTGTTTTATGCATCTCTCCCCCAACAATTACCAGTTTTGTATCGCTGCCATGTACACTTTTAAAAGCATCGAAAGCACGAAGCAAGCCATTCACATTTTTTCGGGGATGCAGGGCACCAACAAAAAGAAAATACCCGGCATCCATGGTATACTTGTTTCGAACCTCTTTGATCTCCTTCTCTGAAATGGGCTCAAAAATCTGGTTAATCCCATCGTAAACCACATCGATCTTATCATAGTCAACTTTAAACGACCGCGTAATATCTTCTTTTGAATAAAAGGATACTGTTGCGATCCGCCTGGCAATTCGTGCAAATTTTGGGAAGTAATAATTATAATACTTTGCTTTCAGCCATGGAAGATCGTCGGGGCGGTGTACAAAGTTGATGTCGTGGATCACACCCAGTTGCGGAACTTTAGTGCGCAGCGACAAATAACCATCGGGAGAAAGAAAGAGATCCACCTTATACTTTTTTAGTATCCGGGGAATCTGAAACTCAAACCATAAATACCATAATACCGGATGCCTCGTTGGAGGTCCGATTACTATTGGCTTAACATTTTCAGCAAAAATATAATCAGGATTGTAAGGCCGGTCGAAAATAAAAATAAATTCATGTTCCGGGTGATCCAAAGTCATACGCTTTAATGTTTCATACGTAAACCAGCCGATACCTTCGAGCTTTCCTTTTAAGAGTAAACGGGTATTTACCGCAATTACCATCGAATTTTGTATTGTAGTTTGGGTAAATGTACAAAGAATGTGTTTATTTTTAGTGAGGCACGCTATCCAATATTTAGTACTTTTAGACGTTGTAATGCAAAAGAAAACCTGACGTTTTGAAGCGCAAATTTGTAACCAACCTGATTTTATTGCTTTTTCTGAATTTGCTGATCAAGCCTTTCTGGATCTTTGGGATTGACCGGACTGTGCAAAACCTGGTCGGCAATGAAAGCTATGGTTTGTATTTTGCGCTTTTCAATTTCTCGATGTTGCTGAATATCCTGCTCGATGTGGGGATCACCAATTACAACAACCGCAACATTGCCCAGCATCAGTTTCTTTTGCCCAAACACCTGTCGAACATTATCGGACTGAAATTTATGCTGGCTGGGGTGTATGCTGTTTTCACTCTGGGAATCGCTGCCATAATTGGATACAACCGCGTACAGTTTCACCTGTTGTTCTTTTTGATTTTAAACCAATTTCTGATTTCATTCACACTTTACCTTAGGTCGAACATCAGTGCCCTTCACTTGTTCCGAACCGACAGCCTGATCTCGGTACTCGATCGCAGCCTCATGATCATAATCTGCAGCGTTTTACTTTTTACTCATATTTTCCCCATTGAATTTACCATTAATTGGTTCGTTTATGCACAAACCATAGCTTATGTGGCAACTACTTTAATCACCCTACTGGTGGTGCTGCAAAAATCAGGGAAAATAAAAGTAAAGATCGATCCTGTATTTTTCAGGGTGTTCCTCAAAAAATCCTATCCCTATGCACTGCTCATTTTGCTGATGTCATTTTACAACCGGATCGATTCTGTGATGCTGGAACGTTTACTTCCACACCCCCTGGGAAAAGAACAGGCAGGTATTTATGCACAGGCTTTTCGTTTGCTCGATGCTATTTCCATGTTCGGAGCTTTGTTTGCCGGATTACTTCTCCCGATCTTCTCCCGGATGATTAAGAAAAAAGAAGAGGTGGGGCAAATTGTAAAACTGTCGTTCACCCTTCTGATTGTTCCGGCTATTATTATTGCTGTTTCAAGTTTGTATTACAGCCATGAAATTATGGACCTGTTGTATCATGCAACCACCGATGCTTCTGCTAATATTTTAGGAATATTAATGATTGGATTTACCGGAATTGCCACAACTTATATTTTCGGATCGCTTCTTACTGCCAATGGAAGTTTGAAACAACTGAATATTATGGCTTTTATGGGAATGGTACTAAACGTTATTTTAAATCTTGTTTTGATTCCACGGTTCCAGGCACAAGGTTCAGCTGTTGCCAGTTTGATTACACAAATTTCCACCGGAGTGGCTCAATTGATTCTTGCGTTGTACATTTTTAAACTGAAACCCGGAATTCCTTATATCTTTCAATTGCTTATATTTATAGGAGTGGTGGTAGGATTTGGCTACTTTTCAAAACAACTGGAAAACTGGATCAGCGGCTATCTTGCCATGATTGCTGCATCAGTGTTGTTTGCGGTTTTGCTTCGTCTATTTAATTTGAAAGATCTCTATCAAATAATCCGAGCCGAATAACAATGAGCAATCCTTCCATCGAAGAATTACAAAATAATGATGAATATGAATTGATCGTTGAGCTTCATCACTCACAAATCAAAGAGTTTGTCATATCACGTTTTACGGAAAATAATCTCTTGATTAAAATCTTTATGTATTACCAAGTGATTATGGTCCTGCTTGGTATTTTTATTCTCACCAGAGGTATAGTACTCTCCTATCGCGGCATTTCGGAACCTCTTTTTTATTCACTTGGAGCGCTGGCATTTAGTTTTACAATTTTGGTTCCTATTCACGAATTGTTACATGGAATATCAATCAAATTAACCGGTGCAAAAAAAGTCCATTATGGAGCTTATTTACGGAAATTTATCTTTTATGCCGAAGCAGATCGTCATGTGATGAATCGTAAACAATTTGCGTTGGTGGCTCTCACACCACTAATTATCATTAAAGTGGTGACTTTGGTTGGAATAATCGTATTCTGGCATTCAGTCTGGATCTATTTCTTCGGAATGGTCATGGCGGTTCACAGTTTATTTTGTGCCGGCGACATCGGGCTATTATCTGTGTTCTATGCGGATGGCTATGCGGACAGATTCACTTTTGATATTAAAGCAGAGAGGAAAAGCTATTATTACCAACGAAAAAATACCTGAAAAACGGACAAAAAAAAGGCAGCTTCTACAAGCTGCCTCAAAGCCATGAAAACAATTAAACAATGTTCAGAAAACAGAAAACTAGAAACAATTAAATAGTCATAATATCTTTTTCTTTAGCTGCTACTAAAGAATCAACTTTCTTATTGTATTCGTCAGTCATCGTTTGCACCACTGCTTCTGCGTCTTTTTCAAGATCTTCAGAGAGGCCATCTTTTTGAAGCTTTTTCAAGCTATCATTAGATTCTTTACGAGCTCCTCTAATACTAATCTTAGCAGTTTCGCCTTCGTGATGTGCCTGCTTTACCAAATCTTTTCTTCTTTCTTCAGTAAGAACCGGAATATTGATTCGGATTATTTCACCGTTATTATCCGGATTAAATCCCAAATTTGCTGCCATTATTGCTTTTTCAATAACCGGGATCATTTGCTTTTCCCAAGGTTGAATGGCAATGGTTCTGGGATCTGGTGTACTTACATTAGAGACCTGGTTCAACGGCACCTGACTTCCATAATATTCAACATGAACGCTGTCTACCATTGTTGGAGATGCTTTTCCTGCTCTAACGTGAATCAACTCCTTTTCGAGGTGCGTTACCGCAGCCTCCATCTTCTCCTTACAAACATCTAGAACAAAATCTACTTCTTCCTGCATGAGTTAAAACACTGATTTTCCAACCGTGGACTGTTGACAAATATAGAAAAAATATATATACCGGAAAATTTTTTAAATAATTTATTCCCTTTTCAAATAATTCAAAATCAGTTATGCACAATGGTTCCAATCGGGTCACCATTCATAACTTTCTGTAAATTACCTTTTTCATCCATATTAAAGACTAGAACAGGCAAATTGTTTTCCTTACATAAAGTAGTGGCAGTTAAATCCATTATCCTGAGATTCCGGTTATAAATCTCATCAAAAGTTATACTATCAAATTTTGTAGCATTCGGATCCTTTTCAGGGTCAGCAGTATAAATCCCGTCAACACGTGTTCCTTTTAGCATTACGTCTGCTTCAATTTCAATTCCACGAAGTGCACTGGCAGTATCTGTGGTAAAATACGGATTACTTGTACCGGCAGAAATAATTACAACTTCACCATTCGATAACAATTCTACAGCCTTATCTTTTGAATAGTATTCACCAATGGGTTCCATTCGGATAGCCGTAAGAACCTTTGATTTAACGCCTGCATTAAGCAAAGCTGAATTCAGAGCCAGACTGTTGATAACCGTTGCCAGCATTCCCATTTGATCTCCTTTAACCCGGTCGAAACCTTTGGCTGCTCCGCTTAAGCCACGAAAGATGTTACCTCCTCCAATAACAATCCCAACCTGAACGTCTGCATGTACCAGTGCAGCAATTTCTTCGGCATAATCATTCAGTCTAAGCTGATCAATCCCGTACTGTTGCTCCCCCATAAGTGATTCGCCGCTGAGTTTTAATAAAATCCGTTTATATTTTGCCATGTATTTCGATTTTTACTTACACAAATATAACATAGTTTTTACGGAAAAAATAAAGCCAACTGCTATCCTGCAGTTGGCTTATTTTTCTTTGCTGTCTTAAAATTACCCTTCGAATACGGGTTATAAATTCTATAAAAAAACTGTTAGTAACGAAGGGCAAAAGTCGTTCTTTTTTCTTGGGCTATCAATGATGAATATCAGTAATAGTTCATGTAAAAGCCCTAATCCAGTTTAACAAAATACACTTATTAAACAAATCTAACTCAAAACAAAATTATGTTTTCTCAAAGAACTTCAATTCCATCTTTTTTACATAATTCAATTGAAAGTTCACTCAACTTGTACTTTTGAATTTTCCCACTAGCAGTCATCGGAAATTCATCAATAAAAAAAATGTATTTAGGAATCTTAAAACGTGCTATATTTCCGCGGCACGCATCAAGCACTTCTTCTTCCGACAGTTTTTGTCCTTTCTTCAGTTTAATAAAAGCCCCCACAGCTTCACCATATTTTTTACTCGGCACTCCCACTACCTCAACCGTTTCAATCTGCGGCAGTCGATAAAGAAAATTCTCAATTTCACGCGGGTAAATGTTTTCTCCTCCCCGGATAATCATATCTTTTATCCGACCTGTAATTCGGTAAAAACCCTGTTCGTTTTGTATTGCCAGATCACCCGAGTGTAACCAGCCATTTTCGTCAATTGCTTTGGCAGTTGCTTCCGGATTTTTATAATAACCTTTCATCACATTGTAGCCACGACAGCATATTTCTCCCTGTTCCCCTTGCTTGCAGGTATTCCCGGTTTCAGGGTCCACAATTTTTACTTCCACATTGGGGTATTCAAAACCTACCGTTGTAGCTCTAACTTCGGGTGAGTTATGAGTTCTGGTGGCCGTCATTCCGGGAGAAGATTCAGTAAGACCATATACAACAATAATGTCTTTCATGTTCATTTTGTCCATTACCTGCTTCATGGTCTCGATCGGGCAGGGCGCACCCGCCATTATTCCGGTACGCAATGAAGTTAGATCAAACATGTCGAACATTGGATGATTCAACTCTGCAATAAACATGGTAGGAACACCATAAAGTGCAGTACATTTTTCCTTTTGAACCGAAGCAAGAACCATTAGCGGATCAAAATCTTCGGTGAAAACCATTGTGGCGCCATGTGAAATTACAGCACAAACTGCCAGTACCGTTCCAAAGCAATGAAACAAAGGAACACAAATCAGCAAACGTTCATCCTGAGTATATTTCATGCATTCTCCCGTGGCAAATCCATTATTCAGAATATTGTGGTGTGAAAGCATTACGCCTTTGGGAAAACCTGTAGTGCCCGAAGTATATTGCATATTAATCACATCGTTACAGGACAGGGTTTCCTTGATACTTTCAAGTTCAAGATCATCAACATGGCTGCCGAGAAGCATCAATTCAGCAGTGTTATACATTCCCCTGTGCTTTTGTTGTCCGATAAAACAAACATTCTGAAGTTCAGGAAATCTTTTGCTGCGCAATTGTCCGCGGGGTTGCGTTTTTAATTCAGGAACAAGTTCGAAAACCATTTGCACATAGTCGCTATCCCGATAACCATCTACGAGAAACAAGGTATGGATATCTGCATTCTGCAGCAGATACTCCAGTTCACTGAGTTTATAATTAGTATTGATGGTAACCAGAACGGCACCAATCTTGGCTGTGGCAAACATTAAAGTTGTCCAGTCGGGAACATTTTTAGCCCAAATTCCAACTTTGTTACCAGGACGAATTCCGATAAACAGCAATCCCTTTGCCAATTGATCCACCCTGTCGTTAAATTCGGAATAGGTAAAACGCAAATTACGGTCAGGATACACCACACATTCCTGATCAGGGGTTTCGAAGGCCCACTTTTCAAGCATCTGCCCCAGCGTATAATCTAGTAGTTGCATATTATCCTTTTTTCTTTAGATAGGTGTATAAATTACTGCCAGAAGTTTGGCTGCCTGTTCATTGGCAGCATGAACATTATGTGCCACTACAGAGTCGAGATAAATGCTGTCGCCTTCACTAAGGATATATACTTCCTTACCGTAATTAATCTCAACATTTCCCTGCATAACAAAAATGAACTCTTCACCTTCATGCGACGAAAGCTTGTAATCTGAGTCTTTTGCAGGCTCAATTTCCACAATAAAAGGCTCCATGTGACGCCCAGCTTTGTCTTGTGCCAGCGAGAAAAAGTTTAGGTGTTCGCGTACTTTAGCATCCTTTGTTGAAAAACTAAACCCAGACTGCTCTTCTCCTTTTCGAACAACAGCAGGTCCAATCTTTTCCTGGTCATCGAGAAAAGTACCGATTCGAACATCAAAGGCCCGGGAAATCCGAATCAAATGCCCCAGGGAAGGTATAGCACCCTTTTCTTCAATCAGCTCCAGCTGAGCCGGGTCAAGGTTGGCATGCAGAGCCAGATCTTCTCTCGATATTTGTCTGAACTCCCTAAAATCCTTGATCTTCTTTCCTATTTTTACTCTATTCCTCATTGAATGTCTGTTTTTTTAGATTCATATTTAACCGGTCCGAAAATTATTACATCTTTTTCAGGAGCCATGAACAAAAAAGTGCAAAATCGGAATCACTCCCATTTTGTAAGATGTAAAAATAAAGCTTTGACCCGAATCAGAAAAAGTACACACGACTGTTTGTTAACAGCAGCAAAAAGAAAAGGTGCCTTTTGAGCACCTTTCACTTTATTTTTTATCCAATTAAATCCATTTAATGTATTTGAAATCCTGTCGATGCGGCAGGTTCTCGTTTTTCGGGAACAGGCGGAAACTGTATTTAAATGATCCCGGATGATCAGGACGAACGATATAGCTGTATACGCAAAGATTATCTTTACATCCTTGTGCCTCGAATTCCCACGCTTGAAATATTTTTTCATCGTCCTCCTCACCATTCTCGGTAATTACCAGTTCTAATCCAACTTCAGAAGCTTTTAACCCGTTAAGATCGACCCTGACTTTTATAGGATATTCATTACCCATAACCAAACGGGTAGTAAAACCTTCCACCATCTCAACTTTTTTCACTTCTATTCCATCCCATTTACTGCTGATATAATCTTTCCATTCAGCCAAATCTCTTGCTAACTGATAGTTGTTCGAAATAATTTTCTGAGATCGTTCATACTGCGGATTGTAGTAACGATCCTGGTAATCCCTGATCATTCGGCCCGTAGTAAAGTTTGGTGCTACCTGCGAAATGGTATTTTTAATATAACCAACCCATTTTTCAGGAACATCTTCCGAGTTGCGTTTGTAATATGCCGGAACCACTTCTTCTTCCAAAATATTATAGATGGTCTCAGCATCAAGCTCATCCTGGAAGTCCTGTACATCATAAGCTCGCTCTGCCGGAAGCGCCCAGCCTGCATTTTTACGGTAACCTTCGACCCACCATCCGTCTAAAACAGAGAAGTGCAAGGTTCCGTTCATCACACCTTTTTCTCCACTGGTTCCCGATGCTTCAAGCGGACGGGTTGGAGTATTCATCCAAACATCGACACCCTGCAACAGCATTTTTGCCAGGTTCATATCGTAATTCTGAACAAAAAGGATTTTTCCCCTGAATTCAGGCTGCTTCGAAACTTCTACAATGTGTTTGATCAGGTCCTGACCGGCTTTATCGGCAGGGTGTGCTTTCCCGGCAAAAATAAACTGCACCGGACGATCCGGATTGTTAACGATTTTCGCCAAACGATCGAGATTACGGAACAGCAAATGCGCCCTTTTATAGGTTGCAAAACGTCGTGCAAAACCGATTGTCAGTACGTTCGGATTTAATTTTCCGAGCACCTCAGTAATCAGTTTTGGGTTTTCGTGACGTTTAATCCAGTTATTTGCAAAACGTTGTTTAATATAATTGATCATTCTTAAACGTAGTGTCTTGCGCAGCTCCCAGATTTCAGAGTCAGGAACATTATAAATGTTTTTCCAAACATCGAAATCAAGCTGATTGACGGGGAAATGATCACCAAAATATTTTTTATGAATCTGTTTCCATTCGGGAGCCGTCCAGGTTGGATAGTGAACTCCGTTGGTAACATATCCTATTTCAAGTTCTTCAACCAAAAATCCTTTATACAGGTTTTTCAGCACTTCTTTACTAACATCGCCATGCAACATACTTACTCCGTTAATTCCCTGCGAAAGGTTGCTGGCCAGGTAACTCATGTTAAAATGATCTTCTTCTTTTGAAGCTTTTCCAAGCATATCAAACTCATCCCAGCTCAGTCCGAGTCTCTCGGGGAAAATATTCATATAGTGGCGGAACATGTCGTTGTGGAACGAATCATGGCCGGCAGGTACCGGTGTGTGTGTAGTAAATACGGTAGATGCCGTAACTACTTCTTTTGCCTCGGCATATGTCAGTCCTTTTTCGCTGATGAGGTCCATCATACGTTCTACACCAATAAAAGCTGCATGACCTTCGTTACAGTGGTAAATATCCGAGTTGTAACCCAATTTTTTCAAGGCTTTTATACCACCTAATCCGAGCAGCATTTCCTGTTTCAAACGGTTTTCGTTATTCCCGCCATATAAATGGTGTGTAACAAAACGGTCTTCGTCGCTGTTTCCGATGTGATCGGCATCAAGCAGGTAGAGTCGCACTGCTCCTACATTTACCAGCCAAACACGCGCAACGATATTTCGTCCCGGGTATTCCACCTCAACTTTTACCCAATTACCATCTTTATCCATTGCAGGCTGAACAGGCACTTTTGTAAACTGCTGGGCTTCATAATTGGCCATTTGCTCGCCGTATAAATTCAAAGTCTGCTTGAAATATCCGTAACGATATAAAAGTCCAACGGCAACCAGCTTTACTTTTGAATCACTGGCTTCTTTTAAATAATCGCCTGCAAGAATTCCCAAACCTCCGGAAAATATTTTAAGACTGTCGTGCAAGCCATACTCCATACTGAAATATGCCACTTCAGGACTTGCCAGTGTTTGTCTGTCTTCGAGATATTTTTTCAGATCAGCATAAACGCGGTGCATTTTTGCCACAAAGGCCTCATCATTCTTCAGCTCAGTAAATCGGATATAACCTACTTTATCGAGCAATACGATAGGGTTGTGCTCACATTCTTCCCAAATTTCGGAATCGATGTACTGAAATAACTCGCGAGCCTCAGTATTCCAAACCCACCAAAGGTTTTTCGAGATTTCGCGAAGCGGTTTTAATGTTTCAGGCAGATTTGATTCTACGCTAATTCTTTTCCATTCCGGCTCTTCCACAACCGGTGTTTGTATGTATCTGATTCTTTCGTTTGCCATTTCTCTTATTTTAAAATAAATTTAAATCCTGATCAGTCGATTCAGCTTAACTAAAAAATAATCAAACTGATAGCTCTAAATCAGGCAGCAAAAATAGTTTTTCGTTTTTGTATTGTGTGTTTTTAAACACAATTTTATTTAGAATTTAATGTAGTATTCCAATTGGTTGTATTACTTCCTTTTCGATATCGATTTCTTCATTTTAGAAGATTTCTGAAGCCTGTCGATATCGGCTTCCAATTTACGCAGACGAATATCTTTTTCCTCGATAATCCGTTGTAAAATAGCAATCTCCGACTCAGTCTGATTTTCCGGAATTACTGAATTCAACCGGATTTTGAAGTCGCTAAGTATATTCATATAATTTATAAATGCTTCATATGGAGTATCAAAAGGATTTTTTGAGCGATCGGAATTGGCTCCCGAAGAATGTTTGGTCGACATATTAAAAAAGTGATCGCTGGACTGAAGATAATTCCAGTCTCTCAACAAATCCTTATTGTTGCAACGCAACATGCGTGAGTTTAGTTCATACAATTTCCTGAAAGCCTCTTTTTGCATACCGTTCCCGAGCCAGGCTGTCAGATCTCTTTCCTCATCAGCCCAGGAAATAATCTCGGGAGCACTTACTGCCGAAATTGGCTGAAGCTGAGCTACTACTTCCGAAGGTGTGGCAAACTGAAGCTGATTATCAGTTATAACCTGATATGCAAATGCCGCCAGAAAACTGAAAATTCCGCTTTCCGCTTTTTGGCGTTCGCCAAAGGCTTCGTAACTAAGAAACAGATTTACAACCTCTTCACGCGTACCCAGACTTTTTATCCAGCCAATAAATTTTTCTGCAGTTAAAGGAAATTCCGACCAGTTTGTGTTCGAAAAGCGAAATCCAATATCATCACTCAGTTTAAAATTTCTCATCAAAATCTTCAATCTTGGATTGATTGCATTCACATACAGATAGTTCGGACTTTTCCAACCCAGCACCTGTGTTGCACCTTCGGTTAACATGGCTGAGAAGCCCATTTTTGCCACCTGCTCACCAATCAAATCAGAATAGATCATTTCAGTATTTTTGAAGACACGCGGTTTATGACCAAATAGTCCAAAAATACGTTCATCGTGCTGCCGTACCTGTTCACGAAAGGTTTCCGGATCCTGAAGTGAAGACAGTGAATGAGAGTACGTTTCTGATAAAAATTCACAGCTTCCGGTTTTTGCCAGTGTTTTAAATGAATCAATTACTTCAGGAGCATACAATTCAAATTGCTCGAGTGCGGTTCCGGTTATGGAGAAGGCTACCCGAAAACGGCCATTTGTTTTTTCAATCAAATCCAGGATCAGTTTATTGGTAGGCAGGTAACTTTTAAGAGCCACTCTGCTCATCACGGCATCATTCGAATAATCATCGTAGTAATAATGATCATTCCCGATATCGAAAAACCGGTATCGTCGGTGCCTGAAAGGCTGATGCACCTGGAAGAATAGACATATTGATTTCATCTGTTTATAGTCGTTTATTTTTTATGGTAACAGACGGAACTCCCATGATTATAATCTGGGCTTGTGTGAAAATCTTTCTCATGGTCGTTTCATTTGCTCAATTCTCGTTTTTTAAGTTAAAAGGGCTTCGTAAACTTCCTTTACGTTTCTGGCTGCATTCACCCAGCGTAAATTGTCCACTTCATTCTTCCCCTCCTGTTTAAAATGTTCGGAAAGAGAAGGATAGTTCAAAATCCCGTAGATGGAATCGGCCATAGCATAAGTATCCCAGAAGTCAATCTTAATAGCGTGTTCCAACACTTCGGAAACACCCGACTGGTTAGAAATAATTACCGGAACGTTAAATTGCATCGCTTCCAGCGGAACGATTCCAAAAGGTTCTGAAACTGATGGCATTACAAAAACGTCAGTCATCCGGAAAAGCTTCGAAATATCACTCCCCTTTAAAAATCCTGTAAAATGAAAACGGTCGGCTATTCCCAATTCGGCTATACGACTGATCATTGCATCGTGCATATCGCCACTGCCGGCCATTACAAAACGCACATTATTCATTTTTCGAAGTACAAGGTTGGCTGCCTCAATAAAGTATTCCGGACCTTTCTGCATCGTGATTCTCCCCAGAAAAGTTACTATTTTTTCGTTAAAACCTTTATGTGGAAGTTCGGTATTTTCTTCTTCCACGGGTTCAACTGCATTGTAAACCGTTACTACTTTTTTCGGATCGATCCCATATTTATTGATAACAGTATCACGGGTTAAATTACTTACTGTTATCACTTTATCAGCAGCTTCCATCCCGTCGCGTTCAATAGAATAAACTGTTGGATTGACAGAACCGCCACTTCGATCGAAATCTGTAGCATGCACATGAACAACCAGTGGTTTTCCACTCAGTCTTTTGGCTGCCATTCCTGCAGGGTAAGCCAGCCAGTCGTGTGCATGGATAATATCAAAATTATTCTGGGCCGCAATTATCTCAGCGACCAAGGCGTAATTTTTAATTTCCTGAATCAGGTTTGCTCCATATGTTCCGCTGAATTCAATTTTAAATCCCTCATCGGTTTCAATAAACCGCGATTTCCGAGGAAGTTTTTTACTTTTAGCCGCCCAGAACTCTTCTTCATTCATATATGGAACAATGAGTGAATCGACTTCAAAATATTCCATCGATTTCTCCGTATCTGCAAATTGAAAGTTTTTAACCCCGATAGGAATCTGGTTTGCACCGATCAGTTTTACTTCTGATTGATCTTCATCACCAAAAGCTTTGGGAACCACAAAAATCACCTGCATGTTTTTGAGTTCAGTCAGCCCGTGAGTCAGCCCGTAACAGGCTGTGCCCAATCCTCCTGAAATATGCGGGGGAAATTCCCATCCAAACATTAAAACTTTCATCTCCTTATTTTTCTATTCGTTGTATCTTCGGATCAGGTCGAGTGCCCGAATAACACCAGCCACACTCCAGGCTTGTGAAATAGCGCCTTTGGCTAAATGTGGCGGATTTCCATCATACATTTCCGACATAGTACCTACACAATGTTCGGTTATCTCTTCCTCGAAACTTTCGAGAATTTGTTTTACAAAAGGTAAACCACCTCTTTTATGAATTTTTAGATATCCTTCAACAAAAAACTGGATCAACCACGGATAAACAGCTCCCATGTGTACAACCATTTCCCGTTCCTCCGGGTTTCCTTTTATTGTTCCTTTATAACGTAAATTATCTGGTGATAAAGAACGAAGTCCACGATTGGTCAGTAATTTTTTCTTAGCGACTCCCAGTATCAGTTTTTGTTGTTCTTTCGAAAGCGGGCTGTAATCGAGAGCTACGGCAATGACCATATTCGGCCTAACCGACCAGTCAGCCTGATTATTGTGAACCAGATCAGCTACACAGCCATGTTCTTCGCTCCAAAACGTATTTAAAAAAGAATGTGCCACTTTTTCTACCATGTTTTTCCAGGTATCGATAAATTCCTGATCACCGGCCATGTCGGCCAGATCAAGACTAAAACATATGGCATTGAACCAAAGCGCATTTACTTCCACCGTCTTCCCTGCACGTTGTACCACCGGAGCGCCGTTTACATAGGAGTCCATCCAGGTAAGCGCCGTTTTTTCCTTTTCAGCTTCAATCAGTCCATCACTGGTCATGTGAATATACTCGTGGCTGGAATCTCGATATGCTTCCAGAATCCGCTTGATAGCTGATCCGTAAGTTTTCCACATTAATTCAGGTTTTCCTTTGTGTTTATAATGTTGCTGAAGCACCCAAATGAACCACAGCGAAGTATCTGCAGCATCGTAGGTAAATACTTTTTCTCCCGGTCGATCAGGGAAAAAACCATCGTTAAAGAATTTAAGGTACGAATCAAGAATAATATCACATAAACCTGGTTCTTTTATAGCCGGGCACAAGCCCGGAATTGACACAAATGTCTGGCGGGTAATGCTTCCATACCACGGAAAACCGGCTATTATTTCAGCCGTTTTTTTATTGTGAAACACAAATTGTTTGGCAGCGTGCTCCAGTGAACTCTCAAATGTTTCTTTTGTGCTCCGTTTTTTCTGTTCATGAGTAAAACGTTGCTTCAGCGACAACGCTTTCATTTCATTCAATCCTGCAGAAAATACCAGGCTTTCCCCAACTTCCATTTCTACCTCAAAATATCCCGGCACGTACAAATCTTCCAGGTATTCATATCCCCTGTTTAATTCTTTCAGGTATTCAATGTTATAGTACCAATCCGGTACCGGAACGAAATCGGCTGATTTACTCAACTGCATATTCAAATCGGGATAGCCCTCATACAAACTCATGGCAATCCCGTTTTCAACTGTGCTGTATTTGGTATTCACAAACATATTGGCTTTGCTGAGCGCATGAATATTACGAAAAGCAAGAAAGGGTTTTAAGCGCAGTACCACAGGTTCCTGTGCTTCTTCCAGGGTATATTTTATCAAAACCTGTTCCTCTTTTTCAACTAGCAAACGTTCCCTGGTAAACACGATGTTTCCTACGCGGTATGTAATTTTCGGAATCTCCGAGAACTCAATATTGCGAATGTAAATGTGACCTTTGGGTTCATATGTTCCGCCCTGGTAACGACGAATACCCAACTTAAATTCCACATCATTCTGTACAAGCGTTTCGTCGAGCGACGAAAGTAAAACGTGCTTTTCTCCGCCAAAATTCTCAATCGGA
The DNA here is from genome assembly GCA_035399765.1 of Draconibacterium sp. Taxonomy (GTDB): domain Bacteria; phylum Bacteroidota; class Bacteroidia; order Bacteroidales; family Prolixibacteraceae; genus Draconibacterium. The sequence continues at coordinate 12,981 of DAOPJR010000033.1, read as the reverse complement.
CTTACCAAAAGCCCGTGGTACTTACGGGTATTACAACCACTCAGTGTAGTACACAAATACGAGCCTGCTTTGTTTGTACGCAAAATTTCTTTGCTGAGCGAGTACTCAAGATTAATTAGCTGTTCCTTGTCAAAACTCAGGTAGTGCATATCAAAAAGAATTTTTGAATGTTTTATTGGAATAGAAAGGTAGGGAGAAAGTGCGAACCTTCTCTACCAAAATTATATGATTTACATCATTTTTTCGACCTCAGTCTGTTAAAACATCTAAATGCCGGATAAAATATTCTTTTTCTAACTTTAAATTAAGATAGGGAAACTCCTTTTCGAGTTTCAAAGTCTGTTTCAATGAATTTTCTATGAATTTTTTGAATTCCGGAGAATTTTCCCGGATCGGCCGATGTTGGAATGCATCCATTATCTTTTGCACTGCCAATGATGTTTTCCTGCTTTCAGCATCGATCGTACTCTCCTGAAAACGCGACCAGATAAAGTCAACGGCCACATCGTTCAAATGAAGCATATCAGCCGCATAAAAGCGATAGTCCCGCAATTCATCCATCGCAATTTCATAAGAAGGAAAATAGGCACACTGCTCAACATAGTGTTTCACCAATTCGTCAATGGCAAGCAACAATATTGACTTACTACGTTGGTTTTCAATCGCTCCATCCTTCCAATGACGAATTGGACTGACAGTGAAAAGTATTTTAATCTTCGGATTTATTCTGAGAAGGTCTTCCAACAAAGATTTATACAACTCAACAATTTGA
>DAOPJR010000033.1:0-12109 GCA_035399765.1 Draconibacterium sp. | reverse complement strand
GCTGAAATGTTTTTGCCTGTAGCAGAAATCGAATTCCACTGGCCACAGAAACCGGGTTGTATAATATTCCAAACGGGTTGATATCCACCTGATACTTCAAATCGGCCATTTTCTGACCAATATTTTCGGTAAAGCACGATCCCATAAAAATCGCGGAGGATTTATACGAAATTTCCCAACTATAATCCGGAATCTGAACCTCAGTCCTGAATTTCATTTCACCCATTTATTTCACCTTAGGAATATCAATTTTCTTCAATACCAACGCTGTCCGAGAAGGCAAATACAATTTCAAAAAATGTTGACTTTCCGGGCCACTTACCGGCATTGTATAATAACTAATGTCTCCATCCACGCGGTCGAAACCACCAAAATGACCGGAGTCAGAACTTAAAACAATGCGGTATTTACCTGCTCCCAAAGGGATTCCGTAATCGGTAAACGATTGAGTAGGATTAAAATTGAAAACAAAAAGAAACAAGCCTCGGTGATAGGCCAAAACCTGATCTGGTTTATTTTCAAGAACCTTGTCGACAGATGGAACCGTTAGTATTTTATTCTCATTAATTAAACGGATCATTTCACAATCGAAATCATACAGCCAGTGAAACTTCAACTCCGGATCTTCAGAAATACTCCAAATACGACGGGCATGGCTGTACGACCAGCCGTTCCCTTCGCGCGGAAAATCAATCCATTCCGGATGTCCGAATTCATTTCCCATAAAATTGAGGTAAGCTCCACCCGCCGCGCTAGCCGTAGCCAAACGGATCATTTTGTGCAGTGCAATGCCGCGATCGACTATCATATTAGGCTGATCTTTTCGCATGCTGAAATACATTTCCTTATCGATGAGCCGAAAAATAATGGTCTTGTCCCCAACCAGAGCCTGATCGTGTGATTCGGCATAACTCACCACTTTTTCATCCATCCGTTTCGATGTAAGCTGGTAAAACAAATCGCCTACATCCCATTGGTCATCCGACTTTTCCTTGATGATTTTAATCCAGAAATCGGGCATTCCCATCGCCATCCGGAAATCGAATCCCAGTCCGCCATCTTTCACAGGTGCTGCCAGACCCGGCATTCCACTCATGTCTTCAGCAATAGAGAGCGAACGTGGATTGATCTGTTTCATCAACTTATTAGCCAGCTTAAAATAGGTAGTCGCTTCATGATCTACGTTTGCTCCAAAATAATCATTATAACTGGTAAAAGCGATTTCCAATCCGTGGTTGAAATACAACATGCTGGTTACCCCGTCGAAACGGAAACCATCGAATTTGTACTCTTCCATCCAAAACTTAATGTTCGACAAAAGAAAATGAAGCACCTCATTTTTACCGTAATTAAAACAGTATGAGTCCCAGGCAGGATGTTCTCCTTTGGGTCCGTCGTGAAAAAACTGGAATCGGGTTCCGTCATACTTACCCAACCCTTCTATTTCATTTTTTACAGCGTGTGAATGTACCAGGTCCATAATTACTGCTATTCCCATTCCGTGCGCTTCGTCGATAAGTTGTTTTAACTCTTCAGGTGTTCCAAAACGTGAGGATGCAGCAAAAAAGCTTGACACGTGATAACCAAAACTTCCGTAATACGGGTGTTCGGGAATAGCCATCAGCTGAATAGTATTGTAACCATTCGCTTTGATTCTTGGTAACATCTGCTCCCTGAATTCCTTGTAGGTGTGAACACGGGGTTCTTCACCGGCCATTCCAATATGTGCCTCATAAATCAGTGGTGGTTCATCTTCCCGCTGAAAATCAGGATACTGCCGCACATACGGGTCTCCGGGCGACCAAACCTGTGCGTTGAACATATGCGTGTTTTCATCCTGAACTACCCGGGTAGCCCATGCTGGAATTCGCTTGCCAAAATTTACAGCCCAGTGAATATGCAGTGCGTACAAATCGCCATGATGAAGCGCATCTTCACTCAATTTCAATTCCCATGTACCATGACCAACATTGGCAAACGCGTATTCAGCCAGCTCCTGCCAATCGTTACATGTACCTACCAAATAAATATGTGTTGCATTTGGCGCCCATTCACGGATTATCCAACCTGTGGAAGTTTTGTGCAGACCAAAATAAAGGTACCCCGAGGCAAACTGGTAAAGACTTTTTCCCCCGGTTAGCTCCTTTTCTTTTCTCTCGGCAACGATCATCCGGTCGGAAATAACGCCGGAAAAAGGTTGTAGCCATTGATCGTCCTGTACCAGTTTTGGCAAATATGTTTTCATTAATTCGATTTTTTCAAAACAACAGTATAAAGATAAACTTGATTAGATTCCTTTTTTGAATTATTATACGTGTTTTGTATAAAGATAAAGAATCAACCAAGATTTGCCCTTCATTTTTCAAAAATGTTGGGAACAATATATTCTGAAACGTTTGAGGAATGGAAGCCATGGCGAGCGAGCATTATGACTGATTTACAATAACAGTCTCTGAGAGTTAACTTAAAACCATACGATTAGTCTTCGTCTGTTTAATTATCATATTTTTTAGAGAATATTTTGCAAAGAGAAAACCATGACGTGGGGCGCCATGGTTTTATAAATTCAAAAAAATACAGTTTAACTATTAACTAAAATTGTTTAGTTGGAAACCAAAAACTATGCCACAAGCCTTGATCCATCAAAACTTTTACATTTTTAAATTGTTTTGCAAAATAAAGCAGGAATGAATGAAAAAAACCGGATTTACTACCAAGTCATTAAATGTACCTTTTGTAAAAAATGACCCATACAAAGCGTTACAAATGCCTCTTTATGAAGCAGTGGCTTTTGAATTTGAGTCATCAGAACAAATCGAAGCCAATTTTAGAGGAGAATACATTGCACATGCTTATTCCAGAACCTCGAACCCTACGGTAGAATATTTTGAAGTAAAACTGCGTGAACTTACAGGAAGCCACGCAGTAATAGCTGTTAGTTCCGGAATGGCTGCCATATCAAATACCATAATGGCCCTGACTAAAGCAGGAGATAACATCATCGCCGGAAACCGCCTTTTCGGACATACTTATGCTTTGTTCAAACAAACACTGGCTGAATTTGGTCTGGAAACCCGTTTTTCCAATTTGATCTCGGAAACTGAAATTGAGCAACTAATCGACAGTCGAACACGAGCCATTTATTTTGAAACTGTTACCAACCCGCAACTCGACATTGCTGATATTGCTTTGCTGGCACGGGTAGCCCGAAAACACAAGCTGGTATTAATTGCCGACAGCACACTTACACCACCCAATGTGTTCAAAGCCGGTGATTTTGGTGTTGATATTGAAGTGATTTCTACGACCAAATATATTTCGGGAGGTGCTACATCATTCGGTGGCGCCATTGCTGACCACGGGACATACGATTGGGAGCTCAATCCCAACCTGGCGGGGTATACTGAAAAGTTTAAAAAGAATGCTCTGATTACCAAAATCAAAAAGAATATTTTTAGAAATACAGGAGGGAGCATGGCGCCGCAAACTGCGATGTTGCAAATACAGGGACTCGATATTCTTGAGTTACGTGTAGAAAAATGCTACCAAAATTGCATGACACTGGGCGATTATCTGGAAGCCAACCCGAAAGTAAAACGCTTAGATTACCCGGGGTTAAAAAACGACAAGAGATATGGGCTGGCTCGAAAATATTTTAGTGGGATACCCGGAACCATCATGAGTTTTGATCTGGAATCAAAAGAGGCTTGTTTTGTGTTTATGAACAAACTTCAAATTATTCGGAGAGCGACTAATCTGAATGACAACAAAACACTTATTATTCATCCTGCGTCAACTATATACAGCGAGTTTACTGTACAGGAAAGGAAGGACGCAAATATCCGCGACACCATGATGCGTCTATCGGTCGGGATCGAAAATATTGAGGATTTGATAGCAGATATTGAGCAGGCTTTGAACTGAAAAATAACCCCGGCTTTTAATCCGGGGCTACTCATATCACTTATCTTTCAAAATAAATATTCCGTGTAAAATTTCACTTCGCTTAGTACGCAATCATAACAGTACCATTGCGAACACCACCGAGACCATCATTCAGTTCAAGCACATAAATGTAATTACCAGCCGGCAAGCCACCTGCCCTGCCAATAGTAAAGCGGTTTTCAGAGTTTCCCCACCACCAGGCGTCGTTCCAACCCCAGATATCGTAGTTACCGTAATGTTCTTTTTCCCACAGCTTCTGTCCGTTTCGGTTAAATATCATCATTTTCGCATTCGGGTAACGCGGATAAATACAAAGTATCTGGAAGAAGTCGTGTACACCATCGTCGTTTGGTGAGAAACCTTCCGGGATAAACAGGTCGCATTCCATTTCAGTATCGAGATATTCCGGAGTACCATCAAGGTCGAGGTCGTCGTTACTGTAATCACCATCACCGTTGATATCCTCGTTATGCGTTAGATATTCATCATCTTCATCGTTCACATCGCGCCAGTCGCGGGTGCCATCTCCATCCGAATCCTGAAGCGGAGACAAACTACCACTTTCATTATCTACGTAATTACCCCAACCATCTATAAAATCGTAGGCGTCGTCCAAGCCATCAAAATCAAGATCGGTATACATACGGATTATATCCGGAATACCATCACCTATAAAATTAGGCCCTATTTCATCGTTCCCTTCAATAAAGTCATAAACACCATCGTTGTCCGAATCAGAATCGAGGTAATCAGGAGTTCCGTCTCCATCTGTATCGGTCAGGAATTCGTCGAAAGGATAACCTCCTTCTTCATTATCGTAGCGGTCGTCCCAACCGTTATGATTATCATCGCGCCAGCCAACCGGATCAATGAAATTATCTTCTGCCTGGCCTTCAATATTATCGAGAATTCCGTCGTTATCTGAATCAACGTCTAAGTAATCAGGAATTCCATCCTGATCGGAATCGATTAATACACCGTTCGGATCCTCCGGCCAGAAACCTCCGTTTTCAATGTTATCGCGGATACCATCATTATCATCGTCAATGTCATCGATATCGGCTACGCCATCACAATCGTTATCCGGAACTTTCGTAATATAAACCCAGGCAGTATCCGACAATGACGGGATTCCATCATCGAACAGAATGTACTGGAAGCTGTCAACTCCTTCTTTGAAATCTAGATTTGGTGAATATGAGAAATTACCATATTCATCAAGCATCATTGCTGTACCATTATTTGGAAGCGTTAACAATATGAGATCAACAAATGTGTTATCTCCGTCCGGATCAGTGTCATTAACCTTTACATTGCCGTTTAAGTCTACTCCGCATGGCAGATCATAATAGTCATCAACAGCAATAGGAGGCTGGTTGGCCGGACGCACGGTAACAAATACGATCGCTTCACCACATTCAGGTATACAAGGAATACCATCGTCACAAATCGTGTATCGGAAAATATCATTGCCAACATAATTCAGATTAGGTGTGTATGTAACAATACCTGTGGTATTATCTACACTCACCCTGCCATGACTTGGTCCGTTAACAATACCCAATGTACTTAGGTTAATATTTGTTTTCAGGTCGTAATCGTTTAGAACAACATTGATGTCAACCGGAACGTTAATGGCCGTAATTGCCGAGTCGTTTTGAACATTTGGAGGAGTATTACCAATGATAATAAACGAAGTTGTACAAGTTCCAACGTTCCCACTCTGGTCAGTAGCGATTGCTGTAATATCAGTAATTCCTATATTGTTACAATCCAAAATATATTTATCCAGTTCCCTGGTTACAATTTCACAATTCTCCCATTCCGAATGGTTGATCATTTCATAACTTAAAGTATATGTTCCATCACTTCCAAGCTGAATAGTATCGCCGGGAGGAATACAGCTTATCTGAGGCGATATAGTATCAAGTACTGTTACTGTGGCTTCACAGCTCGATTCCATTCCATAAGCATCTCTAACGGTAAGAGTAACTGTGTTATCTCCAAGATTTGTACAGTCGAAATCAGATTTATTTAGTTCCAGACTAACATCTGTACAATTGTCGTAAGATCCATCGTTAATCATATCCACCGTAATACCTGCCCGACCATATTCATCCAGATAAATGGTTACCGGCTTACATAATGCCACCGGAGGAATGGTATCAACTACCCGAATATTTGCAGTACAATTATTCCAGTTCCCGGCTTCATCGGTCACAATCACTGTAACTTCTTTACCTTCTTCTACATCTTCACAGGTAACTGCTTCCGGAATCACATCAATAATCAGATCTTCTGTTGCTGTACAGTTATCGGATGAACCCGCTGAAATGTTGTCCATATCGATTTCTATCAGCAGGTAATTGCCTTCTTCATCGAGGTAAACCGTAATCTCGTTACAATTCGGATCAGGCGGAATCGTATCGGTAAGAATGATGGATTGAATACAACTATTTTCGTTTCCACAAAGGTCAGCAATGAAGTATTCTATCGTTATTTCTGTTCTGTCAATAAGTTTTATGGTTTGTATTACCTCGCGTTTGAAGGATGATGGATCAATTTCACAATTATCATCGACATTTCCTCCCATCGAAATAAACTCATCTAATGTATGAATATCAGCTACGGTTGATGATAAACACACCGCTGTATCGTTTGGCGGGCAACTGATTGTTGGCGGAATAGTGTCATTCACTGTAATGTATTGATCACAGGTAGTTTGCTTTCCGCAAAGATCCTGAATCTCATAAGTGCGGGTTATTATGGTTGGACATGTTGTACTGCTAATGGTCTGACTCACAAACCTGAACGTAGCAGGATCGAGTTCATAATCGTCAGTGGCTACACCTCCATCGGCTTCAAATTGTGCAAGTGTCGTATAAATTGCCGGTACGTCATCAATACATTGTACGGTAATTCCCTGCGGACAAGTGAGCTGTGGATCTGACTGATCGATCTGATAAATAATATGGTCACATTCTTCCGACCAGTTCCCTGATATATCGGCAATAATAAATGTATAGATATACTGTTTCTCACAATCTCCGACTATTGAATCCTGACCAACCAGGGTTAAACTGGTAGAGTCGAGTGTACAATTATCTTCAGCAAAACCATTGGCAGCCAGGAATTCATCCAGTGTCACAAATGGGTTATCCGGGAATGATTCTCCAGGAGCAAGAGTATCTGCAGGCGGGCAGCTCAATACCGGAGGAATTGAATCGATAATTGTAATCTTCTGCACCACGTCTACCGAATCGCAATTGTCCCAGAAACGATAGGTTCTGTAAACAACGCCCGGTTCATCTTCAACGGCTACATCATTTATATAATCAAAAGTAAGCGGCGCACCACAATATGCCCTTACTTTTCCACCATCTGCTTCAAACTGAGCTATGGTTGTGTACGGATTTGGCAGGAAACAATCTTCATTTAAAGGAAGAGGTGCGGAAACAACTTCAAGAGGTTGTTCTTCCACGATAATTCTTTCCGTTTCCAGGCTGAAATTACCACAATAATCTCTAATCCGGTAAACACGTTCGTAAACTGTCGGACAGGTTTCAACTTGTTTACTGCTCACAAGACTAACAGATCTTATAGAACTGTTTCCGCAATTATCAAATGCATCATTGCCATGCGAATCACGATATCTGAGAACATCAACATAGTTGCTGTAAACCGGCCAATTTTCTGCGCAGGTAATGTATTTATCCGGCAGAATCAGAGTTGGTGGTGTTTTATCATCGATAACGTATATCTTATCGCAACTTACAGTATCCATTGCATTCACGATATAGAAAGTTCGTGTAATGGTTTCAGGACAGGTTTGATTGTTGCTTCGGTCGGTATAATAGAATTTTGTAATTGGTAAAGGATTACTGTATGCATAACCGCCATCATCCCTGAACGACTGAAGTGTATAATGTGGTAAATCACCCTTACACTCAAATGTTTCCGTAGGCAATCCATCGCATTCAATAGTAAAATCAAACGAAAGATAAACTTCAATAATCTGAGTACATGTTCTGGTATTTCCACAATAATCTTCTACCTCGTAGGTACGTTGATATCTTTCAGGATCGGTTCCTCCCAATGAAACATCGCCTCCTACCTGACGGAAACTTACCACAGCACAATTATCGTCAAAGGTTCCGCCAGCTGCCCTGAATTCAGATGTATCGGCATAGGCAGCCGGTACTACGTCGTTAACCACGGTAATGGTTGGCGGACAAGATATTGTTGGTTTCTCGGTATCATTCACAATTACATGTTGCTCACACGAGAATAATGTATCTCCGCAATCGTCAAGCAGGGAGTAGAACCTGATTTCTTCGTAACAATATGCACTGCCGGGATCAATGGTAACCGTAGCTGAAAAGCTTGAAGTATCTATACCACATCCCGGTGCGATTACCTGTCCGGGCTGTAACAGCGCTACGTAATCTTCCAGTGAAGTAATCAGCGGATAATTTGCAAGATCTTCGTAACAGCTAAACGTAGTATCATTTAAACAAACCGTAATTTCAGGTTCAGTAATGGTATAGGTGTCAGATGAAACACAGTTGTTTGCATCGGTAACAGTCAGAGTATAATCGCCCGCAGGTTGATTGTACAAATCTTCGTCGGTTCCCACAACCGTTCCTGCTGCATCAGTCCATTCATACGTATAACCCGGGGTACCACCACTTACACTTACTTCAATACTACCTGTTGATGTTCCGTTAACCAGAACATCTGTTATGGCATCCAGTGTAATTTGAATTTCTGTAGGTTCTGTAATTACAAACGGGCTATCCCAGGTACAGCCAATGGAATCGGTTATAACTATTGAATACGTTCCTGCAGGCAGATCGGCCAGGTCCTGAGTTGTTTCACCACCCGGGCCCCACAGGTAAGAGTATGGTTTTATTCCACCACTCACGGTCAGGTCGATGGCGCCGGTACTATCGCCGTAACACAATACATTTGTCTGATCAGGAATAACAAAGAATGGCTGGCTGATGGTCAGATGCAGCCATACAGAGTCGGCACAACCTGCTCCGGCGCTTTCAGCGAATAAGTATGTTCCGGATGACGTGTAGGTATCCCCGGTTCCATCAAACCAGGTATATTCTTCACAAGCCTGAATAAAGGTATCTCTGGTTGTACCGTTAATCAGGTTCACCGTCAGGATTACCACCGAATCACAACCCACTGAATTTGTAAGAACAGCCTGATAGTCCGTTTCCACAAGAGTTGAAACAGTAATGCCATTCCAGTCGTAATCCGGATCGCCGTAACATAAAGTTGTATCAGTCCGGAAAGTATCAGGTGGAATAACTGTGATCACGTAAGTTAGCAGCGAATCACAACCGTAGCTATTCACCAGGGTGTCCAGATAAATACTGTCCCGTACACTCGAAATCAGGCGATTGTTCCACATAAAGTCGGGCAGGCCGGCACACAAGGTCGAATCAAGTACCGTATCGGTGACCGGCAAAATGGATACTTCATAATACAGCAAGGTATCGCAGCCAAACGGATCGGGTATCTGGTGGAAATAAATGCTGTCGGATTCCGAAGAAATGGCCTGTCCGTACCACGGAGTGACCGGTTCACCGAAACACACAGCCAACTGACTGGTATCTTTAAATCCGGGCACAATATAAACATTCAGCGTAATGGTTGAATCACAACCATAAACGTTGGTGAGTGTATCCAGATAAGTACTGTCTTTATATGTTGAAATGGTATGACTGTTCCATACAAACTCCGGAGATGCCTCACAAAGAGTCGTATCCAGCAAGGTGTCAGACACTGGCAGGGTAATAATTTCAAGTTGAAGACGTAAAGAGTCACAACCTGCGTCATAATATAAAGTATCGTAATAGATGCTGTCCCGGTCGGTTAAAATCGTATGACTGTACCAGGCAAAGGCAGGTTCGCTTTCACAAACTTCCATAGTATCCGACTCATAAGCGGGACGAAGAATCCGAACGTCGAGATTTACAATGGAGTCGCAACCATATTGATTTTGCAAGAGTTCGGTGTAGATACTGTCGTTCCAGACATCTACTGTATGACTGTTCCAGGCAAACTCAGGAGTGCCTTCGCAAAGGGTTGTATCCAGGTTCACGGTATCCGGATAAATAACCGTCACATTCAATGTCAGCAACGAGTCGCAGCCGTATTGATTTACCAGTGTATCGAGGTAAGTACTGTCGTGCTCGGCAAAAATTACAAGGTTATTCCATGCATACGGCGGAGTATTGTAACACAGCAGGGTATCAATCGTTGTATCTGTAACCGGAAGAAGTTGTACATTTAGGTTCACAATGGAATCGCAACCAAAACTGTTGGTTAAAGTAGCCTCATAAATGCTATCGAACGCTGTTAAAATGGTAATACCGTTCCATACAAATTCGGGTTCGTCCTGGCAGAAGATTGTATCAACATAGAATGTATCTGGCGGAAGAATCGTAATGTCGTAAGTTAACAACGAGTCGCAACCATAGCTGTTTACCAGTGTATCGAGGTAAATCTGGCTCGAATCGGTTTGAATCCAGCGGTTGTTCCACAAAAACTCAGGGGCTCCGGCACATAGTGTACTCTCGAGTAAAGTATCGGTAACAGGCAAACTATATACACTAATGGTAATTAACAGCGAGTCGCAACCCGAAGATGTATAACGCACGGTATCCAGGTAAATGCTGTCGTGGTCTGGATAAATGGTAATGTTTCCGTAAGGCTCGTAAGGAACATCGTTTTCACAAACATAGATGGTATCCTCGTAATATTCCGGGAACAGCACTTTTACGTCGAGGGTAAGGATGGAGTCGCAACCATATTGGTTGGCCCCGATCAGCGTGTCGGTATAAATGCGGTCCATGTCGCTGGTAACGGTTCGGTGATTCCAGGTAAACGAAGGACTGCCGGCACAAACTTCCAATGAATCGTAACTGTAGGTAGGCGGATAAACCGTGATGGTCATACTGTCTGATGCTTCGCAGTTTGCCTCATCGGTAATGGTAAAGATCAGTAAATAATCTCCTTCAGGAGCATTTTCAAACACAACGTCTTTCGTGGTGTCGGCATCCAGGAACAGCGCACCCGAACCTGACCACTGGTAGGTAAACGAACCGGTTCCTCCCATTGTAATTCCCGTAAGAAGCGTGGTTTCGCCTTCACAAATCAGCGAGTCGCTCACATCGATAATGGCCAGGATGGAATCGGGTTGTGGTAAAATTACCGTTTCCACTTTGCTACATCCGTTTTCATCGGTTGCAGTAACAAGGTAAGTATCGGCAGGTATGTTTAAAATGTTATTGCCGGTGTAGGTATATCCCAGCAAACCTTCCCAGTAGAACTGAATGCTTCCGATGCCGCCACTGGCCGACGAGTAAATAGCACCGTCGGAATATCCGTAACAGCTAATGTTTTGTACTGAATCGATGGTCAACAGCAGTTCGGGAGGATAAAATAATTCTACCGAGTCTGTATCAGTACAACCGTTATCATCCGTCACAGTTAAAATATATGTACCAGCCCACAAGCCACCAATACTGTCGGAATTGATAGAAACCAAACCTGCCGGCCCTGTCCATTCAAAACTATAGGGCGGCCTTCCTCCACTGATGTTGGCAAGAATATATCCGGTACTGTCGTTGTAACACAGTGGATCATAAGGATCGAAGATAATGTCAGGACTACTGACATCGATGGTTATTGAATCAATATCCGGTTCACAGGTGCCATTATCTGCCAGGCCTTCTGCGGTGAGAAACAGTGTTACCGTTCCCATCAAACTGTCGGTTGGGCCAAAGGAATAGACCGGGTGGAAACTATACGGGTCGCTGAAAACGCCATCCCCCGTACTGCCCCAGTATATCACACTAAAGTTCCAGGCAGAATCGCTATGAAGCTGATAATCATCAAAATTACATTGCACTTCATCGCTACCGGCCTGCGCAATCGGAAGGTCAAATACTTTTACCCTGCCCTGCTCGGTGGTATCGCAACCATGTTCAGTGGTTACATAAACAAGAATATCAAATTCTCCAGCAGCGTCCCATAGGTATATAATTTCGTTGCCCCAGGTAGTGTCGGTACTGCTGATTTCGGTGTAATCAATACCCGGAACACCAAAGGTATCCGCAGCTAAATGGTCGATGATGTACCAGTC
>DAOPJR010000032.1:0-34958 GCA_035399765.1 Draconibacterium sp. | reverse complement strand
ATGGCCAAATCGCCCCGCATATTAGCAACCAGAACTTTATCTTTTACTACCACCGGCGAAGCTTCCACATTTCTTCCTGTATTGTATTCCCACAATTTTTCTCCCGTATTTTTGTTAAAACAGTACAGGAATTTATTGTGGTTGGCAGTCAGAACTTTCTCCCCAACCAGAGCCGGTGAAGCAATAAACTGCAAATGCGTTTTGTCATCTGACCACACCCAGGTTGTTTTATCGCTTTTCAGATCAACCTGAAAGAAACGGCCGTCGTAATCGCCGATATACACATCATTTTTCTCCACTGCCACCGAACCTGCAACATATGTTGCTACGTCTACTTTTTTTACCAGTTTGCCTGTTGCGATATCTACTAAATGCAGATAACCATCGCATCCGCCAAACATAGCCATGCCATCTTCACAGGCCGGAGCACCATTGATAAAATTATCCGTTTCGTACTTCCACAATCCTTCACCGGTTTTCGCATCCACGCAGTGCAGGTAGAAATCGTAGCTTCCTACTACAATGTGCGTTTTATCACCGACTTTCCACCAGTTGGCCGAACCGATGATCTGATTATCACATTCGTACTCCCAAAGTTTCTTTCCCGTATTTAAATCGAGTGCGTACAAAGTCCCGTTAAGGTTACCAATGTATACAACCTTTTCAAGAATCAGCGCCGGAGCTTCGATCGAGTTGGAAGTTTCGAATTTCCAAAGTAGTTTACCATTTGTATCAATGCAATAAACAAAGCCATCCGTCGATCCGATTACAATTTTCCCATCTGCCACAACAGGTGCCGATTTAATGTTATCGCCGGTTTCGAAAGTCCACAATAATTTTGGCTGCGCTGGCAGGGTGGTTCCTGAAATCCCAGTCAGATGCTGATCGCCACGAAAGATGGGCCAGGAGGAAGAGGGTTGTGCTATTATATTACAACTGATCCCTAAAAAAGTTATTAAAACAAAGTATCTCAGCATGTTCATGATCTATGAATTTCGATTAACGAATGTTGATTGCAGATCGGAAACCAACAATCATAAATTTTTCAATCATTATTCCATTTTATTTCAAACTAATTGCCCCTGTCGGACAGCTTTTTGCCACTTTTTCAGCAGTTTCGGTCAAACCGTTTTCGAGTGCTTCTTCAAACGGAACACCAACCACAACATCGAATCCTCTGCCAATATACGTAAAACCAAAGCGTTCTGTATATTTTTCTGTCAGGCGGACACAAATCCCACATTTGATACACTTTTGAGGCTCGTACACCACCAAATTGTGGTTATATTGTTTGGTTATATTTCTTCTTTCCCCGGTTGAAAAACGTTTCTGATTAGCCTGGTAATGATTGGAATATTCACGAAGTTTACAATCATCGATGGCACGGCAATCACAGTGCAGGCAACGTTTGGCCTCGGCGATAGCTTCTTCTTTTGTAAAACCTGAATGAACTCCTGATTTTGGAAGAGTTCTTTTTGAATCGATTGATTCCTTTAAATATTCGGCATATTCATCAGTCACCAAACGCCCGAAACGCGAATTAAACAAACGTGGCTCACCTTTAATAGGCTGTCCGTTTAAGAACTGCAATACCGAGTAAGCAACTTCCTTTCCTTGTCCTACCGAGCGCACTGCTAAACGCGATGAACGCAACACATTTCCGATGGCAAACACTTTTTCTTCCGAAGTCTGATAGGTGTCGCGACCGGCCTCAATTCCTTTTGGATTGGCTTTTAAACCAAAAACTTCTGCATTTTCAGATAATGCACCGGTAGCCAGAACAACGGCATCAAATTCATTTTTTATCTGATTGAAAAGTTCAGGAGAAATCTCCTTTCCACCTTCAAACTGAACACCCGTTTTCAGAATAGCTTCAATTTCTTTATCGAGTACTTCTTTAGGCAGAATATCATCTTTGATGGCCGTGCGTAACAAACCACCGGCTTTTTCATTTTTATCAAAAAGAGTGGTTTGAATACCTTTTAGCTGAAGATAATACGTTGCGGCCAAACCAGCCGGACCGGCACCAATTACAGCCACTTTCTTTCCTGTTTTTTTAATCCCGGAAACATCAGGATCCACGCCGTCGTCGCCAACAATGCGTTTGAGCAAACAAATTGAAACGGGTTCATCTACCGTTTTACGGTGACAGGCACCTTCGCAGGGAGCGGGACAAATTCGGCCGAGCACTGCGGGTAAAGCGATATCGTTTTTTACTACATCCAGTGCTTCATCCAATTTTCCGGCAGCTATTAAACGGTTCATTTTTGGAATGTCCATGTGAGCCGGGCAAGCCACCTGGCAAGGCGCTTCACAGTCACCAACATGCTCACTTAAAAGCAATTCAAGTGCCGTTTTCCGCGATTCAATCACTTCCTCATCTTCCGTCAGAATTTCCATTCCTTCTTTGGCTTTTACTGAGCAAGAAGGCAGAAGTCTGCCTGTTCCACTGTCTTTTACCATACAGATCATGCAGGAAGTAAAATGCTCCAATTCGTCATGCCAGCATAGGTTTGGAATATCAATCCCCATTGACTGCGCGGCTTTCATCACTGAAGTGCCTTCTTCAACCTGGATTTCTGTATTATTTATTTTGAGTCTAATCATTTTCTAATAGTTACAAGTTGCAGGTTTCAAGTTGCAGGTTCAAGTTGCAGGTTCAAGTTGCAGGTTATTTGCTGTTCACTGTTCGTTCTCATTCCAATGTTTCTCCACATAATCAATGAATTTATTGATTTTTCTCCCAAAAATCTCATAATCAGAAATTAGTTCAGTTAAACCTTTTGATTCAAAATGAATTTCATTGATCATAGTAAGCTGTGAAATAGTCTCATCTGATGAAGCTTGTGCAAAAATCAGAAACCTGATAAATTCATTTTTATAGCGTCTTCTGCCATATCCTTCAACAATATTATCTTTAATGCTTTTTGATGATCTGCGAATCTGACTTTCCTGTTCATACATTTCATAACCGGGAAGTGTCAAAGTCATTTTGTGCACTTCAATTGCCAATTGATATGCTAATTGATAAATTTCTAAGTCTCTGTAATTTTTCATTACCAATCCTCTTAAAAAACCTGATATCTTGCAACCTGCAACATGTAACCTACTTAACATCAATTGCATCCACCGGACAAGCAGCGCGGCAAGCATCACATTTAATACATAGTTCGGTATCGATGCTATGTTTTTCGTGTGGAGTAAATGCAATAGCATCCACCGGGCACTTTTGCACGCACTTGGTACAACCAATGCAATTATCGTTTACTGAATAATTGATCAGGTTCGTACATTTCCCAGTGGGACACACTCCATTGATATGCGCTTCATACTCTTCACGAAAATATTTGAGTGTACTCAATACCGGGTTGGGCGCTGTCCTTCCTAATCCACATAAGCTTCCTTTTTTTGTCCACTCAGCGAGTTTCTCCAGTTCCTCAATGTCGCCCTGTTTACCCTTTCCGCTGGTAATATTCTCCAAAATATCGAGCATTCTGCGGGTTCCTACCCTGCAAAATGTACATTTCCCACACGACTCTTCCTGCGTGAATGACAGGAAATAACGGGCAATGTCCACCATACAATCTGTGTCATCAAGGACCACCAGACCGCCTGATCCCATCATCGCACCCATTTCCTGAAGTGATTCAAAATTGATCGGGGTGTCGCCATATTCTGCCGGGATACAACCACCGGAAGGACCACCAATCTGCACTGCTTTAAACTTGCGTCCGTTGGCAATTCCCCCTCCGATTTCTTCAATCACCTCATGAATGGTAATTCCCATCGGAACTTCAATCAATCCACCGCGGGCTACTTTTCCTGCGAGCGCAAATACCTTTGTCCCGGTGCTTCGGGCAGTTCCAATTTCGGCAAATTTCTCCCACCCTTCCCGAAGAATGTATGATATCTGAGCAAACGTTTCTGTATTGTTTACCAAAGTAGGCATTCCAAACAAACCGCTTTCTGCCGGAAACGGAGGACGTATTCTTGGGAATCCGCGATTGCCCTCGATTGAAGCAATCAGTGCGGTTTCTTCACCGCAGACAAAAGCGCCGGCTCCTTCATAAATCTGAAGTTCAAGATCAAAACCCGTCCCCAAAATGTTTTTCCCCAGTAAATTATTTTCTTCACAAATCTTCAACGCTTCCCGAATCCGTTTCACTGCCAGCGGGTATTCGGCACGGATATAAAAATAGCCATGGTGAATGCCGGTTGCATAAGCAGCAATAGTAATCCCCTCGATAATTCGGTAAGGGTAAGACTCGAGCAACATACGGTCCATAAATGCACCGGGGTCACCTTCGTCACCGTTACAGATGATGTATTTCAGATCGCTTTTTTGTTTTTTTACAGCTTCCCACTTGATCCCGGTAGGGAAGCCACCGCCACCACGTCCGCGAATGCCACTCTGTTTGATCTGATCCACCACTTCATCAGGTGAACAATTTGCCAACACTTTTTGAAGAGCAGAAAATCCTCCCCGGTTTTTATATTCTTTCAAATCAAGCGGGTTGATCATTCCCCGGTATTCGGTTGCTATAGGTAACTGATTTCCAAGAAAAGATGCCACCGGTTTTTCGCGCATACTGATCTCGTAACGTTCCACACCTTCCCAGTTCCGGTCAGTCTGAATCGTTTCAACTGTGTGCATCAGTTTATTTTTGAGTTTAGTAAACAAACCCGGTGCCTGAAAATGCGAATCCACAATGTTCTTTACATCTTCAGGCTTAACTTTTGCATATAATGTTGGCTCACCTTCATTGGGAACTACTTCCACCAATGGAACCTGGTGGCACATTCCTACACACCCAACATGTTTCAGACTAACCCGCAAGCCACTTTCGTTAACAACATGTTCAACCTCTTCCTGAATTTCCTTACTTCCACTTGCAACACAGCAAGATCCCAATCCAATCCGGATCTCGCCCTGAATCTGGGTTCCATCTGCTTTACGCGCTTTGCCTGTATCTTTTTTCCCTTTAATGCTTTCGAAATCTTCAATGATCTGTCCAACCTGATCGGACGCAACATGACCATAGGTAGTTCCGTCAATCTGAACTACGGGAGCGAGTGTACAACAACCCAAACAGGCTACTTTTTCGATGGTATACTTTCCGTTTTCGTCAGTATCTATTCCGTCATTCAGTTTTAATTCCCTGCGAAAAGCATCGTACACCTGCACCGCCCCTTTTACGTGACAAGCCGTTCCCACACAAACCTTAATCATGTGCTCGCCTACCGGATGCAAACGAAACTGCGAATAAAAGCTGGCTACTCCTATGATCTCAGCTGCTGTAATCTCTGATCGATCAGCCAGGTAACGTAAAGCTTCTTCAGGCAGGTAATTATATTCGTGCTGAATAGACTGGAGTATGGGAATCAGGCTTTTTTTAGTGGAGCCTTTTTCAGTAATTAGTTGATCAATATATTGGTTGTATTCAGTCATTTACATTTATTTCTTTTTCAAACTTCTTCTGATCATGTGGCGCATACAACATTAGTATTTCAAACACCTTTTGGAAATGCGCCATTTTTATTCTTCATTTCTCTCCCCCGGGTTAAAACCCAGGGTTACTAAAATCAAACTCCTACGGAGTTGAGCCACCAAACAATTATTTTCCTATACAGAATAAATTTTTATCTCCCCGAATATAAATCCGGCCATCAGCAAAAGCAGGTGTTGGTCCGGAGTGTTCTCCCAACTCATTTTCACTGATCTTTTTTAATTCCTTATTCATTTCGTATACGTGCATCACTCCATCGTTGTCCATAATAAAAAGTTTTCCATCAGCAGTAACCGGTGATGAATACAAAGTAGTACCCACATCGTCTTCCCAATACATTTCACCTGTTTTATCGTTATAGCAGGCAATTACACCATAACTGGTACAAATTACCAGAAGTCCGTTATACGCCAGCGGACTCGATGCTTCCGGCAGGTACTCATCGTTCTCCCAAACGATGGAAGCTGTTTTCGGATCAATTGCTGCCAGGCGTGCATATTCATTGGCTGCGTAAACCAAGCCATCGCTGTAAGCGACCGAAGGACCAACTTCACCCATCATACATTCCACCTGCCAAAGTTCATCACCAGATTCAGCATCGTATCCTGCCACAATCGGATCGGCAGTCAGCAACACCTGGTATTTTCCATTGATCTCAGCTAAAACCGGGCTGGCCCACGAAATTTTGGCATCGCGTTGTTTATCCCAAACCGTTTCTCCTGTATTGTTATTTAGTGCCAGCAATCGTCCTCCGCTGTTGGTATCGTACTGAACATAGAGTTTTCCACCCCAGGTAATCAATGATGAAGAATGCCCGTAATGGTTGTTTGGAACTCCCAAATTTCGTGCCCACAGCCGTTTACCATTCATATCGAAAGCAATTACATCTCCGGTGGCAAAGATTGCATACACTGCTTTTCCATCTGTTGTCATAGTGGGAGCTGAAAGCCCTGTATCAGGTGAAACTTTGGGCGGGCTTGCCGGTGATCCGGGAATATTACTGGCAACTCCTGTCCATAAAAGTTTCCCTGTATTACGATCGAAACAATATACTTCACGGGCTGTCGCATCGGCACCCGCTACAAATATTTTATCACCCCAAATAATAGGCGAATTGAAACCCATTTTAGGAACGGCTACTTTCCAAAGCACATTGGTTCCGGCAGCACCATCCCATTCTGTTGGAATATTTTTCGCATAGCTGGCTCCCTGACTGAACGGTCCACGTAAAGAATTGGAATTTTCTTTTATACTAGTCAAATTCAATCCTGAAGAGGCAGCAGCAGTCTGAGCCGGAGCCTTTTCTTCAATAGGAGTTGTTTCGGGTTCTTCTGCTTTCGCATTCTCCGAAACTTGTTGCATACTTTCTGATGCAGGTTCTTCAGAAACCATTTCTTCAGATTGGTCCTGCCCGGATGCACTTACTGGTGTTTTTCCCACTTCAATCACTTCGATGTTTTCATCAGGCTGATTAGTTTCATTATCAGCAATAAGAGTAGTTGAGTCGTAATCATTCAAATGATTGACGGTTGCAAAGCTGGCAAGAACCGCCAGCACCATTACCACTCCTCCTACAATAACGATTCCTTTTTGAGCCAGTATTCGACTGGCAATTTCATTCTCAAGTTTCTTATCCGGCTCTTCAATTTTGCTTTTAGCAGAATAATAAACACGTAAAGCAAAAGCCAGAACAACGGCACCAACCAGCAATAAATAAGCTCCGGTTTTTACCTGCCACTCACTATTGAAATAGGCCTTGCGGGCCAGCAAATCAAAATTTCGTATTTCTTCTTTTAATTCTTCGTTATTGGGTTCCTGTTTCAACCTTTGAACAAGTGCTTCGAGTGCTTTGCTCTCAATTGGATCGGTTTTTGAAACCTGCCAGAAATTAAGCAGCAGCAATAAAGCTACTGCCGTGCAAAAGATACCTGCAATTAAAGCAATGTTCTGTGAGATTTTTAGTTTATCGTTATTGGTCATTTTGATTTTGGTTTCTTTTCAATCTTCGTTTGTTTCGTGCGGCGCTTGCTTAGCTTGCTTTTCAAACCACTTTTATGAAAGCGCCTTGTTCTTTTTCCTTTTTTATCACCCTGGGTTTTAATCCGGGGCTATTATAATCGAACTCCTACGGAGTTGTATTTCTTCAATTTATCAGTTTTATCATTTAACCGTTCGTCATTTTTCTACAGGACAATAATCAACACAGCGCGCACAACTCAGACAATTTCCTTTGTGCGGTTCATAATCCTGACGTTTTCTGAATACCACCGTATTCAACAAAGTCATTCCGATTACCAGTCCCAGAAAACCACCTGCAATCATACTGCCTGTGTAAAATTTCTCGCGGATATTTTCAGCCTCCACTACCAGTTCATCCATCGTTTTCCCGGAAGCACGGAATGTTTGTACATCAATATTGTCCAGGTCGTCTTTTATTTCAGGTTTTGAGATCATTAATTCAGCGAGGTAAACTGTTGGATTCGCTTTTGAAAGGAAAGTATGCGAACGATTCCCAACAAAAACACCGAGTGCCACCCAAAGTGGAATAATCAAGGCATAAGTAACAAAGCGTTTGGGTCCAAGTCCTGACTTCACCACTTCTTTTTCATTGGTTGGAAAATCAATGGCATCGAAAGGACAGGAAGTTGTACAAAGTTTACACTGAATACATTTTGAGGGTGTGATGGTAAGATGCCATTTAGAAAAACGTGACATCCAACTCAGCAGCACTCCGTACGGGCATAAAAACCGGCAATACGGGCGGGCCACAAACATTCCCATCAACAAGAAAGCAACACCTAAAACTACCATGTGAAACTTAGCATCCATTCTGAAAATACCCACAAAAGGATCGTATCTGCAAATAATAAAATCGGTACCGGTTGCAGCAAACAACACAGCCAGTGACAAATAAATATACGGGATCAACCCCAGGGTTTTATTAAGCCACTTTGGCAAACTAATTGGTTTCATAATTACCAGATCCTGAATGGCTCCCAGCGGACATGCTCCCGCACAAAATACCCTTCCAAAGAATAAAGCAAATAATAGAGGCAACAGGAAAAACAATAGTGTTGTTACCGAAATGGAATAAGTCGGATCAAAAAAGGTTAGTACCATGTTTTGAATCGATCCGATACTGCAAATACAGCCATTGCGGTAAAATCCGAAATAAGCCAGAGTAAATATAGACAGCCAGAGAATTCCCTGGCGTGAGCGACTTTTTAATGCAAAATATGTTGCAGCAGATAGAACAAGCAACAGCACCAGCACATCAAAATACTCGAGTGATAAAGCGCGTGGTTCAGGTGTTATTGGAGAAGGTTGCGTGTAGCCGCTGTCGAATTCGGGTTTCGGAAAACGTTGTTGCTGTGCAGACACGGAAAAAGTGGAAAGGAAAAAGACAAAAGTGAATAATACAACCTTTGCAAATTTCAATGTCGCGAGTTTCCAGTCACAGTCGCAGTTCAGAGTATTACTAACTAATGGCTGGTGATTATTGTCCATTGACTCGTAGCTAGTAGCTAGTAGTTTCAAGCTGGTTTCTATTTTGGTTTTTTGGTTCATTTGGTTTTTATCGATCTACGCCGGATTCGTCCAGCTTCCTTTTACTTTGTATGCTTCGCTGGCGGGCACCCTGCTGATTGCATCAGAAGGACAGAGCCGGGCAATGGAGCATTCGTTACAATTTACACAGATATCGTGTATGATCTGAAGATGCAATGATCCGTTTCCGAATGACGTACATCCTTTTACACATTTACCACAACCGATGCACAAATCTTCATCAATATGGTATTCAAAATAGGGTTCTTCTATAAATTTACGCTGAATAGCAGCCGTTGGACAAAGCTGGTTCTCGGCAGCAGTACTTCGTGCGTTGGCATCAGGTTTCAGATAACCACCACATAAATCACAGTAACCGCATAGATCAAAAGCATGGATACATTTCACGGCCGATGGCGACATCACGCATTCCGTAGCACAACGTCCACATTGGGTGCACTTGAAAGGGTCAATCTGCCAAACATACTCATCAGTGGTCACTCTTCTCAAAGCAGCTGCACTAACCGTTCCAAGCGATAAGAGCAAAGACACCCTCATCCCGTTCTGAATGAATCTACGGCGGCTTTGAGCTTTGTTTTTATTTTCCATTTCTCACCTCCTCTGCCTGTGGTAACTGACACGATTCAAATTTCCCGCAATTTGAACAAGCTGGTGAAACCGAACAGGTAGTTGTTACCTTTCTGTTCCATACGAGGTAACCCGAAATGGTAGCCAATCCTCCCAGTAAAAGAAATCGTCCTCCTGATTGTATAAATTTTTTGCGGTTCATAATTTTAAGTTGGAAGGTTTAAGTCCGAAGTCGGACTTCAGTCCTCCTTTTAATTCGTTTTTTCAAATACTCTTAATAAATTTCGGTCAAAATCGAGTGCATAAATACTACCGTGGCTATCCACTGCCACATCGGGAGCTTCGCCTTCAATCTTATTATCGAATTTAGTGGGTGGCGCTACTACACCGAAAAATTCACCTGATGGTTTGTAGACTTTTACCCGTACCAGTCCTTTCTCGCTGGTGACAAAGCTTCCATCCTCGAGAAAACAGAAATGAGCCGGATTACAGCACCCGCTAAAATTTTCGGTAACTGCACCGCTTGCTTCCCAATGTTCACGGAGATTTCCATCGTCAGTATATTGTTCCAGCGAATGAATCCCGGGATTCACCACCCAGAGATCGCCATATTCATTAACGTCGATATCGAAATAAGGACTTGGAATGATGAAACCGTGCAAATCCTCAGCGTCTGCTTTTCCTTCAAACTCATTTTGCAGACTGCCATCTTTTCTGAAACGGAGAATTCTGCGATTGCCTGCATCCGCCACAAAAACATGGTCTTCCTTTTCGGCCAGTGCGGTTATAAAGGTTTTTTCTCCTTCCAGCTTCCACTCATTCTGAATTTCACCATCCTTACCAAGCACTTTTACTGAATTTTCAAAAGCAACATAAATATTATCCTTCCCTACTTCAACCGTTGTTGGTTTCTCGGTAAAATCCTTTTCCAATAACAACCGACCGTCCGGATCAATCACTATCAGTTTTTGATCTCCAACCAGGAACACTGAATCACCGGAAATGGTCAGTCCAGCCGGAACATCGAAGCCTACTTTGAAATTCCGGGCTTCCTTATAATGAATCAATTCCTGGGGAACTTGTCGAAACTCAGAAACGTCGTACTCAAATTTGTTGGCTTCCATCTTGTCAGGACGTTTGGAAATCCAATCACCAACCATCACTCCGACAATAACGAGAGCCAGCACTATTAGAAATATGACTATGCCTTTGTTCTTCATTTTAGATATTCAAATCAATACAAACCATCTTTTTAGAGTCGCGCAGAATAAGATAACCATCAGCCAATGCGAATGGCGCCCAGGCATCATGCGCATCTTCGAATACCTTAACCTGATCGAGCAGAATAAACTCTTTGGTGCTCGGCCGTGTAATCGTAAGTGTGGCATCATCATTCAAGATGAACATTTTGTTATCTGCAATAAAAAAAGGCCCCAAACCAAAACGCATGTCTTTTCCACTCGTCCACACTACTTTTTTTGTATCAGAAGGATTTACACAAACCAACTGATTTCTTAGAGCCCCGCCATCTTTTGGCAAAATCCCAAACAGATATCCATTCCAATATATTGGAGTCTGCTGTTCGCAAGCCAACCCATCTTTGGGCAGGTATTCATCCAGCACTTCCACACTAAATTGACCGTTATTCTCAGACAATTTTATCATCATACTTCCTGCACCGTAACCTGCAGTCAGGAATATTTTTCCATCGGGCATACAAAGCGGCGATGGTGCAACGACAGAGTGAGTCCACGCGTTAGTTTGCCACAAAATCGATCCGGCATCGGGTCCATCAGCAGCCACACCCAGAATTCCACCTATGGCACTGTATACATACATTTTTCTTCCACCAAAGGTGTAAGGCATGACTGAAGAATGTGACATCTGCCAACCGTTTGGATTTGGCGTTTCCCAAAGTTTTTCCCCGGTTTCGCAGTTAACAGCCACCATCATTTTCGAACCTCCAATACCAAGTATGGCAACATCATTGTCGATCAACGGACATTGCCCGGTGTACCAGAATGGTATTTCCACGCCGTATTCTTTTACTATATCCAGTCCCCAGCGAAAATTACCGGTTTCCCGGTCGAGACACATTACGTGACATTTAGGACCAATGGTAAGGATATATTTATCGGTTACCGCCGGAATTGTCCGCGACATCCCATGGTTTCTTTTCACAGCCACATCGTAACCACGCGTCCACTGTTCGGTGCCGTCTGCCAAGGAATAACAACGCAGCACATCGGCACGTTTTTCTTCGTCGTAATCCATTACATAGGCCAGCCCTTTATAAATAGCTGCTCCAGAGTGTCCTTCACCCAGCTCGTGTGACCATACGATTTTCGGCCCTTCCGGTCCAAATTTATCAATCAGTTTAACAGGAGACTTGGAAATATTATCGCGATCAGCGCCTCTGAAATTGGGCCAGGTTTCACTCATTGGCTGGTATTTAGTTGAAAATTCTTCGAAATTCTCACCAATGGTTACTTCCTGCACAAAAGCATTACCAGCTCCCCGATTATCTGCTCCCTCAAGGTTCACAGTCAAATCTTTTGTAGGGTCGGCACTTAACCACCATACAATGGAAACCAATGCAAGGGTACTAATTGCAATCAGGATTATATTTAATGTTCTTTTTGTCAAGGTATTTAATTAATTATCAGCACTAATATCAAAAATCTTTAACACTTCTCCATGCCGGACGAATAACTTTCCGTTATAAATAGCAGGATGTGCCCAATGAGGGCCAACCCCTTCTCCGAATTTAAAACTACTAACAATTTTCAGATTATCAGCAGAAGGTTCGACAAGCGCTATATTCCCCCGTTTCTCTTCATAAAGGTACAACATATCATTGGCTGTAATAATGGAACCTTTGTTGCCCCATTCCTGTTCCCAATTGGTTTTACCGGTTTCCCAGTTTACACATAGCCATTTTCCGTTGGAATTATTTGTCCAGCTGGCACCGTAAATATTTCCGTTTACTAACACGTTTCCACCGTGATGCGTATCTAGTACATCGTTTCTCCATTTTAATAAAATGGATGATCCATCAGGAGAAAGGCTAAACATCAGTGCCGGGTGTTCATAACCACTTGTTACAAGTAATTCCCCGTTATGGAATAAAGGAGGATTGGCATTCCCGCCTTTTCCCTGCTCGTGAAGATGGTATTGCATCAAATTATGGTTCCAAAGAATATCTCCCGTAGTCGCTTCAATTCCAATCAGGTTTTCAGCCGTTTGAGTAATTATGATTTGTCGTCCGTTTTGCTCTATTAAAGTTGGAGAAGCATATGATTTATTTCCTCCCAGGCTTTTCGCTTTCCAAACCACTTCACCTGTAGTTTTATTGAAAGCGATCATGGTATATTTTTCACCTCCAACAGTATAAACCACCAGATCGTTGACAATCAAGGGAGCTTCTGCATCGCCGTGAGTATGAATTGAACCTCCAAACTTTTCTACCGCATCCACGTACCATGTTATTTCCCCTGTGGCGCCTTCAATACAATTTAGCTGACCGGTTCCACTCACCACATATAATTTTCCATCCTGGTATGTAGGAGTGCTTCTGCTATCAATGTAAGATCCGGTCCATGAGCGGCCATAAGGAATGTCCCACAACAATTTTCCATCTAAATTATATGCAGAAAGAATATCAATTGTATCCTCTTTGATTCCGGTTACAAATATTTTTGAATCAGCCAGAATGGGTTGCGAAAATCCTTTTCCAATGCCCTCAATTTTAAGAATAGTTTTTGGTCCCTCATCCGGCCACTTTTTTAAAAGTTCTTCAGAAGGATAGAAACCACTGCGCGCAATACCACGAAACTCAACTATTTCCTGTGCGAAAATGGTTACAGAACAAAACAGAAATAATATGACAACGAGATTTCTCAAGCTAATTCGCTTTAATATCGAACACCATCAACACTTCGCCATGACGCATAAATAGTTTCTTGTCAGCAATAAAAGGGTGTGCCCAATGCGGACCGGCTCCTTCTGTAATTTTGAATTCGCTAACAACCGTAAATTTATCAGGCACTGGTTTTACCAGCCCCATTCCACCGCGTTCGTTGTATGTATAAAGCATACCATCAGCCATTACAAGCGAACCTTTCGATCCCCAGGTTTCATCAAAAGAGATATCTCCTGTATTCCAGTCCATGCAGGCCCAGTTACCTTTATTGTTACTTTCCCAGTTGGCACCGTATACTTTTCCATCATATAAAATCAACCCTCCGTGATGATTATCCAGGACATTGTTTTTGTATTTCACTGATACCGACTTTCCATCTGGTGCCATCTTCAACATTACAGCATCGTAATCGTAACCCATCGAAATAAAAATCTCGTCATCTTTAAAAAGAGGTGTGTTCGTCCAGATTAAACCATTGTCCTGCCACGTCCATTTTTCAGGATCGAAGTAATGATAATGCCAGGCAATTTCACCGGTTTCGGGAACAAGTGCCAGGATATCAGTTCCGATCACTGCCAGAATGTATCTGAAATCTTTGTATTCATAAATGGTTGCAGAGGCATAGGCACGTGCTCCGCCCAATGATTCACTTTGCCAAACAGTTTCACCGGTCATTTTATTCAAAGCGACTACGCTGGTTTTATCTCCACCAGGAGAACATATCAGTTTATCGTCGATAATCAACGGAGTTTCTGAATTTCCCCAAACATGGTATTCGCATTCGAATTTTTTATCCACATCAACCGCCCAGTTTTCTTTCCCGGTTTCGCGATCGAAACAAACCACACGGCCTGTTCCACTCTGTACATAAATACGATTGTCTTCGATCACCGGAGAACAGCGGGTATCGGGATACGATTGATTCCACGAACGCCCGTAAGGAACCTGCCACAGGATATTTCCCTGCATATCAACTGCCGAGAGATAATCTAGTGTATCGATCATTCCCGTTATATAAATGGTTCCGTCGGTATAAATTGGCGACGACCAGCCTTTTCCAAGTTTATCAACCTGAAGGATTTGTTTTGGACCATCTGCCGGCCACTGCTTTAATAAACCCGCTTCGGTAAAATGACCATCACGATTTGGCCCCCGCCACTGTACTAATTGCGATTGAGCTGAAAAAACAAAAGAAAAAAACAGAGCAATAATTAAGATTGATCTCATTGTTAGTTGATTTATTGGTTATTTGTTTATAAAACCATCGTATTCGAGCCTTTTAAAAACGGCATTTTTATAACTCGACCCGATGGGAAATTCTTTATCGCCTAAAAATACACTTACCGGACTAAAACTGGTAATATATTTTGTTGAAATTATAAATGACCGATGTATCCGGAGAAATCCGTTTTTCGCCAAAACCTCTTCAACAGAAGAAATGGTGCAACGGCTGCTTATCGTACGTTTTTCTGTATGAACAATCAGGTTATCGCCCATACTTTCCACGTACACAATTTCTACCAGGGGAATTTTATGAATGATGTTTTTCTCCCTTAAATAAATAAACTCATCCTTTCCTTTTCCATGCAGACTTACCTCATCTTGCTGATTATACTGTGCAAAGAATTTCTCTACTGTCTGCATAAACCTTTCAAACGAAATGGGTTTTAACAAATAATCGAGAACATTTAAATCGTAACCTTCCAGCGCATACTGCCGATGTGCAGTAGTAAGCACAACCGCTGGCGGGTTTTTCAGGTTTTTGATCAAATCGGTTCCTTTCATCTCGGGCATGTGAATATCCAGAAACAGCAAATCCACTTTTTGTTTATTCAGAAAATCAAATGCTTCGATAGCATCGCAGGCAGTGCCAGCAATCTCGATTGAATCAATCTTGCCCAGATGCGATTTCAGCACTTCCTGAGCCAGCGGTTCATCATCAACTATCAAACATGTTGGTTTTCGTTCCATCATCGTGTTATTTCCAGAATATTTTCAACCACACCTCATATTGCCTGTCACGTGAATTAATTTTCAATTCATGTTCTCCCGGATATATCAATTCGAGCCTCCGCCTTACGTTCTTCAAACCAATACCTCGTGCCACCGAATCATCTTCGATTTTGTCGACCGGAACTGAATTGACAACATTCAAAATCATAAAAGACTTTTCAATGGTTAAATCAATTTTTATATGCGGATGAGTGCGGTCGTTGCTGGCACCGTGTTTAAAGCTGTTCTCGATAAACGGAAGTAAAATGAGCGGCGCAATCCGGTGCCCGTTCACTTCGCCAATAATAGTAAACTGAAGATCGAGTCGTTCGTTGTAACGCATTTTTTCCAGCTCGATATAACTGTTAAGGATTTCAAGTTCTTTCTCCAACGAAACAAACTCTTCATTGCTATTGTAAATCATATAATCGAGCAAATCAGACAATTTCAACACAATTTCCGGTGTCTTATCCGACTTTATAAGAGTAAGTGCATACAGATTATTCAGTGTATTAAAAAGAAAATGCGGATGAACCTGCGATTTCAGAAAACTGAGTTCGGCTGCTACTTTTTCTTCTGCCAGTTTCTTGTTGGCTAACTCGTCGAGGTACCATTTTTTGAATATAACAATTGCTGATGCCAACATAGGCAAAGCATAATCAGATACTGCCTTTGTAAGAATTTTAGGGACGTTAAACAATCCATGCGCGTGAAAATCATAGATTTGAGGAATTGGATTTGTAATGTAATAAGACAGGTAAATTAAAAATCCATAGACCACAAAATGGACTACCAGTAAAATTGCGAAAAGTATGAATTTCTTTTTTATGATCGCCTGTGGCAGAATTAAATACAGCATCAGGTAAGTACCTATAATCCTCGCAGGTAAAACGATCAGATTCATATAGAATTCCTCCACATACCTGTCTTGATAACCTGCTGAAATAAGCCAATAGACCACAAAAATGACTACCCAAAACAGGAGATGCCACCAAATCCGGTACCTAAAAAATATGGGAAGCCTGTTTTCAGCCATTCATTTTGATTTTTCTACAAACTTAGCTTTCAACCTGACATCTTTCAAAAGTCTGAGACAAATACTCCTTTCCACATGATGAATAGTATTTTCAACACCTTTTATAAGCTCCTATTTGATTTTATATGCGATGAGTGCGTTGCCGTGATGCACAAATAATCGGCCGTTATTAATGACAGGATGCGCCCAATGCTGAGCCGAACCGAGAGTAACTCTTGTTTTACTGATTACTTTAAATTCCTTTGGATCTGCTTTTACCAGTGCCAGTTCACCGCGTTCGCTGTAACAATACAACATACCCTCGTTGGCAATTACCACACCTTTCCCAATTTCAGTAGATGCATACATTTCTTCTCCTGTTTTCCAGTTAATGCAACGCCATTCCCGTCCTGTATCACCAGAACCATAAAGATGTCCGTCAATCAGCACCATTCCTCCCATCCGGCTGTCGAGTTTTGAATTCTTCCAAACTTCTTTAATGCTGCTACCGTCCTCGCTCAGCGCCAGTTTTTCACCTCCCTGCCCCCAGCCGCTAAAACAGAAAAGTCCTCCATCAGAATAAATAGGTGTATTGGCATGAACAAGCCACTGATTGGTATGAGGATATGACCATAACAATTTTCCGTCTTTTGTATCGATCCCGATGATGTGGTCGGCAGTATGAGTTACCAGTAAACCGCGGGCGGGTAATTTTACAAGTTGTGGCGTACAGTACGCAGATAATTCTCCCATGCCTTCAGAACTCCAAATAACATTACCATTCAACCGATTCAAGGCAACTACATTATTCTTTTCCCCTCCCGGTGTTACATACAGAACATCTCCGTCGATCACCACCGTCTCGGTTACACCCCACTGGATGTTTTTTCCATCAAAATCTCTAAAGACATTTTTTCGCCATTTTTCGTTTCCGTTGTTGGCATCCATACAGACCAACTCTCCCATTCCGCTGTACATGTACATCAAATCGCCATCCACTACAATAGATGAACGTGAACCGGGATAGCTTTCTGTAAATTCCTTACCATATTTTACCTTCCATTTCAGTTTTCCGTCCTGCGAAAGCACATAAATGTAACCCTCGCCGTCAATCATGGTGGCAATATAAATCTGGTCGTTAGCAAATACCGGTGAAGAATGTCCTTCTCCCAGTTCTTCAAACGACCATAAAATCTGCGGTCCATCGATTGGCCACTCTTTCAGAAGTCCGCTTTCGTGATAAGTTCCGTTATCGCCTCCCCGCCAAACGGTGGGTTCCTGTGCTTGTGAAAAAGTTACTCCGAGAATCAAAACGAGTGAAGTTAACAATGCTTTCATAATCATGACTTTTATACAATTTTGGTTCCTAAAAATAGAATCATTTCGGCAGTCAGACAATGCCGGAATGTAATTTATCTTCGCTCTAAACAAGCCAAAAAGAAAGGATTAAGAATCAAGATGTTTTGAAATAGCTTCGAGATAAGCAGTGAGTGGATACAGCTTTTCATCGTACCACAACGATGCAAAATACAAACCAATGGGAGCTGATGACAAACCTTTTTCAATAAACATTTTATCAAGCCAACCAAAACCCTTGTGGACTGCTTCCCTTTGATCCGTTTTAGTCAATGCTGCGGCGGCGAGCGCTGTTTCTTCTATCGTACCTGAAATATTTTTGGCACCTCCCCAACTTCCATCCTGATTTTGAACTTTGACTAGAAAATCTTCTCCTTTTGCAATCATTCCCTGAAGTTGATGTTTTGTTTCATTGTCGAAATACGGAAGCGAATCTTTCAGATAGTTAATCACACGGGCCGTTCCGTAAACAGGATTCTCGTGTTTACTTACTTTCTGATTTCCAAACCAAAGCGGCAACCACGAACCGTCATCTTTTTGGTGCTTTAATAGAAAAAGGAGAGCACGCTCGATAGATTTATTCAGTTTTTTCTGAAAAGCAACACTCTCTTTTTTGTAGTTACCTGCCACTGTTGCCAATGCCAAAACACAATGACCAGTTAAGTCGGCACAACTCTGATCGAAGGGAAGTTTCCCCCACCCTTTTGAAAAAGTTGGAAAGCCGCCATCCGAGTTTTGAAGCTGAAATAACCAATTTGTCCCTGCAAGAATTTCTGTTTTAATTTTCTCAGCCTCATTCAATCGCATCAATGCCAGCATGGCCCCGGGAGTGTCATCACAATCAGGTACCGAACCTGAATAGTTGGTCCAGCCCCAACCACCAGGAGAAGTTCCGTTAAAAGGGTGAACAATTTTATTTTGAACCGTTTTTAAATGCTTTGTCAGACCAACCTGCTTTTCGGAGTTTAAAACCTTGCTTAATCTTCCCCCAAGTGCTTTAATACTTAAAGTTGTTACCCAAGTCGACAGATCGACATCGTTGGGCCAGCCGCCGTCTTCTCGTTGCGTCCGTTTTAGGAATTCAACACCTTTTTCAACCACATCCATATTTCTGTAACCAGCATTGATCAAACTCAGCGCCACAAAAGCTGTTAAAGGAATAGCTTCGAGAAAACCACCGCTTTCAGGAAGTGATTTTTGCAAAAGTTTGAGTGCCTTTTTCTCTGCTCCGGTACGAATCGACCGAGCTATTTTCCCTGATTTTTTCTGTTTGAAAATAACTATTCCCACTGCAATCAATGCAGGAATAGCGTAACTAACTACACTTAAATTGAGCAAGCGGTAAAACTTCTGAGGTAGCAAGGACAATTCAAAAGGAAGTTGTGGAATTTTCTCATAGGCATTTTTTTCGGGAATTCCGCACAACGCACACATGGTTAGGATAGGCACCGAGAAAGTGTAATCTTTTTTGTAGTGTCCCAGGATAGCAGCCGCCACATCTCCGGTGGTTAAATCAATATTATTAGCTTTTAAATAGACAGCCACCTGATCCTGAAGCAATTTTATTTCCTGCTTTTCTGAATACAAATTGAGAGCTGCGTATACTAAAAGTGAGGTAGAAATATTTGAAGGACTTTCAGACGTATCACCAAAACCTCCATCTCTATTCGAATTCTTAAGGAGCCATTTCAGTCCTTTCTCTATTTCTGATTTGTTTTCTTCCGAATTGTGAAAATGAAGCGCCGCCACCGCCACCGCCACACCCAGCGCACTTGAAGATAGTTGCCCGGTCCAAAAACCTTCGTCATTCATCTCGTTCAGAAGAATGTCGCTCAATTCGTTAAACCGTATTTCAAGTTCACTTTTCATCCTTAATCATTTATCATTAATCATTTATCCTTAATCCCTGACAAGGCTTCCCAGTGCCAGCAATCCATAAAAAGTGTATTCCAGATCACATGTTTGATCACCGTCACCCGAAAGAAAAGCTCCTCCGTTGAAATTATCCTGGATAAAACCAAGAGTAGCCGGTTTCAATAACCGCAGATCAGCCATTGTTTCTGATAAAGCAAACAGTGCCACTCCCGTCGAAAGCATGTCTGCATTCTTTACATTTTGAAAAGCCTTGAAACCTCCATTTTCGAGCGCAAAATTCAAAATATGTTGTTTCTGTTTATCATATTTTAATCCCAGCTTTTTTCTTGCATATAACAATGCAGCCACTAAACTACAAGGAAAATCAGACTTTGGCTTATAAAAGAACAAACCAATTCGAGCCAGAAAATAATAGAACTGTTTTCTTTTGCCAATTGCATCAAAAACCAACGTAAACAGAAAAAAACGATACGACAAATGAATGTTCTTACCTTGCCGGTAAAAAAGTTTTAACAGCTTCGGAGCTGAGACTTCCGGCGCATCTGTCTCAATATCAGACCGAATCAACAACAAAGCCATTTGTTCCACTACCCCCAGTTTATCCGGATTCTGTTTTTTAATAAATTCTTTAAGATTATCCAATAATGTTGTTTGACCAACCCCTTGTGCCAGCCACGAGCCAAAAAGCGAATAATAAAGATCGGGAGTTCCGGCACGGTCAGTAAATCCTCCTTTTTTGTCCTGCGATTGAGTTAGAAATTCAACAACCTCTTGTTGTGCCTGCTGATCCAGAACCTCAAAACCATTTTTTAAATAAGTTATCAGCAAACGATGAACGGGAATGTTCCTATCAGTTTGCATCTGCAGCAAGCGGTTTAAAAATTTTTCCCAATACGCCGTATAAACTTAGTCTCAAACGTGAATTATCCAATTTATCGAGTTCGGAATAGCAATGTCCAACATATTCATCCAAGATAGTTTGAGCTTTTATATCCAGCTGTCTTTCTAATATCTTTTCTCTGAAAATCCCCATGTCACTTAACTTACCTGAGTACTGTTCATTTAACAAGGCAATCAGGAAAGGATAATCTTTTATTTTCTCCTCATTGCGTTCTTCCCTGAACTCATTCAGATCATCACGGATTTGATATGAAATTCCAAAATAATCAGCGAACTGCTCCAATATCTTTATTTCCGAATCAGGAGCTTCTCCTAAAACAGCTCCCAGCACAAGTGCCACTTTTATTGCTTCCCCAGTTTTCAGCTGAAACATCTGCAGCGTTTCATCAACATTCGGGATATTCTTACCGGTATGAAAAAGTATATCCGATCCCTGTCCCCTGGTCAATTGCAGATGCGACTGGGAAACACTTAATAAAGCGCGAGCGATCATTTTTCCATCTACAGGTAATTCTGAAAGCAACTGATACCCTTTCCCGATCAGGTAATCACCTGCATTAATAGCCTGCGGAATTCCGTATTTTTTATGAGCAGTTTCTGTTTCATAACGATAATCAGCTGCATCTTCAATATCATCGTGAATAAGTGACGCTTTATGAAAACATTCAATAATGAGGGAAAGTGAATGCTGAATTTCTGGTTTTACTTCTTTTGCATAGGCATTGTAACTCAATGCTGCGATTAGCGGACGCATTCGCTGACCGCCAACCTGTAAATATTCCCGGCCTAGTTTTTCTGTTTGGCCCGGAGTTCCAAAGTACTTATCGAGCGTACCATTCGCAAAGAAATTATTCAATTCAAGTTTCAGATTACTTGACGAAATAGGTTGCATTTCGATATTCTCACTGTATGCCCGAATTTCATCGTACAACCACTTCGTATCGATTTTTGTATTCTCGCAGCCATCATACATCAAAGGCAAACCGATCACCGGAACTGCTGCATTTTTTACGGCATCGAACGAACGTTGCAACACCGGCATGCAACTTACGCCAATCACTGCATCGATGGCACCTTCTTCCACCAAACCGATGGCTACCGTGGTTCCTTCGGCAACTAAGGTTGAATATCCCAGTTTTTCTGCTTCAACCAGAATATCATCAATCGGACAAGATTTGCAACCCGCGCAGATTAGACCCAGCTCATCGAATTCGGCCTGGCAACTGGTCGTATTTTTCAGGCACTGAGGCAACAACAACAAACGCCGGTTAAATGGTGTGGCTTCCACCGTTTTTCTCCAGGTTTCGTTGCCGATCAGTACAACCACAAAATCAATATATTCTTCCGATATTTCAAGTTTCTTCAACAGATCGATCGCCAGTTGTTCCATCGCGTCAAAAGGGGCAGGAGGCCGCAATCCAGCGGATTCAACCAGATGCCGGGTTTCCTTTCGTAATTTATTACGCAGGAACGACTCCTTTGGAACTTTTAATATGCGTTTCTTCCTGTTCATTTTATCCGTAGGCTCCCAATCCAAAAAAGGCGTGTTTTTTAGCAAAGCGGTATACCCAGCTTTTTTCCCGAACCGGCTTGGCGGAGCCATGACTCGAAACCGGATCCATTTCTTTCAAACGTACGGCTTCGTTTCCTCGTCCCGATGAATCACGGGCAGCATGTTTTTCCACTTTCTCAACCAGCCACTGCGGATGATCCATCACCACACAACCGGTGGTCAGATTCGGAATTTCAGCTTTAAATTCAGCCAGAAATTTCGAGTTTTTATAGATGTCCTGCAAATCTCCATCCGCTACATTATTAGTAGCAAACTGGATTACCGGACACGGTTCTATATCTCCCGATGCATTTACATGATGACTCAAACCCGAAGCAGCCGGACAAAGTCCCTTCCCGTTTTCATCCCAGTAGGCATCAATTATTGCTATCTTATATTTAGTCCTTGCATCAACCAGAAAATTACGAACTTGCTGAATTTCTTCTTTTGAGAGTGCCAGTTCAACAGAAGCATCCTTTCCTACCGGACGATAAATATAATACCAAAGATACAGGACACCCCGATCGATCAAAGAGTTGATAAATTCTTCTGAAAAAGCTAAATCGATATTTGATTTGCATATACTCATGGCCACACCGGTAATCAGTCCGGCTTTGGTTGAATGATCAATGGCAGCCTGTGCTTTTTCATATACATTTGAACCACCACGCCTAACATCAGCTACCTGTTCATCGCCTTCAAAACTGATTAGTGGAGTAACATTGGCAAGTTTCCGCAGTTCTTCGGCTACCGATTCTGTCAGTAAAGTTCCATTCGTAAAAAGTTGAAAATAACAATCCGAATGTTTACGAAACACCTCAAACAAAGGTTTATACATCAGCGGTTCTCCACCGAGAATCCCAAAAAAATACGAACCCTTTTCTTTTGATTGAGTAATGATTTTATCCAGCATCTCCGGCGACATCCGAGCATTTTTCTTTTTCCCGGTCACCCAGCATCCCTGGCAATTCAGGTTACAATCGTCGGTTACTGAAATAAAATGAAAAGCCGGAAAAAACTCCCCTTTTTTTAATCGTTTTTGAAAACGGGACAGACCAATGGCTCCTTTTATTCCCATGTTGTACACAAACTTGTACATACATTTTTTATCTGTTTTAAAGAGAAACTGTTGTATCATTTCTGTTCGTTGGCTCTTTTTTTCAATTCCTCAATGGCTTTACGCTTTTCTTCTTCGGCCAGTTGCATCATGTCCTGTCTGAAAATATTCCTACGGTTGCTGTTTCGTTCATTCAACATTACAAACAAGCCACCTTGTGTTTGGGTTGCAGGTTTAACTTCTTCCGTTCCTGGTTCCGCACCC
Source organism: Draconibacterium sp. (assembly GCA_035399765.1). Classification (GTDB taxonomy): domain Bacteria; phylum Bacteroidota; class Bacteroidia; order Bacteroidales; family Prolixibacteraceae; genus Draconibacterium. The sequence continues at coordinate 11,384 of DAOPJR010000032.1, read as the reverse complement.
GAGAGAACTGAATTTTCCTTTAACCGCGGGAATATAATTGCTGAAGTTGGACAGGTACGTCCACAAGCCGGACAGTTATTTTTACAGTTCAAAGGCTCTACCACTTCCAGACTTTTTTTGCTGAACTGGTAAACTCCGAATACACAGAATCGTGCACATTTCCCGCAATAAATACACCGCGATTCTTCAATGACCGGATACCAGGCAGGAACTTCAAGGTTGTTCTTTAAAAACTCGTAAACCGGATTTTCCGATTTCGTTTGTTTGTCGATTTCTTCTCCAATCTCAGCCACACTCTTCTCCCGATAATTAACTACCTCATAATTTTCCATCTCAATTTTATTCTGACGGAACATATTACTGATGGCACGCGGATAGCAGGCAACAATCGTTTTCTGTTCGTATTTCGAATTGATTTCTGCCAACTTTTCGTTTTCATTCACCGTGAATGCACACAAATCCTGCAATTCAACCACATCGGTTTCAGCCTGTTGCATAACTCCGGCTATCTCGTTTTGTTTTTGTTCAGAAATAATTCCGGCGGTACATCTGCAATATATCAGAACATTTTTCTTCATGAAGAGCTAATTAAGCGAAATTCCTTTCAAACTAAAAATAATCGGGATAAATAACGGTTTCAATGGGTCGAAAAGCAATTATTTTGCTTCTGCAATTATAGCTGAATTTTCTTTCACCATTTGAATAATCCGCCCCAAAATCGTTTCCAAATCTTCTGCATCTAAATCAAAAACCGGGGCATTAGTAATATCAAATTTCTGTTGAAGCTCTTTCAAAAGTTCCTTTCGGAAAGAAGCGATTATCTGCACGTTATTGCTTTGCAACAAAGTGGCAAAAGCTGCAGCCCAGCCATCACCTTTGTTTTCCATTTTACCGATCTCATCCACTACAACTATTGATTGACGAACGGTTGCAAGTATTTCTTTGCCGATTGGAAAAACTTCGGTGTTGATTGAATATTTGCCAACACGATGAGAACCGGAAGCATTCTTTCGAAGAAATTCAAATCGCCTGCCGGTTTCAATTTCAACAAAATCATAACCAACCGTTTCATCCTTTTCCACTATCCTTTCCTGATAAAATCCCCCCACTTTTATTCTATCTTTCTGAAATTGCTGAATCAGCTTTTTTAAAACCATGGTTTTACCAGAACCAATCTCGCCTGTGAGAATAATCAGTTTTGTCTGCACTTTACCGGTTCTTATTTGTTGCAACCGAAAGTCAGCAAATGCCATAATCTGCTGAACAAAAAGGAAGGGGTCTTTTATTACGGTTTTAAAATCGGGGGTATGAGCGATCATCATCGGCAAACTTTCCACCGAAAGCTCCAAAGCAAGTGGTAGCTGTTTAAAATAACTACGCGAGAAGTATTTTCTGATTTTGGGATTATATAACTCGGTGCCCAAAACAGTAAAACCCATAATCAAAATAATCGCCCGCAGGTTCATCTCCACTCCGATTAAAATCGCATCCAGTGTTGTTTTTTGTTCGCTTTGCAAACGGGTAAAAACAAAAGCGGTAACAAGTGTGATCAAAATAAAGAATATCCAAAGCCTTGGCCGAACCAGTTGCCGCAACGCTCTTTTATAGCGTATAGCCCATGTACTTGCAATAGCAACAACAAGAATCACCCAAACTCCGAACGGAATGCGATCAACCAAAAACAAGGGTATTACCAAGGAAATCATATCAAAGGATAACCATGTAAACGAATAACGAAAGTTGACTTTTTTACGACTGGTTGAAACCGGTTCTTTTTGTTCATTGACATCGGCAAGTAAAAGTTGATTTTCGTTAATGTGTCGTCCTGTTCTGATACCGATCCAGGCAGCCACTGCTCCAAACAGTGCGTACAATGCAAGCAAAATCAAAATGGGTGTCCATACAGCATCAAAACGAAGTCCCAGTTCTTTTTCGGCATAAATCATCAGGTTTTTATAAACTTCCACAATATTATAACCGTAAAAAATTATGTAGTTGAAGATTTTTTGAAACAGGTTCCAGCTCATAGCCAACACAGAACCAAGCATAAAACCAGCTACTGTTCTACCCAGTAGTCTCACCGAAACTTCGAGCAAAAGTGCTTCGCTAAAAATAGCAACCATTGGGCCAAATATCACTGCACTTGGCGACATAGTTTTCATCAAAGCACACACTATTCCAGCCCTCCAGAACAAACCTTTTTCCTTCCATTTGTACTGTGCAGAGATTAGGATAACAATGCCAATAGCAGTCAGGATATTTCCACTGAAAGGAACGCGTAAATTGTGAAGAAAACTACCCAAAACGATTTCAGAAGATGCCCAGACTGTTCCCAGTATTGAAGCCTTTATCCATTTATTGTTGAGATGATGAACTTCATTCATTATATATACTACTGTATTTTCAGCGAAGAAGATTGACCTGTCAAAAATATCCTTTTTAAAACGAAACCGGCCGGCTATTTACCGAATTTATCGACATAAAATAATAAAAAAGAGCCTCATCAATTGATGAAGCTCCGTCATATTTAATCTGAATCAATTATTCAGTCACTGATTTTGCATTGCGCTTGCGGTCGTGTTCGTTCAAGAGTATCTTCCGGATACGCATAAATCTGGGTGTTACTTCGATGTACTCATCGTTGCGAATATATTCCATCGCCTCTTCCAACGAAAATTTAATGGCTGGTGCAATGCTTGTCTTTTCATCAGAACCCGATGCACGCATATTGGTCAGTTTCTTTGTTTTTACAATATTCAGCGTTAAATCATCCATGCGTGTATTTTCGCCAACTACCTGCCCCATATAAACTTCTTCACCCGGATCAACAAAGAAACGTCCGCGGTCCTGCATTTTATCAATCGAATAGGCAATCGCTGTCCCTGTTTCGAGTGAAATCAATGCCCCGTTACGTTTGATTCCCAGGTCGCCTTTCCAAGGCTCGTAACCTTTTAGTCGGTGAGCCATAATTGCTTCCCCTTCGGTAGCTGTCAGCATCTGGTTTCTTAACCCGATCAAACCACGCGATGGAATAAAAAACTCAAGATGCGAGCGGTCATCTTTTACTTCGATGTTAGCGATTTCACCTTTGCGCTGAGTTACCAATTCAATTACTTTCCCTGAGAAGATTTCAGGAACATGCACGGTAAGCGCCTCAATTGGCTCGTGTTTTTGACCATCAATTTCCTTTATCAGTACTTTGGGCTGCCCAACCTGAAGTTCAAAACCTTCGCGCCGCATGGTTTCAATTAAAATTGAAAGGTGTAAAATACCACGGCCATAAACCAGAAAGGCATCAGCCGAATTGGTTTCTTCAACCCGCAAGGCGAGGTTTTTCTCCGTTTCCTTAAACAAACGGTCGCGAACCTGTCGCGAGGTCACAAATTTTCCATCTTTACCGAAAAAAGGCGAATTATTGGAAAGAAACAACATGCTCATGGTTGGCTCGTCAACCTGTACAGGTTTTAATCCTTCCGGTTCAAGTGCATCAGCAACAGTATCACCGATATCAAAACCTTCCAGACCAAGTACAGCGCAAATTTCACCGCTCGGAACCGGTTCTTTTGTTTTTTCCTTACCCAGACCTTCAAACAGGTAACATTCTTTTGCCACCGCTTTTACGATGGTACCATCGCGTTTCACCAACGAAACCGGAGACCCGGGAATTAATTGACCGCGAGATACCCTCCCCACTGCAATCCTACCGGTGTAAGAAGAATAATCAAGCGAGGTGATCCGCATTTGTAAAGTTCCTTCTTTGTGCGTAGCCGCCGGAATGTGTTCCAAAATCTGATCGAGCAAAAAGCTTACATCTTCAGTTGGCGTTTTCCAGTCAGGTCCCATCCAGCCAGCTTTTGAAGAACCGTAAACGGTTGGAAAATCCAACTGTTCTTCAGTTGCATCGAGGCTGAACATCAAATCAAATACTTTTTCGTGAGCGATATCGGGAGTACAGTTTTCTTTATCTACTTTATTGACCACCACAATCGGTTTCAGACCCAGCTCAACAGCTTTCTGCAATACAAACCGGGTTTGAGGCATCGGTCCCTCAAAGGCATCTACAATCAATAAAACACCGTCCGCCATGTTGAGTACACGCTCTACTTCGCCACCAAAGTCGCTGTGACCGGGAGTATCGATAATGTTAATTTTAGTGTCTTTGTATCGTACTGATACGTTCTTCGAAAGGATTGTAATTCCACGTTCACGCTCGAGTTCATTGTTGTCGAGCAAAAGTTCCTGAACTTCCTGGTTATCGCGAAAAAGTCTTACCTGGTGCAGGATGCGGTCAACCAGTGTAGTTTTACCGTGGTCAACGTGCGCAATAATGGCAATATTTCTGATTTCTGTCATTTTCCTTTTTTCTAATCCATGTTACCAACAGAGGAAAGCCCGAAAAGTTTTCGTTGTCAAACAATTACAAAAACGATCAGTTCCCTGAAAGAGCGCGCAAATGTAAGAAAGTTTTATGGAGAGAATCTAAATAAGAAGCGAAATAAATGCCGTTTTCTGGAAATTTAATATTACCGAACCGATGTTATTGATTCAGATGAAAATATTACAGGCTTTATTCATTGAAATAATCTGAAAGCACCTAAAACAAGTTTCATTTATGCATTTATTCCACCTAAACTACCCGTACCGGCAAACATCCCAAAAGCTACAACCCCAACCAGTAGAACAGCATAAAGAACCATTACAACAACAATAAAAATTCCGATAAACCGGTAATGCGCTTTCAGAAAATGAAATGATTTGGCAAGTTTATCCTGATCATTTAATCTTAGTGCCTGATCGATACCAAATGAAAACCTAAACAGATAAAAAATAGGAAAGAAGTACACAAGACCAATCACCAAATAAAGAAAGCCCAGTAAAAAGGCAGGAACAGGAAATACGTCAAGATCAGATGAAGGAATAAGTGAAAACACCAGACTCATAATTATACCGCCAAAAACTACAAGTCCGACAAACGCAAAACCAAGTATAGACAGAAATTTTCCCCACTTACTAATGATCGTCAGATATTTGGCAATTTCTTCTGTAATTACTAATTCGCTTTTACTTGTTTCTTCATTTTGGATATCGAGTTCCTGATTTTCCGGATTCATTGATTCGTTTTTAAATTTTGGCCTGAATGTAAAGATTTTTGAAGTGGCACACTATTCCACAAATAAAAAAAGATGTTGTTATGAATGTAAAGTCATTTGATCTCATACAAAAACAGGAATAATTTTACTGTTTCACCAAGGTTGTTTTCTTTTCTAATTCACGAATGGTTATTAAATGCAGTTTCCAGCTCGCTACTGCATTTATTACAAAACCAATGGTTTTTCTGGTCGATGTCTTCCACATAGGTACCTGGACGCATGACACAAACGGGAACATGACAATGTATCAGTCCGAATGTATGTCCCAGTTCATGAATGACCACTTTTCGGAAACGTTCGTATAAAAGCTTTTCATCACCCGGCATGCCATACTGTTCGTTTCTTAAACGGTATACCGAAGCAATTCCGGTACTTCCGTTGTACTGAGCCTGTCCAAAAATGTAAGTTAAAATGGGTATAAAAAGATCCACCTGAAACAAACCAATGGTTTTGAATGAACCGGCTGAGTATTCTGTGTGAATAAGTTTCAGCAAACGGTTGGCATCATATTGTTTCCTGGCTGCATCGAAATAAGGTAGAATGTCGTGAGTAAAAGGAACAACTAAGACCTGCCGTCCAAAAGCAGCTTCAACATCCCGGGCCAGTTGATCTGGAAAGATTTTTTCGAACCTGCCCTGAACTACCAGTGTTATTCCTTTTTTTTCCAAAAATCAGTGTTTTATTCCCCCCGAAAAAGGTAATTGTTTGTATTCCTGAAAGCTCAGTAAACCGTTATCTTTTGGGAGAACTGAGCTGATATTTCTTAATTTTATTATACAGCGTTACCCGATCGATTTGAAGTGCTTTGGCCGAGCGACTGATGTTCCAGTCGTATTTTTCCAGGGTTTTCTGAATGTATTTTTTTTCCAGTTCATCCAGGCTGTCGTTTGAATCAGTAACCATGTTGGTTTCAAGAGGTAAATCTTTTAATCTGATCTCCTTCCCATTCCCTACCACAATAGCACGTTCGATCATGTTCTCCAGCTCACGGACATTTCCGGGGAAATGATATTCTTCGAGTCTTTGCATAGCTGCCTGATCAATGGTAATCAAATCCCGACTCATAGAAGTGCAATACTTTTTAATGAAATAATTCACCATAACCGGAATGTCTTCTTTTCGTTCCCGCAGCGGAGGAATGGCAATGTTTACTACGTTCAACCTGTAGTAAAGATCTTCGCGGAATGAGCCATCGGCAACCATTTTTTTAAGGTCTTTGTTGGTCGCACAAATAATCCTGAAGTCTGACTTTATTTCCTTGTTGCCACCTACCCGTGTAAATGTTTTTGATTCAAGAACCCGTAAAAGTTCAATCTGCATTTTCATCGAAATGGTTGCAATCTCATCCAGGAAAACGGTTCCTCCATCCGCCATTTCGAAACGCCCTTTCCGGTTAAACATCGCGCCTGTAAAAGCTCCTTTTTCATGCCCAAACAACTCGCTTTCCAGTAAATCTTCCGACAATGCACCACAATGAACCGTAACCAGCGGGAAAAACTTTCGCGGTGAATTGGAATGGATAGCGCGTGCGATTAACTCTTTCCCGGTTCCGCTTTCGCCTGTAATAATTACCGAAGAATTTGATACCGCCACATTTTCCACTTCTTTCAGAACCCGTATCATTCCATCGCTGTTGCCAACAATGTCTTCGATATTTTCCAGCGTGATGATTTTATTTTTAAGTGTCTCGTTTTCATTTCGCAGAGAAATCTGCCGTGCTGCATTTCGAATCAGGTGTGAAAGATCATCCGGATCAAAAGGTTTGGTGATGTAATCGAAAGCTCCGTCTTTTAAAGCCTGAACTGCCGTTTCAACCGAAGCAAATGCAGTCATTACAATCACGATAGCCGAGCTGTCGAAAGCTTTGATCCTCCTGTGCATCTCTAATCCATCCATTCCCGGCATTTTTATATCTGACAGAATGATATCAAATTTACCCGATTCAATTTTAGTCAGTGCTTCTTTGGCGTTAGCCGCGCAATCTACTTCGTAACCATCTTCAATAAACCAGTTATACAGCGAATCCCGCACCGATTCTTCATCATCAACTATTAATATGGAAATACTAGTCTTCATATTATGATTCTTCATTTGTTATCAACTTAAATAATACCGACATGGAAGTTCCTTTTCCGGGTTCTGAAACCACTTCTATTTTCCCCTGATGGCTTTGAACAATGCCGTGCACAATTGCCAAACCAAGCCCGATTCCACTCGCCCGCTGCTTGGCGGAATAAAACGGTTGAAAAATCCGGGAAATATCTTCCGCTGCAATCCCAACTCCGTTGTCGATAATATCCATTTTTACGTGTGTATCATCCGGGTTCGAAGTTTTAATCAATACCTCGCCATTTACAGTAATTGCTTCCTGCGCGTTTACCAGTAAAGCCACACACACCTGTTTAATCTGGTTATCGTTACAAAGAATCAAGTCCGATCCGGCCGAAAAATCGGTATAGAAATGAATCCCGGCAATGTGCATTTGATGAGCCATTAAATTATACGATTCCTTAAGAATCTGATTCAAATGATGTTGTTTAAAATCTTCCTGATCTTTTCGCGAAAAATCCAACAGGCCTCTAACAATATTGCCGCAACGCTTTGATTCGCTCTCAATTACTTTTAAATATTTCAACATCGAAGCTTTTGACGTTTCTGGCATATCAAGTTTTGCCAGCTGTTTGGCCACTAACTTACTGTAAGTCAGGATTCCGGAAAGCGGGTTATTTATTTCGTGCGCTACCGACGATGATAATTTACCGAGCGAGGTAATCCGTTCGATATGAATCAGTTCATTCTGAATTTCTGCCAGCTCTTCTGACTTTCGTTGTACCTTGTATTCCAACTGATGCGACCAGTTTTCGAGCTCACGGTTGGCAGCATCCAAATTATCAAGCATATTATTAAAAGCGAGCGACACCGAACGCATGTCTTCCAGTAAATAAGGTTTGATTTCCAAACGACGGCTCCGGTCACCTTTCGATACTGCTTCGCTTGCAACAATAATTTCGTTCAAGGGTTTCTGAATCTTATTCTTGGTAAAAAAGATAAGGAGAGAAACCAGAATAATCGTTACAACTATGGCCAGCAAAAAGAATTCCGTGGACGATCTGGTAACTGCTGAATCCAGTTCTGACAAAGGAACCTTGATAATTAAAGATCCCAGAATTTCTTCATCCTGATTGTGTGCGTGACAAGCACTGACATAACACGACTGTTCGTTTAAAATTGGAGTGCGTACCAGTAATTGCCGGTGTCCACTCTCATTCTGGTCCATATTACAGGCACTCTTCGAATCGATGATACGATACGCTTTTTGCTTCATCGGAAACATTTCGGAAAGATTACCATGACAGCCTATACAATTGGAGCTATTTCTCACGAGCGTATCAGATGGAAGAGATGTAGAATATACCAAACTGTCGCGGTTGTCATACATGTTAACCTCATCGATTCCGGGCATGGCATTAATAATGTCGAGCGTACTTTGTAAGGCGCTTTTATCATTCTTCAGCATCGAATGATAAAGAGATCCTTCAATAATCGACCCGATGTTATCTCCCTGCTGTCGAATCACTGTTCGGAGATAACCTTCATAAACCGATTTAAAAATCAGGCTGTATGAAATGAACAAGAATAAAGAAAGTACCCCGATGATGTACACGACCCTGGCATAAATGGAAGACCGAAAACTCAGGTAATGTCTGACAAAATGTGGAGAGGTATTCTTCTGCTTCCGGTTGGGCGTAGTACTAGTCTTATCATCGCTTTTTTTCATCACGAGTCAGTCAATCAGTGGTTTTTTAAAGGTACCGCCAAGTTACGAAAAAGAACAAAGGGGTTAACAAAGACTCTTTCTAATTAGACGGGTTGCCCCAAAAATTCATTTTGAAACTCATCCCAGATACCCGCATCCAACTCGGCGAGTGGATTTACCTCCAATTCCCCGCCTTCCTGAAAAGCGACAATAGTTGAAACTCCTGCCTGGCGGGCCAAATGAATGCTCAAAAAATCCTTAAGTCGGATTATTTCTTCTGAAAACCAATTGGCAGCTTCTGTCCCCAGTAAAAAGCCAGATGTTTCTTTTTGCCAGTTGGACGGAACTATTGCGTACAACCAACTCTCTTCAAGCTCATTCGAATCAAGTACATCACTTTCAAAAACTGAATTGTTAAAGCCAGCAATTTCCCCTGAAAGCGGTGAATGAATGCGAAGTTGTTTTCCGCTTTGCTCAATGAATGCAAGAACTTCTCCTTTTTTCACGGTATCACCGATCTTTTTTAAAGGCTGTACAGCTATTTCTCCTAATACATTCTGAAGAAAATCATCCAGTCCGATTTTTGCCTGTCCTGATTTTTCCAGATAAAGCCAGGTATGGTTTCGGCTATAAAACAAGCCTTTCGGAATGCGTAAAAAATTTGCAGTAAGAACACGAATACTTTCCTGAATATACTGAACAGCTTCGCTCTTTCTGTTTACAATTATCCAGAATGGGATCAGTAACAAAAGAAAAATAATGACAATGATATACTCAATTCCTTTTGTATCAAATAGGTTTGTATATGTAAATCCTTCCATTTTATTCGCTTTTTAAATTATGAATGCATGCTTTTTGCCCACGACGGCGACTCTCGCAATACAGGCAAACGGTTAATCACCCAGCGGAAAATCCAAATCTCGGTAAAGATCACTGCCAGAGTGACTACTATTTCCATCCATGAAGGAACGTAATGCACAGCTGCATCCCAGCGAAAACCAATCACCGTCAGATTCAAACGATTAATGATCACTCCCAGCATGGTAATTACCGCAGCAACTTTAATAAGTGTGATATTATTACGACGGTAGCTGGCGTAAAAAAGTAGCATGGGCAGCAACACAAAACCAAGCATTTCGGTAAGGTACCAGTAACCCATTGGTGTATTCATATAATCCCAGTTTTTGCTGTGTACAAATACCAGCACCTGCAGAAAGAAGTAGGCGAACATAGCACCTGTGCAAACTTTCGACAAGCCACGAATAATTTTATTATGATCGTGATGACTCTTTTCGCTAAGCTGATCACTAAAAACTTTGTGAGTAATCGATCCTTCAAAAATCACCATCGATAAGCCGGCAAAAATGCTGGATACAAAAAACAGAATCGGAATAAACTCGGAATACCAGAGTGGATGAATCTTTTCCTTCGCCATCAGGTACAAGGCTCCGAGCCCTGACTGATGTAATGTCGACAAAGTGATTCCAAAAATCACAGCAGCCAAAGTCATTGCCGAAAGAATTTTATGGGCTCTTTTTGCACCAAGCCATTCAGCAATTGCCGGAGAAAATTCAATTAACTGGGCAATCATATACAACAAAAAATGCCAGGCCACTAAAAACAACACCGAGCTGGTTCCAAATCCATTCCCGATAATCGGATTGATTACATTCCACGGCCGCCCCAAGTCGAGTAGCAGGGCTCCTGCATAAAATACATAGGCCAGAAAACCATTTAATACTGTCACTCTGACGATAGAATGATACGTCTTCATGTTCAGGATATAAACCATGAACGTAACGACATAAGCGCCGCCGGCGAAAGCAACTCCGGTTACTACGTCAAAACCAATCCACAAACCCCATGGAACTTCTTGCGTAAGGTTGGTAATGGAACCGATCCCTTTCCAGAAACGGATCACTATTAAAACCAATCCGAGTAACATAACCGGAATGGAAATCACATTGAACCAGGTAAAAATTTTCCCTTTGGGTTTGAGTTCTCCCAGGAAGAATTTCCAACGGCTCTTTTTTTCAGTTTTTAAAGGTATGCTGATGGTATTATTCATGGTCTTCGGTTTTATTTTGTTTGTCTTTTGTGGCATCCTGAATTCCGAGCAATATCATGGGCCACAACACAAACACTGCAGGAACACTGTACAAAAATCCTTTTGTTAACGACGGGTACGAAGTTTTTTGAATACGGGTGTTGAAGCCAATTTCTTCAAAAGGAACAGCTGACAAATACAGGAAAGAAGTTCCTCCGGCTTCGGTTTCTCCGTAAATATGATCGCAGTAAGCGTCTGGATTTTCGGCAATTCTTCGACGGGCTTCCGCAATCAATTCACGCCGGGTACCAAACATTAGCGCTTCTCCGGGACAGTTTTCAACGCAGGCTGGCAATTTGCCTTCTTCCTGTCGTTCGAAACACATATTACATTTTGTAATCTTTGGATTCGAACTGTTGTATTCAAACTT
>DAOPJR010000031.1:0-35078 GCA_035399765.1 Draconibacterium sp. | reverse complement strand
TTTTCCATGGGATAACGGCTTCAGTGTTGAGGCGATGGAAGAATATTACGACGACCTGGAATTCAGCGACTGGACACATGCACTTAGCAAGGCTCCGATGCTAAAAGCCCAGCACCCGGGTTATGAAATTTACATGACCGGAATTCATGCCCAGCGTGGCGTTTCGTGCGCCGATTGCCACATGCCATACAAAAGCGAAGGCGGACAGAAATTTACAGATCATAAAATGCAGTCGCCGCTTAACAACATTGCCAATTCGTGCCAGGTTTGTCACCGCGAAGAAGCCGGTACTTTAATGGCCAACGTGTACGAGCGCCAGGATAAAATTATTGAAAACAGAGACAAGCTGGAACAGTTACTTGTCCGCGCTCATGTGGAAGCTCAAAAAGCATGGGAACTCGGTGCAAGCGAAGAACAAATGAAAAATATTCTTCAGGGAATCAGACACGCCCAGTGGCGCTGGGATTATGCTGCAGCAAGTCATGGCGGATCTTTCCATTCGCCGGTTGAAATTGGTCGGGTTGTAACCACCGGTATTACCATTGCTCAGGAGACTCGTATTGAACTGGCGCGCCTGCTGGCCAGTAAAGGATTTAACCAGGAAATTCCTTATCCAGAAATCGATACCAAGGCCAAAGCACAAAAATTTATAGGCCTCGATATGGAAAAACTAAACGAAGAAAAACAGGATTTTCTAAAAACCGTTGTTCCGCAATGGATGAAAGAAGCCGGCGAAAGAGAAAAAACCTATGACGCAGTTGCTTCCAAAGCTGAATAATTTTAAACCCAGAAATATGAATTTCATAAAATTACTAATTGCTCTGATTCTTGTAATCATGTTAACCGACAATGCAAAAGCACAGTTCTCGTTGTCGGGTGAATTTCGGCCTAGGACAGAATTTAATAAAGGATATAAAACACTTGCCAGCGAGGGGCAGGATTTATCAACCTTTACCACGCAGCGCACACGCATAAATGCAGCTTTTAAAAATGAGTTTGTGAACACAAAACTTGTTTTGCAGGATGTTCGGTTGTGGGGCGGACAGGCGCAGCTTGTTCAGAACGAAGATTATGCCGTATCGGTGCATGAAGCCTGGGCAGAAATACTTTTTACCAAAGAACTGAAACTGAAAGCCGGACGTCAGGAAGTTGTTTACGATGATCAACGAATTTTTGGTAACGTGGGATGGGCCCAGCAAGGTCGATCGCATGACATGGCCATTCTGAAACTGGAAAAAGAATTCAGCCTTCATTTTGGTATTGCACATAACGAGAACAGCAATACTACCAACAATTTATACGAAGGTCCCGATGCTTATAAAGACCTGCAATTTGTGTGGTTCAACAAGAAATGGGAAAGAACCTCGCTCTCTCTGCTTGTGCTGAACAATGGTGTACCTGTAATTGAAAATAACGAACAGGTAAATAAATACAGCCAGACGATTGGAGGGCATGTTTCAACAAAATTTTCGGAATTAGTAGTTTTCAACGGAAACCTTTATTACCAGGCCGGAAAACATACTTCAGGGAAAGATATAAGTGCTTTGAATCTGCTCGCTGAACTGGGTTTTAAAAACTTTACACTGGGTTATGAATACCTGTCGGGAAATGATTATAACGAAACAAAAAAATACAAATCCTTTAATCCCTTGTATGGCACCAACCACAAGTTCAATGGTTTTATGGACTATTTTTATGTTGGCAACCATATCGGTTCTGTTGGCTTAAATGATATATACTTAAAGTATCAGCACCAGATCAAAAAAATAGGATTTAATGCCGACCTGCACTACTTTACAGCAGCAGCTAAAGTGGCAGAAAATGCGGATAGCTACCTGGGAACAGAGCTGGACCTATCAGCCAGCTGGGCTATTAATCCGATAACAAAATTAACCTTTGGTTATTCCAGGATGTTTGCCGGAGAATCAATGGAAATAATAAAGGGAGGCAACCATTCAGAAAGCCAGCAATGGTCTTACCTGATGCTGTCGGTAACACCACCGTTCATTAAATAAAAGAGTAATTTGTTGGTTATTGTTTATCTTCACCCGGTTTATGTAAAAACTGAACCGGGTGAATTTTTAAAGCGGAATACAGAAAATGAAGAAAACAAAGTGGATCAGAATCTTTAAGAAGCTACATCGCTGGCCGGCGGTAATCATTGCATTTATTGCTACACTATTTGCTGTATCGGGCATTGTAATGAACCACCGGAATACCTTTTCTTCTATTGATATTTCACGCAAATTGCTACCGAAGAATTACGCTTACAACAATTGGAACCTGGCTGCTGTACGTAGTTCTTTGCCGTTTCAGGATGGAAATCTGGTTTATGGGAACATTGGAATCTGGAAAACGGATGAAGGTTTCGATTATTTTGAAGATTTTAACCTGGGTTTTCCAAAGGGAATTGACAATCGGAAGATTTACGCAGTTAAAAATCTAAACGACAAATTGTTTGCCGGAACGCATCTTGGATTGTACTCGCGTAAGATAGAAAATGGACAGTGGAAACAAATTGTACTGGATGATGAGAATCAGCGAATTTCTGACCTTACTCTCAAAGATGATACTTTACTGGTTCTTACACGAAATTATCTTTTCAAATCCACCAACGGTGTAACCTTTCAAAAAGTACAACTTCCCGCGCCAATTGGATACGAACACAAAACTGGTTTGTTCGATACCTTCTGGCAGTTACACAGCGGTGAGTTGTTTGGCCTCGCAGGAAAATTAATTGTTGATCTTTTGGGAATCGTAACTATCTTGTTATCAGCAACCGGCGTTCTGCATTTTTTCTTTCCTGGCATAATTAAACGCCGGAAAAAGAAAGACAAAGTTGTTATTGGCTATATTTCTGTAAAAAAGCAGAACCTGCATTGGCACAATGTTCTGGGATATATTTTCGCCATATTCCTAATCATTAACACCTTCGCAGGAATACATTTACGGCCTCCACTGCTGATTGCTATCGCCACCAAACAGGTGGGCATCATTCCCGGAACACATCTCGATCAACCCAATCCGTGGTTCGACAAGCTGCGCCGGGTTGCCTGGGATGACATTCAGAACCGTTACCTGTTTTCAACGTCTGAAGGATTTTTCTGGGCCGATAAACAATTTAAACACTCACCAGAACCTGCCTTATCGCAACCTCCCGTGAGTGTGATGGGTTGCAATGTACTCGAACAAATGGACGATCACCGCTTTCTGGTGGGTTCATTCAGCGGCCTGTTTGTTTGGGATACACAAAGTGGTATGGTAGCCGATTATTTTACAGGTAAGCCATACCAGGCACCATCCGGAATGGCGCGTCCGATCGGCAATCAAATGGTTGCCGGAATGATCGTTGACAAAAATAAAGCGTGGTGGTTCGATTACAACCAGGGTGTTGTTCCGCTCACTGGCATCACTTTCCCCGATATGCCGAAAAACGTTCGAAAAGCATCACCAATGTCGTTATGGAACGTTTCGCAGGAAATTCATACCGGAAGAATATTTGAAAATATTCTCGGCCCTTTCTATATCCTCATCGTTCCACTTGCCGGTATTTGTTTGCTGATGGTACTGATTACCGGTTTCTTTGTCTGGTGGTGGGTGTACCGGAAAAATAAAAAGCAAGCCTGATTACTTTTTGCCAACTGCAATCACCGATTTCTGAGCCCGGAAAAACAACACATCATCCGAAATAGCA
Source organism: Draconibacterium sp. (assembly GCA_035399765.1). GTDB lineage: Bacteria > Bacteroidota > Bacteroidia > Bacteroidales > Prolixibacteraceae > Draconibacterium. The sequence goes on along the minus strand of DAOPJR010000031.1, from coordinate 31,384 downwards.
GGTGAAGCCATCAGAATATCGTTCATTTTGTTTTGAGCCAGTACTTTGTATTCGGGTCCGGACTGAAGTACAAACACATCGCCCTGTTCCGAGCAAAAATAGACAAAATCGCCAGCAGCTACACCTGAAGCCGAGAAACCGCCCACCGGTCCCAAACTTTCCTTGTACATCATTTCGCCGGTTGTGGCTTTAAATACCGACAACGAACCGTTGGTTTGCAGGTTATACAGGTAATCGCCCCAAATAAGCGGTGTTTCCATATACGAACCTCCACGTTCGATACTCCACACAATGTATTTATTTGAAAGCTCGCCATCCTTCAAACTGATATCGCCTTTGGCGTCGGGTTTTATTGCATAAATAGGTGAATACCGGCCATGTGCATTGTTAATAAAAATAAGATTATGAGCAATAACAGGTGTTGGTGTTGGAATATCGCCGCCACCACTTAAACGCCAGATTTCTGCGCCCGTTTCAAAATCATAACCTCCCATGTGTTTCCATCCATTCACGACAATCTGTGTTTTCCCATCTCGTTCAAAAACAGTCGGTGTGCTCCAGGTAGCCACCTCATCACGACTCACTTTCCAGATTTCTTTCCCGGTTGCCACATCGTATGTAGCAATAAAACCATCTCCCAGAAAATCACACTGAAGAACAACTTTTCCCTCATGGATAATCGGTGAGCTTGAGAAGCCCCACTCCAACTCTGGCGCGTTGTATGGCCCGGCATTCATCTTCTCAAACTTTTTATCCCACAACAGATTTCCATCCATGTCGTAACAAAACAAACCATTTGAACCAAAGAAAGCCAGCACATGTTTGCCGTCAGTTGCCGGCGTTGGATCAGCCTGTGAAGCCTTGGTATGCCGTTTCACTTTCGGGATCCCTTTGTGGCACAGGCGCTCCCACAAAATATTGCCGCTGTTTTTATCCAGACAATACAGTTTGAACTCATGTTCTGAATTGTCTTCCACGGCATCTCCATCGCCGTATAATCCCACTTTCAGGTAGTTTTCTCCTGAACCACTGATGGCAGTTGTAACAAATATTTTATCTCCCCAGATTACCGGGCTCGAATGCCCAAGACCGGGAATCTCTTTCTGCCATAAAATATTCTCACCTGTTTCAAGATTCCAGTTCTGAACGGTTTTGGCACCGTCAATGTAACCTCTGGCGAAGGGCCCGCGAAAAGATGGCCATTGCCGGAAATAATCCGGTTGAGCAGTATTCGTAAAAAAGAGTAGTAAAAGCGGTAGTAAAATGACAATTCGTTTCATACTATGATTTTTTTGTTGATTTCAGTTTGTAAGGATTGTGAATTGTATTATTCAGGGTACCCGGTTATTTTCCGGATATCGTGATAAAGAGGCCCCAGCTTACGGTACATCTTTCGGTACACTTTATTGTACAGCTGGTGGTATTTTTTCACGTGTTGCTTGTCGGGATGGAACTCGTCTTCGTACCGAACCATATTTTGAATAGCTTCTTCCAGCGAGGTATAATTCCCGGTACCAAACGCAGTAAGCACTGCAGCCCCCAAACCGGATGTTTCAGTGGTTTTTCCACGAACCACAGGCAGGTTAAATACATCAGCCGTGATCTGGCAAATCTCGTCGCTTTGTGCAGCACCGCCCGAAACAGCCAGTTTCTTTATTTTTCTTTTTGAAACCCGTTCGATCTTTTCCTTTCCTTCCTTCAATGCGAAAGTTAAACCTTCTATCATTGCCCGGTAAACGTGCGACTTTTTATGCACATCGCCAAAACCGATCATTGAACCTTTGGCTGAAGGATGATTCAGTCCCGGACTCCAGTAAGGTTGAACAATCAATCCGTGTGCCCCGGGTTCTGATTTTTTCAGCATCCTGTTCATCACGGTTTCAGCTGGAATCCCTTGCTTTTTAGCTTTTCTTACCTCTTTACAGGCAAACTCTTCTTTAAACCAGGTTACCATCCAAAAGCCCCTGAAAATCTCAACTTCGGGATTGAAACGCCCGGAAAGCACCGCGGGATAAGATGGCATAAAACGAATTGGTTCGAGGTACTTTTTTGAGGTGGTTTGAATGGTAGCCGTCGTTCCAAAACTCAAGCTGGCCCAGTCGTCGGAAACAACCCCCATCCCCAACGTTTCACAACCTTTATCCGAACCGCAGGAAATAACCGGCAAGCCAGATGGAAGCCCGGTTAAATCAGAAGCTGCTTGTGTAATTTTTCCAAGTTCAACTCCTGGAGGCACCAGTTCTGGCAGCTTTTCCTTTTCAATCGGGTATAGTTTGGCACTAAACGTAAACAGTTCCTTCGGGTTTCCCCATCGCTGCTTTTTGTAATCAAAGGGTATGTGACCAATCTGTGAAGCCACCGAGTCTTTAAATTCACCGGTCAGCCGGTAATTCAGAAAACCGGAAACCTGCAAATACTTATGCGTCTTCGCCCAAATTTCGGGTTCATTTTGCCTGATCCAGTTGCATTTCCCATCACGTTGTGCTTTGTCTACCGAATCTTCAAAACGGATTATTTTAAACACAATTCTCATTCCCAGATGCGGCTTGTAAACAGGGTTGGCTTTTCGCTGGTCGAGCCAAACCATGAGTGGACGTAATGGTTTCCCTTCCTTGTCCACATTAATCATCGAATCACGAAGCGTGGTCACTCCTACCCCAACAAGCTGATTAAATTCTTCGGGATAATCTGCTTTTAATTTCTGACAGGCGGTTTTCAGAGCATCCCAGTATACTTCCGGGTCTTGTTCTGCCCATCCGGGATTTGGACTTACATATGGCTTAAAAGAAATTCGTTCAATTCCGAGCATTTCCCCTTTTATTGAAAAAAGGATCGCCCGCAAGCTTTGGGTTCCACAATCGATCGACAGCAGGGTTTTCTGCATTGCTCGTCATTTTGGGAACTAAAAGTACAAAAAGGAAACGATTACAAAACAATCGGGTTTAAATGAACACGTGGAAACTAATTCTTATTTCTGGCAGCTAACAACAAGCGGCAGATGTGCACCACCAAAAGTACCTTGATTAAAACCTCGGTAAAATCTGATCTCCTTAAAACCTGATTTTTCAAGTGCTCTTTTTAATTCATCATGTTTTAAAGGAAGAAGAAACGTTTCGTTATGAAGGATACTGTTTTCATCTTTTAACGTAAGCTCGGTGATAAAACGAATAGACTTCATATCATCCCATTCGTACCGGCGTTTAAAACGAATTAGATCGGTCTCAATTAACGGAAGTTCTTCGATTTGTTCCGCTAAAATATAATCATAATTAAGAATCTGAAGCAATAATTTTCCTCCACTCTTCAATACATATTTTGTACTGCTAAGCATCTCGCCTACCTGATCCAACGTTGATAAATGTACCAGTGTATTTCCAAAACAAACCACGGCATCAAATTGCGATCGTTTGAAATCATTCTTTAGTTCGAGCATGTTTCCTCTTTGGAAATGCAGCGAACCGGCTTTTTTAAACTGTAATGCCTGATTAAGCAGGTCAGTATTCAGATCGATACCCAGTACATCGGCACCCTTCTGACTTAACTGAAATGCGAGTTCACCGGTAGCACACCCAATATCAAGTATTGATTTATTTTCCAGCGATTTCAATTCGTGCTCAACAAAATTTAACTGAGCGGGATTAAATGGAAAGATTTCGGAATAATAGGCAGAAATGGAGGAATAGAATTGATTCTGTTGCTCTTCCTTCATTGTCCTCTTAATTATCGAGCTGGGCCTGCACCATCATTTTAATTTCGTTGACAGAACGAACGCCCTGTCCGGTCCATTTGGCTTCGCCGTTTTTAAATATCATAACAGTTGGGATGCTTCGTATCTGGTATTTGCTGGCAATATGAGGATTCCGGTCTACATCCACTTTGATGATCCTTACCTGGTCTCTCATTTCCTCTTTTACCTGTTTCAGAATAGATGGCATTTGTTTGCACGGCTGGCACCAGTCGGCATAAAAATCAACTAAAACCGGACGACTCGAATTAATAATATTTTTAAACTTCCCCAGCATTCTTACTTGCTTTCTTACTTTTTATTTTGAGTACTAAATCGTTGAGCATATCACCTACGAGATATCCCATTACGGCTCCCCAAAGTGTACTCCAGTACCAAACCGATTTGATTGCACAGGTACCGCTCGTACATCCTATAAATTTCCAGTAAAGAAAACCTCCAACGACACCGATTACCAGAAAAACCAGTGCCAATTTCTTTCTTTTTAATATCTCCATGATACTGCTATTAACTATCAAACAACAATTTGCTCTTTTAGTTTCTAAATGGCAATAGAAAATAAATATGTGAAATAGATTTTGTTGAAAAGAATAACCAGGATAACAAATTAATATTATTCGCTTTTCAATGAATGCAGGCCACATTCTTTGCCCGAACTCTGTTCCCACCACCAACGACCGGCACGGAAATCTTCGCCTGGCTGAATAGCTCGCGTGCAGGGCTGGCATCCAATACTCACAAAACCTTTATCGTGAAGTGCGTTGTAAGGAACATTGTTTTCTTTTACATATTCGATGGTTTGCTCCAAACTCCAATCCATCAAGGGATTAAATTTGACGATCTGGTTCCCTTCATCTACTTCAAAATGGAGCATATTTTTTCGATTGTCCGATTGTGATGCCCGTAAACCAGTTATCCAGATTTCATTCCCAGACAAAGCTCTTTTTAAGGGAATCACTTTACGGATATAACAACATTCCTTGCGGTTTTCCAGTGATTCGTAAAAACTAAAAGGGCCTTTTTTTGTAACCATGGCTTCAACTTCTGCAGCAGGCGGGAAAAACACATCGATTGTTTTTTTGTATCGTTCAATAGTACTATTAAAGACTTTGTACGTTTCAGGAAATAAACGGCCGGTATCAAGTGTAATGACACGGATGTCGATGTCGTTTCGGAAAATCATGTCTGTAATCACCTGGTCTTCGTACCCAAAGCTGGTTGTGAAAACAATCTTCCCCGGGTGTTGGTCAGCTAAATACGTCAGCTTTTCAACAATACTTAATTCGTTTAATTGGGAGTTATAATTACCGGCTGTTTTTTGTAAATCCATATTCCTTTTTTGATACTAGTTACTAGATTCCTGATACTTGATGCTGAATTTACGTATTAAAAGCATTTCCGCATTCATGCATTGTATTTATTCCACATACAACACCAAACCTTTCAGATATTCACTTTCAGGGTGATAAATATTCACCGGATGATCGACAGGTTGTGTCATCTGGTGCAGGATGCGAACATTTCGTCCGGCGATAGCTGCTGCTGAAAAAACGGCTTCACGGAATTTATCCTTACTTACCACCTGCGAACACGAAAAGGTAAACAAAATACCACCACTTCTGATTTGCTCAAAAGCACGGGTATTTATTCGTTTGTATCCTTTCAATGCCTGTGGCAAAGTATCCCGGTGTTTGGCAAATGCAGGAGGATCAAGAATAATGAGATCATATTTATCCTGAATTTCTTTTAAGTATTCAAAACCATCGGCGACGAATGCCTCATGGCGTTTGTTTCCCGGAAAATTCAGTTCCACATTCTCACGTGTCAGGTCGATGGCTTTTCCCGAAGCATCTACCGAATGAACCAGGTTGGCGCCGCCTTTCATCGCATAAAACGAAAAACCACCGGTGTAACAAAACATGTTCAGTACATCGCGGCCTTTTGAATACGTTTGTACCAAACGTCGGTTTTCACGCTGATCGACAAAGAAACCGGTTTTCTGCCCTTCTTCCCAGTCTACCTTAAAACGAAGCCCGTATTCCATCACTTCGTTTTCCGATTCTGAGCCAAATACGTAACCGTCTTTCTGATCTAATTCAGCTTTAAACGGCAGGGTTTTATCGCTTTTATTATAAATGGCTTTTAGTTTATCACCCAATACTTCCTTCAGCGCCTGTGTCAGTTGATCATTAATCAGATGCATTCCTACTGAGTGAGCCTGCATCACTGCCGTTCCGTTGTAAAAGTCAACAATTAGCCCCGGCATTCCATCGCCTTCGGCATGAATTAAACGAAAAACATTGATTTCCGGATCATCGGTCAAACCGAGCATTTTTCGCAGGTTCCATGCTTTTTCAATTTTACTTTTCCAGAAATCGTAATCGGGCACCACGTCTTTAAACGAAACGATACGGACCGCAATCGATCCGATCTGGTAATGTCCAATCCCCAGAAATTCATCTTTATTGGAGTATACTTTCACCAAATCGCCCTCTGCCGGTGTGCCGTACATTTTTTTGATCGCACCCGAGAAAACCCAGGGATGAAAACGCAGTAGTGACTGGTCCTTCCCCGATTTCAGAACAATCTTTACAAAATCGTCTGCCATTTGATAAACGTTTAAATTTTTTCGAAAATTTTAAGTGCTGCCCAGGCATCGGTAGCAGCATAAATCTGCTGGGCTTCTGTTAGTTCAGGTGCTTCCCAGTTCGACAATTGTTGCCCTTTTGAGATGCGAAATCCACAGAAAATAGCCGCCAGTTTTTTCAGGCTAAAATTCTGAATGCCCATGTCTTTGGCGATGTCCTGCAGCTCGATAAACCCCGCCGGTTCAAAATTCACAACATCCCGTAACCCTTTGATATCGTCTCGAATGGCAACTCCGGGTTTCAGAATCTTAGGATTCGAAAGTATATCTCTGAGTTCTTGTGGAAGCCCAATACGATTGATCCGGAACAGAAAGGCACGATTTTCAGTTGACAACTGCAAAAGCGCTACCTTATTATTAATTCCCTTTTTAAACGAGGGCTTGGTTTCGGTGTCAAAACCAATGATCGACTGTTTAGCCAGTTCTTCAACCGCAAACTGAAATTTTCCGTCAGAATCCACCAAAATAATATCGCCTTCAAACGACTTCAAAGGCATTTCGAGTAGCTCTTCGTTGCTGATACTTTCTTTAAACATTTAATCTTCTTCTTCGTTGGTACCCCAGAAGTTATCCAGCCATTTCGGGTTTCCTCTTCCGGGCTCGGGCTGGTCATTTTTATTGGTTGAAAAATCGGTATCGTTCATCACAAGCATATGAACCGCACGCAAAACATTTACCAGTTGCTGGCCCCAGAATTCGCGAAAATGAAACACACACTCGGCCAGGCTGTCGTTCATTACTTCTTCGTTACCAATGCTATACGAAGTCACAAAATCCTTCAAATCCTGATAAATATCCATCAGATTTTCCGATAAACTGGCAGTCACCGTTTCGCTGCCAAACTGAATATTTGGATCGAACACCTCGTAAAAATCGTCGTGCTCGCCCAACTGCCCTAACCACTTCTGGTGAAGCGTATTGTAATCGAGTTCCGAAACAAATTTCTCCAGCTCGTCATCCAAAAGGCGCTCCACTTCGGGCAAAACCGCCGCTTTTAAATACAACAGCGGCAGCATTTTCTGCAATTTATTTAGGTTTTCCAGTGGCTGGTGTTTGCCCACCTGTTCCATGGTGACACAGAACTCGCTGGCCACAGTCACAAACTCCACCACGTTTTTGGAATACACAATTTGCTGAAAATCCGAATCGTTCATATGTTATTAAAAAACTGCCTGCAAAAGTAGTAAAGATTTTTAAAGAAGCGGGAAGTTGGAAGAACGAAGTCGGAAGAGGAAGCTAGTTGGTTAAAAGTAGAATTTACGAATATTAATTAACGATTGCAGATTTAAGAAGTGAGCTATAAGTTTTACCCTGCGAGCTTCAAGCTGCAAACTTCCTGCATTCGCGCATTTCATCATTTACATTCCTTCTATTAGATTTATGGATGACCTGAAAACTGAGACTGATCACTGCGACTGACAACTGGCTACTCCTTCCACTCCAGCAGCCCGTCGATCCGGTAAATAATCTTTTGATTATCAAGGTACCATTTCAGGATTTGGCGCATTTTGGCGTCGTCTCCTTTTAGCTGAAAAACAAGGTCCTCAAGTTTGCACGGTTTGGCCAGAATTTGTTGAATCCGTTTCCCAATGTCCTTAAATTCGAAGGTGGAAATCTCGAGTCGGTCCATGTTTTGGCAAACGTCGCATGTACCACAGGGCGCTGCATCGTCTTCGCCAAAGTAATTCAGCAAAATCTGGCTCCGGCAGGTGTCCGAACTTCCGGCGTAATGAATCACTGCATTAATCCGGTCGGCAAAGTCCTGTTTCCGAACGTCGTAATTCTCTTTGGATATTTTTAACCGATCGATGGCAATTCGTTCTTTGCTGAAATAAATAAAAGGCGACTGACTTCGCGGGACATAGTCGATCACATTCGATTTTCGTAGGTGTTTCAGGAAATTATACACTGTTTCCTGATCGAGACCTGCCCGTTTTCCCAGCAACTCCTCGTCGATGGCCACATAACCACTGAACAGCCCGGTGTACGAACGCAGGATGAGTTTGATAAAATCGTCGTAAACAGCGTTGGCTACCTGAAACTTGTACAGCTCATCGCGTGAAACAATAAAAGCTACACGCGAAGGATTGTCCACTTCTTCAGTAAATTCCAGATATCCTTCGCGTTGCAAAATCTTCAGACTGTTGTACACCATCGCTTGCTGAAATTTGTACGCTTGTGCAAAACTCTGTAAATGAAACTCAAAGGTCTGCCCCTTTCCAAAGCCAACTGCCACCTGCAAATAATTACATAACGACTCGTAAATCCGTTTGATGTTCTTCACTTCCGGGAAAGCTGTGCTTACATGCTTTTTCAGTTTTACTTTGTCGGCGTTGTTATAGAGTAGCACTGCTGCTGATTTTTTGCCGTCACGCCCTGCCCGGCCGGCTTCCTGGTAGTACGCTTCCAGCGAATCCGGCGGATCAATATGGATCACAAAACGCACATCGGGTTTGTCGATACCCATTCCAAAGGCGTTGGTAGCCACAATTACACGGGTGTTACCTTTCACCCAGTCGTCCTGTCGTTTGTTTCGGACCAGGTGACTCAGACCGGCATGGTAGAAATCGGCTGAAATCTTGTTCTTGCGAAGATCCTCTGCAATTTCACGGGTATGTTTTCGGCTGCGAACATAAATGATCCCGGAGCCTTTTACCTTGTTCAGTGTTTTCAGCAGATAACCGTTTTTGTCTTCCACCTGTCGCACGAGATAACTGAGGTTTTCGCGCTGGAAAGACATCTTTAGCAAGTTCTTTTCCTTAAACGAAAGTTTGTCCTGGATATCTTCGGCCACTTTTGGAGTGGCTGTGGCCGTTAATGCCAGCACCGGAACCCCCGGCAGTTCTTTTCGCACTTCAGCAATATTCAGGTAACTGGGTCGGAAGTCGTAGCCCCATTGTGAAATACAATGCGCCTCATCCACCGTCAACAGGTTGATGTCCATTTGTTTCAGCCGCTCCAGAAAATTTTCGGAGCTTAATCGTTCCGGAGAAACATACAGAAATTTGTATTCGCCCCAGGCTGCATTGTCGAGTGTAATCTTAATTTCGCGTTTCGACATCCCGCTGTGAATGGCCAGCGCGCGGATTCCCTTTTTATTCAGGTTCTCCACCTGGTCTTTCATCAGTGCAATTAACGGGGTAATCACCAGGCACATTCCGGGCTTCGAGAGTGAGACCACCTGGAAAGTGACCGACTTCCCGCCACCGGTCGGCATCAGCCCCAAAGTATCCTTCCCTTTTGCCGCCGACTGGATGATATCAAGCTGCAGCGGACGAAAATCAGGATAGCCCCAATGCTGAAATAATATCTGACGAAGTTTTTCCATTTCATACAAATTAAGAAATGATTTTATGCTTTAACAATTTTTATTGTTCAAATCAATTCAACGGCACCTGAAAGATTGAGCATTGTGCTATTTTTTTGTAGTTTTGCGCTCTAATTATTCATTTAAAAAGTTAGCCATGTCGTTTATCGAAGACAAAATTCAATTTGAGGGTCTCACCTTCGATGATGTTCTTTTACTACCGTCTTATTCCGAGCTTTTACCACGCGAGGTTGACCTTTCTTCGCGCTTCACCAGAAATATCACTATAAATACACCTATTTTAACCGCTGCAATGGATACGGTTACCGAATATAAAATGGCGATTGCCATTGCCCGGGAAGGGGGTATCGGAGTGATACACAAAAATATGGGGATTGATGAACAAGCCCGCCAGGTAATGATGGTAAAACGTGCCGAGAACGGGATGATCTATGATCCGATCACCATCACTCCCGATAAAAAAGTAAAAGACGCCCTTGAATTCATGGCAAAATATAAAATCGGCGGTATCCCGGTAGTTGACGAAAATGGTTACCTGGTAGGAATTGTGACCAACCGAGACCTCCGTTTTGAACGGAATATGAACCGACCGATTTTTGAGGTAATGACCAGTAAAAACCTGGTATCGACCAATGAATCGACCAACCTCGAAAAAGCAGCCGACATTCTTCAGCAACATAAAATTGAAAAGTTGCCGGTAGTGGATAAAAATAACAAGCTGATCGGTCTGGTAACTTACAAAGATATTACCAAAGCAAAAGATAAACCGTTGGCCTGCAAAGACGAAAAAGGCCGTTTGCGCGTAGCAGCAGGTGTGGGAATTGCCGGCGACACCATGGACCGTGTGGATGAATTGATCAAGGCACAGGCAGATGCACTGGTAATCGACACTGCACACGGACACTCAAAAGGGGTAATTGAAATGTTGAAAAAAATCAAAGCCAAATATCCTGAGAAGGATGTGGTTGCGGGAAATATCGGAACTGCCGAAGCTGCCATTGCACTGGTAAAAGCCGGTGCCGACGCAGTGAAAGTAGGTATTGGCCCGGGATCTATTTGTACCACCCGTATTATCGCGGGAGTTGGAATTCCGCAGTTATCAGCGATCTATAATGTATCCAAAGCCATAAAAGATTCAGGCATTCCGGTTATTGGTGATGGTGGAATCCGTTATTCGGGCGACATTGTTAAAGGTTTGGCTGCAGGTGCCGATTCAATTATGGCTGGTGGATTGTTTGCCGGTGTGGAAGAATCGCCGGGTGAAACCATTTTGTACCAGGGAAGGAAATTCAAAGCATACCGTGGAATGGGCTCGGTTGAAGCCATGCAGCAAGGTTCGAAAGACCGCTATTTCCAGGATATGGAAGAAGATATTAAAAAGTTGGTTCCTGAAGGAATTGCTGCCCGCGTTCCTTACAAAGGATCGTTGTACGAAGTGTTGTACCAATTAATTGGTGGATTACGTGCCGGAATGGGTTACTGTGGTGCTCAGAATATCAGAAAACTGCAGGAAGCCAAATTTACCCGTATCTCAAATGCCGGTGTTCAGGAAAGTCACCCGCATGATGTAAGCATCACACGTGAAGCACCAAACTACAGTAGTCGTCAGTAAACAGGTTCAGTAGTTAACTGGTTTCTTTCATGAAACTTTTACAGAAAACGTAAATGAAACGATTTCTCTTTTCATTTTTATTTGTTTGTGCTTCAGTTTCGGGATTGTTTGCTCAAGACGATGAAGTTTTACTTACCATCGATGGTAAACCCGTTACAAAAGCGGAGTTTGAATACATCTATCGTAAAAACAATTCGAATGTGTACAGTGAGGCCGACAAAAAGTCGCCAAAAGACTATCTCGAACTGTTTATCGATTTTAAACTAAAGGTGCTGGAAGCCGAAAACCTGAAAATGGATACCCTGCAGTCGTTTAAAGACGAATTGGCCGGTTACCGGAAAGAAGCAGCAGCCCCCTACCTCACCGATCATAATTACGATGAGCAGTTTATACAAGAGATGTATCGCAGAATGACACTCGAACTAGATGCCAGTCATATTTTGCTGAGCCTGCCTCCAGATGCTTCTGCTATCAAGGAAAAAGAAGTGTTGGATAAGATTCGAAAAATCAGACATGAAATTATAGCCGGAAAAAATTTTGCAGAAGCCGCCGATGAATATTCGGAAGATCCTTCGGCAAAAACCAATCATGGCAACCTGGGGTATTTTACTGCTTTCATGATGGTTTATCCCTTTGAAAGCGCAGCCTATAAAACTCCGGTGGGTGAAGTCTCAGAACCTGTGCGAACTCAATTTGGTTACCACCTGGTGAAAGTAAATGCCGTTCGGAAAAACCAGGGTGAGATTCTTGTGGCACACATTATGAAAAATATTCCGAAAGGTGTAAGTCCGGAAAGAAAAGCACAACTAAAAGCAAGCATCGATTCGTTGTACCTTTTGGTGAAAAACGGGGCTGATTTTGCTGAACTTGCAAAAAAAGAATCGGATGATAAACGCTCGGCTGCTGATGGAGGAAAAATGCCCTGGTTTTCGGCCGGCAGAATTATTCCATCTTTTTCAACACCTGCTTTTGCCTTAAAAAATATCGGGGATATTTCGGAACCCATTGAAACCGAATATGGATACCATATCATTAAAAAACTGGATGAACGTCCGATAGCTTCTTTTGATGAGATGAAAGAGGATATTGAAAACCGGATCAAACACGATCCGCAACGCAGTAATTCGAGCCAGCAGGTTTTTATCGATAAACTAAAGAAGCAATACCATTTCACCAAAAACGAAAAGGAATTAAAAGAGCTGGATGGGCTTACCGTTCAGAAAAATAGTACAGTACCCAACGTGGTGCTTTTCACTCTCGATTCAACAGAATATTCAGGAAAAGATTTCCAAAACTGGGCTGAAAAGAAAAAGATCAGTACCGGCAGTTACCTTTCATTATATAACCAATGGGTGAACGAAGAAGTACTGGCACTGGTAGATTCAAAGCTGGAAGACAATCACCCGGAATTTAAATACCTGATGCAGGAATATCACGACGGGATGTTGCTTTTCAATATTTCACAGGAAAAGGTTTGGAACTATGCCAGCGAGGATACTACAGGCCTTCAGAAATTCTATTCAGAAACAAAAGATAAACACATGTGGAATGAGCGTTTTAAAGGTAGCATTATCACTTGTAAAAATGCCGAAGTACACGAAGAAGCCGATGAGTTATTTAGTACTGAAATGACTATTGACGAAGTGTTACAGCATTTAAATGCTGACGAAGAAATGATTACCGCTGAAACCGGAGCATGGGAAAAAGGCTCTAATCCGGTAGTAGATTATTACGTGTGGAATGGAGAAACGCCCAAAAGTTTTGACAGCGAAATAACATTCATCCGAGGAGATTTGATTGGCCCTGAGCCCAAAAAGCTGGATGAAGCGCGTGGCCTTTATATTGCCGATTACCAGAAATATTTGGAAGAAAAGTGGATTAAAGAGCTCAGAAAGAAATACAAAGTAAAAGTCGATAAAAAAGTATTGGAAACGATAGAAGGTGTATAAAACAATCAGAAAATACGGATGTTTAATTGCATTGGCAGGCATGCTGGGGTCGTGTGCTGAAAAGCCGGTAAAAGAACCAGTGGCTCGTGTTGGCGAGCGCTACCTCTATCGCTCTGATTTGCTTGGAATACTTCCTTCCGGTTATAGTAAAGAAGACAGTATTATCATTACCGACGATTACATTTCGCGCTGGGTAAAACAGGAGTTGATGATCCAGAAAGCCAATGAAAATCTGACAGCCAGCCAAAAGGACGTTTCAAAAGAACTGGACGAATACCGTAACTCGCTGATTATTTATCGTTATAAAAACGAGCTGATCAAACAGCGGATGGATACCGTGGTAACACAGGAACAAATTGAAAACTATTACGAAAACAACAAAAACAATTTTAACCTTGACCATTGTATTGTAAAAGCTGTTTTTGTAAAAATTCCCACCGAACTTGCCAATCCTTCTTTACTAAGGGAAATGGCAAAAGACGACAGTAAAGAAGGACAGGATGAGCTTCGCGATTATTGTACACAGTATGCAAAAAGTTACCAGATTTCATTGGATAGCTGGATCGACTTCCAGGTGTTGAACAGGAATTTGCCCGAACATGTGGATGATCCTGAGGCTTTTGTACGTCTTAATCGTGAGAAAGAAATGAATGATTCAAATTATTACTATCTTGTCAGCATTCATGATTACATGCTCGCTAACGACTTGGCTCCCATCGAATTTGTGGAAAACAACATAAAAAACTTAATTTTGAATCAGCGAAAAATCAAATTTTTAAAACAGCTGGAAGACAATGTTTATACCGAAGCAGAAAGACAAAATAAATTTAGTATTTACGACGATAGCGATGAACAATAAACAAATGAAGAAAATAGTTGCAAGTATTTTATTAAGCATCCTTTTTACAGCAGCTTATGCGCAGGATAAAGTAATTGACCAGATTGTAGCCGTGGTGGGTGGAAACATTATTTTGAAATCGGACATTGAACAAATGAGTATGAACCAGCAGGCACAGGGTATTACTTCCGAAGGTGACATGAAATGTGAAATTCTGGAAGAATTTCTAATCAATAAACTGTTGATTGCGGAAGCCGAACTCGATTCAACAATAGAAGTTACACCAAACCAGGTAAACCAGCAAATGGATGCACAGATTCAATCGTACCTTACCTATTTTGGAACAGAAAGCGCCGTTGAAGCCTATTTCAAAAAACCAATGGCAACCATTAAATCCGAAATGCAGGAAGCCATTCGTGATCAGCTTTTCAGTCAGCAGATGCGCGCTAAAATCGTTGAAAACGTTACAGTTACTCCTTCCGAGGTACGTTACTATTACCGTAACCTGGGAAATGATCAGATACCGACTGTTCCAACCGAGTACGAATATGCACAGATTACCGTTCAGCCAAAAATAGATCTGGAAGAAGAAAATCAGGTAAAAGCTAAACTTCGTGAAATCAAAAGAAGAATTGAAAACGGTTCAAGCTTTGCGGCCATGGCAGTAATTTATTCCGAAGATCCGGGATCAGCTAAAGACGGTGGCGCAATTGATTACATGGGTCGTGGTCAGCTCGATCCGGAGTATGCCGCCGTTGCATTTAACCTGAAAGGCGACCAGGTTTCGAACGTGGTAAAAAGTAATTTTGGTTATCACATTATACAACTAATTGATAAACAAGGAGGAAAAATAAAGACCCGTCATATTCTGATGAGACCAAAAGTTTCGGTAGAAGCAAAAGAAAATGCTTACAACCGCCTGGATAGTATGGCAAACATGATTCGTCGTGATGAAATACAGTTCGACCAGGCTGCCACTATGTTCTCGTACGATAAAAATACCCGCAACAACGGTGGTGTAGCGATCAATCCCAATAACATGTCGTCGAAATTTTCAGTTGAAGACCTGGATGGTGATGTTTCTAAAATTCTGACCAAGATGAAAATAAATGAAATTTCAGACCCTTTTGAAACCATCGATCCGGAAACTCAACAAACAGTTTATAAAATTATCAAGCTAATTAACAAAATAGATTCGCATAAGGCTGATATGCAAAACGATTACCAGACTCTTGCCGATTTATACCTGGCCAAGAAAAAGGAAGACGTTCTTCAGGAATGGATTGCAAAACAGCAGGCACAAACCTATATTCGTATCGACAATACCTACGCGAATTGCAACTTTAAATTCGATAACTGGATAAAATAATAACTAGCGAAAGCCCATGGAATTCAAAAACGATGTAGCCGCGCTCGACGCGCTCCGCGATAAATTCAACGAACTAAAAAACGAAATTAAAAAAGTCATCTACGGACAGGACGAGGTGATCGACCAGGTACTGGTTTCGCTCTTTAGCCGTGGTCATGTTTTGCTGATTGGAGTTCCCGGGTTAGCCAAGACCTTGCTGGTTACTACCATTGCAAAAACGCTGGGTTTAAACTACAACCGTATCCAGTTTACCCCCGACCTGATGCCTTCAGATATTATCGGAACCGAAATACTGGATAACGAACGGAATTTTAAATTCGTTCAGGGGCCTTTATTTGCCAATATTATTTTGGCTGACGAGATTAACCGTACGCCTCCCAAAACCCAGTCGGCACTATTGGAAGCGATGCAGGAACGTGCTGTAACCGCTGCAGGCGAACGTTTTCATCTGGAACAACCGTTTTTTGTTCTGGCTACTCAAAATCCGATTGAACAGGAAGGTACATACCCGCTTCCGGAAGCCCAGCTCGACCGATTCATGTTTTCAGTATGGCTTGATTATCCGAAATACGAAGATGAATTGACCATTGTAAAAAATACAACGTCTACCTTTGAGGCGGAACCAAAGAAAGTAATTACCGGAAAAGAGATTATTTTCTTCCAGGACCTGATCCGCAAAGTACCGGTGAACGACAATGTGTTACAGTATGCCGTTAGTTTGGCTGCTAAGACGCGTCCGGGAGGAGACCATACAGCAGAAGTTTCCAACCAGTACTTGAAATGGGGAGCCGGACCACGTGCTTCGCAATACCTGGTTTTGGGTGCAAAAACACACGCTTCGCTACGCGGTAAATATTCGCCCGACATTGAAGATGTGAAAGCGGTAGCTCCGTCTATCCTGCGTCACAGGATTATCAAGAACTATAAAGCCGAGGCTGAGAATATTTCCATCGAAAACATTATCGGAAAATTGCTTTAATGCAAAGCTTTCGTATTAATATCAATCGACAAAAAAAAGATTTATTCACACCAATTCTGATTGGTGTTTTGCTAATGTTTACTCTTTCCGTTTCCTCACAGGAAATGAAAAAAGTAGAAATAATTCAGGCAGAAGAATGGATTCAAACCCAAAACATTGCCAATGCGCGTCGTTTGATAGGTGATGTAATTATTAAGCACGAAGACATTTTAATGTACTGCGATAGTGCCTACACCTACGAAGGTAGCAACCGGGTGGATGCATTCGGACATGTCCACATCAATCAGGGAGATACCTTGAATTTATATGCAACTAAGATTTTTTACGACGGTGATCGGAGTTATGCACAGGCGATTTCAAATGTGGTGTTAAAAAACAATCAGGTAACCTTGTACACCGATACACTTGATTACGATATGGATCAAAGAATCGGGTATTACGAATGTGGGGGTAAGGTTGTCGACAGCACCAACACACTGACCAGCCTAATAGGGAAATATTACCTGGATCAGGATTTAGCACACTTTACCGACAGTGTGGTTGGCTTTAGCAAAGATTATACACTTACAAGCGAGGATCTTCAATACAACACCACAACAAAAGTAGTCTACTTTAAAGGGCCAACTACTATACAGGATTCAACAAATACTTTATATGCCGAAGATGGCTGGTATAACACTGAAACCGGTGCTGCCGATCTTCAAGAAATGCCGTCAGTATCCAATGAAGATCAATTAATCAGGGCACAAACACTTTTGTATGATAAGGAAACCGGCGATGGCGAAGCAAACGGAAAAGTATATATTGAAGATTTCAAAAACCACTCGATTGTTAAGGGAAATAAGGTGAGGTACAATGATAAAACGAAAATTGCAACAGTCACCGATTCCGCCATATTTGTTTCGTTCAGCGACACTGATACTCTGTACCTGCATGCCGACACATTAAGAACTTTACCTGATACCATTCAGGATGAAAAAATTATAAAAGCCTATTATGGCGTTCGTTTTTACAGAAAAGATGTGCAGGGAATATGCGACTCTCTTCTGTATTTCACAAAAGATTCACTCGTACAGTTATTTTATACTCCTGTACTTTGGTCAGAATTCCATCAACTTACTGCTGATCAAATCGATCTGATTCAGCATCAAAATGCACCGGATGAACTTCATCTATTTAAAAACAGTTTTATTGTTTCAGAATTGGATTCCGGACGCTACGATCAGATAAAAGGGAAAAACATGACCGGTTATGTCATAAATAACGAACTCAATTACATCGATGTAGACGGAAACGGTCAGACTCTCTATTATGCAAGGGAAGAAAAGGGTATAATCGGGATTAACAGAGCCGAAAGCAGCAACATTACCATTCGGTTCAAAGAAGGAAAGATATACCGGATTATATTCGATAAACAACCCGAAGGCGAATTGAAGCCCTTATTAAATATGGAAGAAAACGATAAGTTTTTATCAGACTTTAATTGGTATGGGAAAGAACGGCCAATTTCGAAAGATGATATTTTCAGAACCCCTGACGAAACCAAAACAGAATCGAAACCAACACCGGGATTGGAAGCAGAAGAGCAATAGTTTATAAATTTTTCAACGTTAAAAATTTGAATTATCAGGAATCTGTCAAAACCAGATCACACATTCAACCATCTGCAAGTCTTTCATTTTTAATACATTATTTGTAACTTATATAGTTTCTTGTAGCTTTTCTACAAGCAAAACTCATTAGGGAGAATAGTTTTGGAATGAAATCCAATGGCAAAATGCTTATCTACACCGGAGTTAGTGTAGAATTGCAAAAAAATGGCAGAGCGGCAAATTTACCGGATCCATACTCAAAGCAGGTGCAATCAAAAAAAATAACTAAATAATTGGAATCATGACACAATTAAAACAAAGCATCTTAATCAAAGCCCCTGTTGACATTGTATTCAGCTACATTTCTGATTACAGGAACTGGCCCGAGTTTTACATGGGAATTTC
The DNA here is from genome assembly GCA_035399765.1 of Draconibacterium sp. Classification (GTDB taxonomy): domain Bacteria; phylum Bacteroidota; class Bacteroidia; order Bacteroidales; family Prolixibacteraceae; genus Draconibacterium. The sequence goes on along the minus strand of DAOPJR010000031.1, from coordinate 12,920 downwards.
TGATATCAAACCAATCACGGAAAAAACCAATGAAACCGGCAGCAAATTCCTTTATAAAATCAGTAGTGCAGGAATGACATTCAATGTTGGAACAGAACTTAGTGATTTTAAGAAAAATGAAGGGTGGATCGGTAAATCGTTTAAAGGAATTGATAACGAAACGTTCTGGAATGTAAGGAATATTGATGGAGACACCGAATTCACTCATGGGTTAACGTATCATCTTCCCTGGTTTATGGGCGGCAAACTCCTTGATGTTTTATTCTTCAAATCAGTCTATAGCAATACAATTCTAACTTCTTTGAATAATGTAAAAAGAATTCTGGAGGAAAAATAATCTTCACACCATAATATCTAAATGTTTCATCCAAAAAACCACGGCTATGAAAAAAACTAACTTACTCTTTTTTGTAATCGTATTTAGCCTGGGATACATATTGTTTGTTAACAAGAATACAAATGCACAAGAAACTTCGGATCCTCCATTGAAAATCAGTTTTATGCATGATAACCATCGTTTGCAGGGCTGGTTTTACAAAGCGGAAGGAAACGGACCGTTCCCAACACTAATTTTGCTTCACGGCGCAATGGGGCGCGATGGAGATATATTTAACCTGGGACAAAGTCTTTCAAGGGAAGGCTACAATGTTTTAACATACAGTTATCCAGGATCATGGAGAAGTGAAGGGTTGAAAACCGATCGGGCTGCACTGGAAAGTGTAGCTTCAGCAATTGGATTTATACGTTCAAAAACTACCATACAAGAATTTGATATTGATACTACAGATATTATTTTGGCGGGACATAGCTACGGAGGCGGAATGGCACTTTTAGGCGCTGCTCTTGATCCGGGCATACACAAAGTGATTGGCATTGCCAGTGCTGATCTTTATGAGACTGCCAATGAATTGGAACAGAGCCAGGAACGTCAGCAGAATTTTCAACAGATGGTCGACAGGATGTTAATGAATCCATCAATGGCACGGGGAACCACGGGGAAAGAGTATGTCGATAAAATGATATCTGATAAAGAAAGATACAATACGGTAAAATACGCAGGTGTATTGGCTGAAAAACACATTTTATTGCTCACCGGGTGGCTCGATCGAATGAAACCGATAGAAAGATACGCACTTCCACTATACCGGGCATTACAGGCACAAGGATCACAAAATGTTACGATAATGGCTTTCAATACCAACCACGAATTTTACAGTGCACAAAACGAAATGACCAAAACCATTATTGAATGGCTAAATAAAATGGAATGAGATTTTTTTCAAGATTAAGAATTTATTATCAGAATTAAGAGTTTGTAGTATTAATCTTAATTTTTTCAATAAAATAAGGCCTTTTATTTTCATTTTAGAATTTTATTTTCATATTTGCAGGAAATCGTAAGATAAATAACAAATGAAGTTACACATCAACATATCTATTCTTCTTGGTATTCTTCTTCTTCTGAAGTTGAATTGAGAATGGTATGTTGTGACACGATATTGGAAAATTAAAAGCCATTCTCAGAAAAGAGGGTGGCTTTTTTCATACCCCCTATCGTCTCTAACAACCGCAAGCGATTGTTAGATCAATTGTCCCCCTGAATCAGGGGGACAGTTGAAGCCGCAATCTCCGTTAGGAGTTAGGCTGAAATAGGGGGTGAAAGCAAAAAAGGAAATAACAACAGATAAATACATAAAAAATGAGCGACAGACTTTACATTTTCGACACAACTTTGAGGGATGGTGAACAGGTTCCCGGTTGCCAGTTGAATACAGTAGAAAAGATCGAAGTAGCCAAAGCATTACAGGAATTGGGTGTGGATGTGATTGAAGCAGGCTTCCCCATTTCAAGCCCCGGCGATTTCGAATCGGTAGTAGAGATTTCGAAAGCAGTAACCTGGCCTACCATTTGTGCCCTGACCCGTGCAGTTCAAAAAGATATTGATGTAGCTGCCGAATCGCTAAAATATGCCAAGAAAGGTCGTATTCACACGGGAATCGGAACTTCGGATTTTCATATCTATCACAAACTGAATTCAAATCCGGAAGCTATTATTGAACGTGCAATCGAGGCAGTAAAATACGCCAAGAAATATGTGGAAGACGTTGAATTCTATGCCGAAGATGCCGGGCGTACACAAAATGAGTATTTGGCACGGGTAATTGAAGCAGCGATTAAAGCCGGAGCAACCGTGGTAAATATTCCGGATACTACCGGTTATACTTTACCTCACGAGTTTGGTGCCAAAATCAAATACCTGATGGAAAATGTTCCAAATATTCATAAAGCGGTGATTTCAACCCACTGCCACAACGACCTTGGAATGGCCACTGCCAATACCATTTCAGGTGTACTGAACGGTGCGCGCCAGGCAGAAGTTACCATCAACGGAATTGGAGAACGTGCCGGCAATACTTCGCTGGAAGAAGTGGTTATGACATTGAAAACGCACTATAAAGCATTGGGAATCGATACGGGAATCAATACAAAAAGGATTTACAGTACCAGCCGTTTAGTAAGTACTTTAATGAACATGCCTGTGCAGCCTAACAAAGCTGTTGTTGGAAGAAATGCCTTTGCACACTCTTCAGGAATTCACCAGGACGGAGTGTTGAAACACCGCGAAAATTATGAGATTATGGATCCGACTGATGTCGGTATTAATGAATCAGCAATCCTGTTAACAGCTCGCAGCGGACGTGCAGCCCTGAAACACCGTCTTGAATTGTTGGGATTCAAACTGGAAAAAGCGCAACTGGACGAAGTTTATGAAGAATTCCTGAAACTAGCCGATAAAAAGAAAGACATCCGCGATGACGATATTGCTTTGCTGGTTGGCGATGCCACTCAGAAAGAACGCCGTATTAAGCTGAATTACCTGCAGGTAGTTTCGGGCAAGAGTCTGAAACCGATGGCAACCGTTTGCCTTGACATTGCCGGTGAAAAATTTGATGCTACCTCAGCCGGAAACGGTCCGGTAGATGCAGCTATTTCTGCCGTTAAGAAAATTATTCATCGTCAGGTAGTTATTGAGGAGTTTTTGGTGCAGGCTATCACCCGTGGCAGCGACGACATCGGAAAAGTACACATGCAGGTAGAATACGAAAATTCAATTTACCATGGCTTTGGCGCACACACCGATATTATTACTGCTTCGGTGGAAGCTTTCCTTGATGCCATAAATAAATTACCCGTAGCGAATTAATTGAAATAAGAATATAAAAAAAATGCTGAGGTATTGTCCTGTAAACCAGGATCAAGTATCCGGTATCGATCAACAAGAATATGACAGCAAAAACATTATTTGACAAAATTTGGGATGCACACGTTGTGAAACAAGTGGAAGGAGGTCCGAATGTTTTGTACATCGACCGACACTTAATTCACGAAGTAACCAGTCCGGTAGCCTTTTTAGGTTTAAAAAATCGTGGTTTGAAGGTTTTCCGCCCGGACAAAACCACCGCTACTCCCGACCATAATGTCCCTACTCAGAACCAGCACCTGTCAATCAAAGACGAGTTGTCACGCAATCAGGTGGAAAAATTAAAACAAAATTGTGCAGAACACGGCATTGTCTATCATGATCTTCAGTCGGAAGGACATGGAATTGTACACATCATAGGACCCGAAATGGGATTAACTCAACCTGGGATGACTATTGTTTGCGGCGACAGCCACACATCTACACACGGAGCATTTGGTGCCATCGCATTTGGTATCGGAACCAGTGAAGTGGAAATGGTATTTGCCAGCCAATGCATTATGCAGCCCAAACCGAAAAAAATGCGGATTACCGTTAATGGTGAATTAGGGAAAGGTGTAACAGCAAAAGATATTGCTCTTTATATTATTTCAAAAATTTCAACCAGTGGCGGAACCGGTCACTTTATAGAATATGCAGGTTCGGCGATCACCAGCCTGTCAATGGAAGGCCGGATGACATTGTGTAACCTGAGTATTGAAAGCGGTGCACGTGGCGGTATGATCGCGCCAGATGAAACAACTTTCAATTACATTAAAGGCCGTCAATTCGCTCCTAAAGGAGAAGATTGGGACCAGGCACTTGCTAAATGGAGGGAACTGAAAACAGACGAAGGTGCTGTTTTCGACACTGAATATACATACGATGCGGCAGATATTGAACCGATGATCACCTATGGTACCAATCCGGGAATGGGAGTTGGGGTAACCCACAGCATTCCAACCGCACAAGGAATGGAAGGAGCAGATAAAACAACCTACCTGAAGTCCTTGCAATATATGGGTTATCATGAAGGAGATGCGATGAAAGGGAAACCGGTTGACTATGTTTTTCTGGGAAGTTGTACCAACGGTCGTATCGAAGATTTCCGCGCATTTGCCGAGTTTGTAAAAGGGAAAAAGAAATCGGATAGTGTGAATGCCTGGCTGGTACCTGGTTCAAAAAAGGTAGAAAACCAAATCATTGCTGAAGGCCTAGACAAAATTCTAACAGAAGCCGGATTTGAACTGCGCCAACCCGGTTGCTCTGCCTGTCTGGCGATGAATGAAGACAAAATTCCGGAAGGAAAATATGCAGTTTCAACCACAAACCGAAATTTCGAAGGACGCCAGGGACCCGGTTCCAGAACCATGCTGGCCAGCCCGCTCACTGCGGCTGCCGCAGCTGTTACCGGAGTTGTAACCGATCCGAGAGAAATGATGTAATAAAATTGTTTAATGCTCAATGATTATTGATTAATTGTGGACAGATATGATTTAAAAAGAAGAACAAAGCAATTTGCTCACAATGGTGTAAAATTTGCTGCTTCTCTTCCTACTACTGTTTTAGGAAGACACATTAATAATCAATTAATCAGAGCGGCTACATCGGTTGCTGTAAATTATAGGGCTGTGCTTTTGGCACAATCAAATGCAGCTTTTGCCGCTAAACGTTCAATAGTTATTGAGGAAGTCGACGAGTGTGATTTCTGGATTGAATTTGCCTTGGACGAGCATATCGTAAATCAGGAACTCGCCCATCCGCTGATGAATGAAGACAGGGAATTAACCGCAATTTTCATCGCTTCAAGTAAATACAATTCAAACTCGAAAAGACAAGTAATAAATAAGCATTAATAAATAATCAATTAAAATGGCATACGATAAATTTTCAGTAATAAATTCACCGGCAGTGCCACTGCCGATTGAAAATGTAGATACCGACCAGATTATTCCGGCACGTTTCCTGAAAGCCGTAGAACGCAAAGGATTCGGAGATAACCTTTTCCGTGACTGGCGGTATGAAAAAGACGGCAGTCCAAAAGTTGACTTCCCGTTGAACAATGCAAAGTACTCAGGTAAGATTTTAGTTGGAGGAAAAAACTTTGGAAGCGGCTCCAGTCGCGAACACGCAGCCTGGGCGATTTATGATTATGGGTTCCGTGTAGTAGTTTCCAGTTTCTTTGCTGATATTTTTAAAGGGAACGCTTTGAACAATGGACTTTTACCGGTTGTTGTTTCCCCGGAGTTCCTTCAAAAGATTTTCGACGCAATCGAAAAAGACGCAAATACTTCTTTTGAGGTAAATCTTGAAAAACAGACATTTACGATCTCGGCAACTGGAGAATCTTCTGATTTTGAGATCAACGCATACAAAAAGCATTGTTTGCAAAACGGACTCGATGACATCGATTACCTGGTTGAAATGAAAGACCAGATTGCCGAATTTGAAAAAGCATAGTAGTGAGGATCTTACCCTGAGTAAGGTCCTCATTATCACAAATACAGACAGTAAAAAATGACAGGCAAAACAGTAGAAGTAGAAGGGAAGCATTTGACGATCATGGATACTACGCTACGCGACGGTGAACAAACAACCGGAGTTTCGTTTAGCGAAGGCGAAAAACTGAGTGTAGCAAAAGTTCTGCTCGAAGATGTAAGAGTTGATCGGATCGAGATTGCTTCAGCGCGTGTTTCCGATGGGGAATTCAGGGGAACCCAAAAAGTGATGAACTGGGCAGCCGAGAAAGGTCACCTCGAAAAAGTAGAGGTACTGGGCTTTGTCGACGACATGGTGTCGCTGAAATGGATCCAGGATGCAGGTGGTAAAGTGATCAACCTGCTCTGCAAAGGTTCTTACAAACACGTTACCGAACAGTTACGAAAAACACCGGAGCAGCATGTCGACGATATTCGGAAAGTAATCGCCAATGCTGAAAAAATGGGGATCAAAGTAAATGTTTACCTGGAAGACTGGTCAAACGGCATGCGTAGTTCGAAAGACTATGTTCATTTCATGATTTCGAAACTTAAAGATGAAAAGGTTGATCGAATCATGTTACCAGATACACTGGGAATACTTGACCCGGATGAAACTTACGAATATTGTCGCGAGATGATCGAAACGTATCCCGGGGTAAATTTTGATTTTCACGCGCACAATGATTACGACCTTGCGATTGCCAACGTTTTTCATGCGATAAAAGCTGGTATCCGCTGTGTACACACTACTGTAAACGGCTTGGGCGAACGCGCAGGTAACGCACCTTTGTCAAGTGTAATTGCAACTATCAAAGACCATTTGAAAATGGAAACCAATGTGAATGAGCAACAGCTTAACAAAGTTTCAAAGCTGGTTGAATCGTTTTCAGGAATCCGTATCCCAACTAATAAACCGTTGATCGGTGAATTTGTTTTTACACAGTGCAGTGGAATTCATGCTGATGGCGACAGCAAAAACAACCTGTACTTCAACGAGTTACTACCTGAACGTTTTGGCAGGATTCGCCAATATGCATTAGGAAAAACATCCGGAAAAGCCAATATTAAAAAGAACCTGGCAGAACTCGGTATTGAACTCGATCCCGAATCACTGAAAAAAGTGACCAACCGAATTATTGAACTGGCTGATGACAAGGAGACTATTACCAATGATGACCTTCCCTACATTGTTGCCGATGTACTCGAAAACGATTTGGTAGAACAAAAGGTAAGAGTGATAAACTTCTCGGTTAGCTATACCATGGGCTTGCGACCAATGGCAAACCTGGCTATCGAAGTTGACGGAAAAGAATACGAAGAATATTCGGATGGTGACGGTCAGTACGATGCCTTCGTCCGGGCGCTTAAAAAGATCTACAAACGTCTCGGAAAATCGTTACCCAAACTGGTCGACTACGTCGTTACCATTCCTCCCGGCGGTAAAACCGATGCATTAGTAGAAACCGTGATTACCTGGCAAAACGGTCGTGAATTTAAAACCAAAGGTCTGGATCCCGATCAGAATGCTGCCGCCATCAAAGCAACCATCCGCATGTTGAACATCATCGAGAATGAGTTCAAGCCGGGGTTGCTCGATAAAATTTTAAACAGTATATCATAAAAAAATCATAATGAAGCTAAAAATCGCTGTTCTTCCCGGCGACGGGATCGGGCCTGAAATTGTTGATCAGGCGATGAAAGCTGTGAAAGCAGTTGCAAATAAATTTAACCACGAACTGGAATACGAATACGGAATTACAGGTGCATCTGCCATCGACCAGGTTGGAGATCCCTACCCTGCCGCAACACACGAACTGTGCATGAATTCAGATGCCGTTCTTTTCGGTGCGATTGGCGATCCGAAATTCGACAACAATCCGAAAGCACCGGTTCGCCCTGAACAGGGCCTGCTGGCCATGCGTAAAAAACTTGGCTTGTACGCCAACATTCGCCCAGTCGAAACTTTTGAATCCTTGTTACATAAATCTCCACTACGTCGTGAGTTGGTTGAAGGAGCAGATTTTGTATGTCTTCGTGAGTTAACCGGAGGTATTTACTTTGGCGAAAAAGGCAGAAAAGACAACGGAAATACAGCTTTCGATACCAATACCTACACCCGCGAAGAAATCGAACGTATTCTGAAGCTGGCCTACGAATTTGCAGGAAAAAGAAGAAAAAAACTAACGGTAGTTGATAAAGCAAACGTATTGGAAAGTTCACGTTTGTGGCGCGAAGTAGCCCAGGAAATGGCACCGAATTACCCCGACATCCGCACAGAATACATGTTTGTTGACAATGCCGCAATGCAAATCATTCAATGGCCAAAAAACTTCGATGTGATGGTAACCGAAAATATGTTTGGTGATATCCTGACCGACGAAGCCAGCGTAATAACCGGTTCGCTTGGATTATTACCATCTGCTTCGGTAGGCATTCACACTTCGGTTTTTGAACCCATCCACGGATCTTATCCGCAGGCTGCCGGAAAAAACATTGCCAACCCGATTGCAACCATCCTTTCTGCTGCCATGATGTTTGAATACGCGTTCAACCTGATGGAAGAAGGGAAACTCATCCGCGATGCCGTAGCTGCTTCAGTGACTGAAGGTTTTGTAACCGAAGACATTGCCGAAGGCCCGGCGCAAACTACATCGGCAGTTGGCGATTGGATCGCACACTGGATTGAAAAAAATTAGGAAAACAGGATTCTCAACCGCATAAAACTTTCAGGCAATTTTAATTTGCCCATCTGAATTAAACCTTCGCAGTTTATTTTAACCGTGGAGGTTTAATTATTTTCAATAGTCTGATATTCATAAACCAATTCAATGGGTTCACGATCAGGAAAAGCCAGATTCTTCATTGTTGCTTTTATGGGTAAGTTTTTTGAATTGTATTCATAAGTTATCTCGAACTCAGGAGGCATGCTACTCGATACAAGATTCAAATACGATGAATAAACAGGATTATTAACCTGTACTATATCAGCATATTGAGCAAACATATAACCACTTAGCATATTTACTCTTGATGCAACATTGGGATTCACTTTTGTATCGTACTCAAATTTAATTTCTATGAAGTTCAAGTCCGATTCGGCATTAGCCGTCACTGTTTTTTCCAAGGTGTTGCCTCTCGAATCGTATTTATAATTGATATACTGGACGATCTCACCATCGTTAGAATATACAATCCCCTTATTTATTTTTCCATTTCTATATTGAAACTCTGTTTTCTCATGCCATTCCCAACCTTCCTCAGCAGATATATTGGCAATATTTTGCTCCACTAATTTTCCCTCCGAATCGTACGAATAGGCTGTGGTATAATTACCAATTCTTTTTTCAACCAATTCATCTTTTTCATTATAAAAGTACTGCTCTGATATTACATGATCTTCTGAAAGAATATTCTTTACCTCAACCAAACGGTTTAGGCTGTCATAGTTAAATTCAGTTCTAAATTCAGTTTCTGCATTAATCCTCGTAACCGAAATCAGAAGTTCATCTAATTCAGGATAAGTATAATAAAAATCGTCTTTATGGCAGGAAGTAAAAAACAAAACAAACAGAAGAATAATACCGCTAAATTTTTTCATACTAATGGTTTTTAATTAATTAGATGAGAATTCCCGACTTTTGGTTGCGTCTGAAATTTATGCGTTTGAAAAATACGAACAAAAGTACCTCCCATCTGTTATTTTACCAGTTACAGATAAAAATGTCCTTATAAATGAATTCATTTTCGAATGAAAAACTGGCAAAAAAATACCACCATCACAGCATACTTGTCGCAGTACTATACTTTTCAGGAAGATCCGGAGCAGTTAAGACTTCGTATTTGTATGATTTAAAACGAAATAGTGAAGGAAAACTTTTATTGATCAGGGAGGATGAAAGCGAAGAAAGAGATGTATTTAGAGAACACGAAGACCACCGGTAAAAATAAAATACCCACCAAAGAAGCACTCGAAGATTATTATCTGGCTTATTTAAGCAGGCAACTAAGTATACTTGGGCGCCGCGAAGTTCATAACGGCAGGGCCCACTTTGGTATTTTTGGAGAAGGAAAAGAAGTAGCACAAATTGCATATGCAAAAAATTTCAGGAAAGGTGATTGGCGATCGGGATATTACCGCGACCAGACTTTTATGCTGGCTTTGGAATTATTACAGCCTGAAGAATTCTTTTCAATGATTTATGGTGATACCGACGATGAAATCAATCCATCGACAGGAGGCCGTAATTTCAACAACCATTTTTGTACACAAAATATCACTCCCGAAGGAGAGATCAAAGACCTGGCAGATCAGTACAATTCGGCATCCGACATTTCTTCCACAGGCGGACAAATGCCCCGAATGCTGGGTTTAGCCCAGGCTGCCAAAATGGTACGCCAGCAGCCCGATCTTTTACCTTATCTAAAAAATAACCTTACCGGAAACGAAGTAGTTTTTGGAAGCATTGGCGATGCGAGTACATCAGAAGGGATTTTCTTTGAAACGATCAATGCAGCCGGCGTGATGCAGGTTCCCATGGCTGTGGCGGTTTACGATGATGGTTTCGGAATCAGCGTACCCATTGAATTGCAGACAACTAAATCGAGCATTTCAGAAGCACTTAAAGGATTTGAAAAAGATGCTGATAACAACGGTATTAAAATATTCAAATGTAAGGGTTGGGATTACCCTTCTCTGTTAGATACTTTCCGCGAAGGAATTGACTTTTGCCGTGAAACACAAACTCCGGTTGTTTTTCATATTTATGAAATGACACAACCTCAGGGACACTCAACTTCGGGCTCGCACGAACGATACAAAAGCAAAGAAAGGCTGGATTGGGAGAATGAATTTGACAGTATCAACCAGATGCGTCACTGGTTGGTGGATTCAGGAATTGCCGACGATGAAATGTTGCTCGAACTTGAAAAAACAGCAAAAAACAGGGCAAAAGAAGCCCGGAAAAAAGCCTGGGACAACTATGTAAACGGTTTTAAAACCGAGCGCGACGACCTCAAAAAGATACTAAAGGCGATAGACAGTAAAAGTGATTTGCAAAGCTTACGCCGTTTTGAAAAAGTAACAGACAAGGTATTTCCCACTCGGCGCTCTCATGTTAGTTTTGCGAAACGTCTGAAACTTGAAATGCATGGCAAGCCGCAATTGCAGCATGAATTGGACGAGTTACGCGAATGGATTGCACGTTTTGAAAAACGAAGCCGGATGTTTTACAGCGGAGAATTACACAGAACAGGAGTTGATTCGGCCTTGAATGTAAAACCAGTCGCTCCAAAATACGATGAAACTTTAGTGGAAGTAAACGGTTCAGAGGTGGTGAATCGCAACTTCGATGCGCTATTTGGCAAATACCCCAACCTGGTAACTTTTGGTGAAGATACTGGTAAAATGGGTGATGTGAACCAGGGAATGAAAGGCATGCAACAAAAATACGGGGCTGTGCGGGTTTCGGATACCGGCATTCGCGAAGCAACCATCATCGGACAAGGAATCGGACTGGCGTTAACAGGGTTCCGGCCGATTGCCGAAATACAATACCTCGACTACCTCATTTATGCCCAATCGCAACTAAGTGATGACCTGGCCACCATGCAATACCGAACAAAAGGGAAACAGGCTGCACCGGTAATTGTGCGCACCCGCGGACACCAGTTACAAGGTATCTGGCATGCCGGTTCGCCCATGCAGATGCTGCTCGGATCGATGCGTGGCGTCTATCTTTGTGTTCCGCGTAACCTCACCCAGGCAGCTGGATTTTACAACACCCTGCTCGAAGCAAACGATCCGGCTCTGGTGATTGAGCCGTTGAAAGCATATAATGTAAAAGAGAAATTACCCGTCAATCATGGTGAATACAAAATTCCGCTTGGAGTTCCTGAAATTATGCGGGAAGGGACCGATGCAACCGTCGTTACTTACGCATGGAACGTACATCATGCCATGAAGACTGCTGAGTTGCTGCAGAAATACAAGGGAATCTCCATCGAGGTTATCGATGTTCAGACCCTGATGCCATTTGATGTGAACCATCTCATCCTTGAATCCATAAAGAAAACAAACAAAGTGGTTTTTATGGACGAAGATGTTCCGGGAGGCGGCACCGCTTACATGATGCAAAAAGTGTTGGAAGAACAGAAGGCTTTCGATTACCTGGACACTGCACCACGCACGCTTCCGGCCATGGAACACCGCCCTGCTTACGGCATTGACGGTGAATATTTTTCGAAACCAAATGTGGAACGCTTATTCCGCCAGGTGTACGAAATGATGCAGGAAGTAGAACCGGATAAATGGCCTGGCTTGTAAAATCAAATTTTGTTGAAATTTCCAAGGGATTCCATCTTTTTAAAGAGATGGAATCCTTCGCCTTTTAAGCGAGCGATACCATGAAAGAGGGATTCCATCTCTCCCCATGATGGAATCCTTTATTTCTCATTCCAAAATGAATCTTTCCTGTTCTTCATGCATTCCCCGATGGTATTGTTTAAAACCTTCCTCCCCTTCGAAGATTTCGTAAACAAGTTCTCGGTCAAGGTTCGTTTCTTTTTCGCTTATCATAGCACTATACGAACTGTATTTATAATTTATAAAATCCTCAACTAATCCGTGTTTCTTAGGATTAAAATGAGCGTAGTAAATCACATATTTGAGGTATTCATTCTCGGTTATTTCCAGCCTTTTGAAATTCTTATCCAACAGGCTTCCTGTTCTGTTTTCCTGCTTGTTTATAGCCATTGAGTAAGTGATAAACATCCTTCTGTATTGCCGGCTCACCCACTTACCAATTTCAATCTCATCTTTAATAAGGATTCCATCTTTTGGAAGAGATGGAATCCCTTCTCCTTCAGAAATCAAAATCTCTTCCTTAACTTTAATAACCAAATGAAAATGATTAGGGATTAAACAATACGCAAGAACTGAAACATAAGGCACAACAAACTGCTTCATTAAATGCAGGAAATAAGCATAATTCTTCTCTTCGAAAAAGATCGCCTGACGGTTAATTCCCCGGTTGAATATGTGGTAGTAGTTACCTCCTAAGATTGGTGTAATGATTTTAATTGAGGGCATTTTTGTTTAAAGATAATTAAAAACAGAGGGATTCCATATAACAGAAGGATTCCATCTTTTTTTGAGAGATGGAATCCCTTTCCAATCGAAAAAAGTATTTTTGTTTTATACT
>DAOPJR010000030.1:11579-36078 GCA_035399765.1 Draconibacterium sp. | reverse complement strand
CCGGTTGTATACATACCACCACCTTCTGCACCCGGGAAAGCAGGAGCTTGAGCTTTGCCGGTAAAGGCAAGTACTATTACCAAAAGTATTCCCAGAATATATTTCATATGATTATAATCATTTGCTTTTAAAGGTGCCTATTTGTTCCGATTTGTCGAGATTCATCATCTGCTCAAGATTGTTCGTTTTTAAAGTAACACCTCTAAATATCGGGAATTCTCAACGAGGCCCCGAACTTATTTCATCCATTTTTTAGCCTGAAATGAATACAAAACAATGTTGTGTTTGTACTTCCTGAGAGGTAGGGACGAAAAGAAATTTCGTCCCTACAATGCCTTAATAACTAATACAATTAGTTAATAAACTACCTTAATCATATAAAGATTAATTCCGCTATTGCCCGAATAGATAAACAGATTACCTGCTCCTCCATTATAATCATACACTTTCTTTTGAAGGGCATCACCCAAAATAACTTCATTAAATAATTCCGTTGTACCGTCGCTAATTACAAGCGGACGGTCTGTTGCTGAAGAATTACCGGCCATACCGTAAACGGTTATCCTGCAGGCTCCTGTCACAGCAAATTTTACAGCATTTTTGGTTGGATCGCCCGTTCCCTGAAACTGAAGACGGTAAGTAAAATTATACCCGTCCATCGACTTATTGTTTGCAGTAATCTTAATCGTCTTTTCTGATGGAATCAGTGTTAATCCGGCAATGGTTGTTTCCGTACTATATTCAATAACTTCGCCAAACGGTGCATCAGAGAAATTCCACTCTGCATTTCCCCCTGGATTTACAGGAGCGACACGCTGAACGGTAACCGAATAAGTTTTAACATTGGATTTATCTTCAGAAATAACCGTAATGGTGAAAGGCCCGTTGTTTCCCAATTTCAAATTATCATACGTGATTCCACTACCTCCTACGGTTGCATAAGGATGAGTGGATGTTCCCGAGATCATCACTTCGTGAACCGTTGTATCCACATTAAATACATATTCTGTCACGTCAGGCGAGAAATCAGGAGTCAGTGTACCACCACCTGTTATGTCGAGCGATTTCAGAGTAGCATCTGAACTTATAGGTTCCTTAACGATTGTAAACACATAAGTAGAACTTGATATTCCATCTTCTGCCAACACTTCAATTTGATATATTGTCTGGTCGCCTGTCAGTTCAGCGGTAAGGCTGCTGTTGATGGTCTGTTTTGCATGCCCCAGCGTAGGAGTAAAATCAACTTTTGCAGTGCTGTTTGGAACCGTGATAGTGTACTGCAACAAATCGGGGCTAAAAGATGGTGTCATTGCACCTTCGCTAATGGCAAGTTTGGTGAGTGTTGAAACGCTGCTTGGTTCGTATACTTCGCCTATTGAAACCCGAATAAGGTAAATATAAATACCTGATCCCTGAGAGCGAACATAAACGGTTTCTTTTCCACCTGTCCAGTTAACCATCATCAGTGCCGGCTCATCAGATTTACTTGCAGGAACAACAAGCGTGCCTATCACTTCTGTCGATGTATAGGCTTCCAAAGTTCGGCCAGTGCCGCCTCCGTTGGCATATACTTTAATGATACAAGGTTCGGTCACTTCAAACGAAACGCAGCGGTTTTTGTCGGCATCGGCTACACTTTTGTCAGAACCGCCACCTTGTAAATCGAGATAATGTGTAAAATTATAATCTCCTGCACTAACTTCATTTGCTACTACACGCATTGTTTTACCAGATGCAGCGTGAAGTGTCAATCCGTCAACTTGCATTGTTTCTGCAAAGGGAGAAACCTCGGTAAGCGCCAGCAGGTTGCCTTCAGAGAAATTCCACTCTGTTATTTTTACCTCTTTGGCTTTGGTAAGAAAATAATAATTTATCCACTTCGATTCTGTACCATCAGCATTAATCGCTTTTACCCGAACCGAGTATTTTACATTTTTCTGTAAATTTTTAAAATGAACAGGCATATCATCAGGAAGAATGTCAGTAAGTGTCTCCACCAGATTTGACCCGTTAAATTGAAGAGAATCGTTCTGATAGAGTTCAAGAACATATGTCTCTGCGTTGTTTACCTGATTCCAGGTAATGGTAACATCATCCAGATTTTCCAGATTTGCCTCCATCCCGGTAGGAGAGAAAGGACGGGGATAATTTCCCTGCATTATTTCATCGGCAAAATCCTTGCATCCTGCTATCCCTGCCAGCAGGGCTGATAATATAATTATATATTTTATTTTTTTCATCTGTTTATTATTGATCGTTTTATAAGAGACATCACGGCATATTGTAATCATCGTTATTCAAATAACCCTCGCTCGTGTTAATGAAATTCTGCCAGATAGGCCAGTAAGGCTGCAAATTCGGATTACGAAGTGCGATATAATCCCATAATGGTACGTTGTTCAGATTCCATTCTTTTGTTCCGGTATAAGAAGCATCAGGTGCAGCATCTGGATCACCAAAATTCAATCCGTGAATAAGAATGCTTTCACCATCCGACGCTGTTTTATAATAGATATGTTCGGGCAATTGGGAGTAAGGATAAACAGTACCATCAAACGAACTTGTATAGTCTTGTTTACTATCCCAGGCTTGCAATTTAGCTTTTGCTTCATCAATTGCAGTACCTAGCATATTCCAACGTATCAGGTCTCCTTTACGCAGCATTTCGCCAGCAAATTCTAAGCCACGTTCTTTTACAATTGCTTTAAAGAAAGCCTCTTTGCTTCCTGTAATCTGGCTCATATAAGCATCTACCATTTCCGGATTATCAGGATAAGCGCGATCGCGAACCTCTTTGAAATAAGGTGCGGCAGCACCGGGACCGTCTAACTCATTAATAGCTTCAGCAGCCATTAATAACACGTCGGAATAACGCATGTACAAATAGTTTAAACCGTCGTCATTAGAACTCTCAGTCCGCCAACGATCCTGTGGCAGCCATTCGTAACGATATTTGCCAATACACCATGAACGCGCACTTGCAGGAACCTGTTTCCCGTCAGTCCATACAAAAGGACAGGCTGTAACACTTCTACGGGCATCTTCTTTATCATAGTCGTACCAGAGTGTTGGCATGATTAGGGTTGAACCACCCCTGCCGGCATGTGCAAGAACGTATTTGTCTGCGGTGGTATGAGATAATCCCAAATCAAATAAAACACGTCCGCGAGTGGATGAAAAAGGAATTGACCACAATACTTCACCTCCTGCATTATATGTCTCACTGCAAAAATCCTTGAAACATTCTTCAAAATCCAACAGACGACAGGTTCCGCTATTAATAACGTCCAAACATTCCTGTTTCGCAATCTTATACATCTCCTGAGGATCAAGTTCAGGGTCACTACTTAAGGTTAATTGTGAAGAGCCATTGGGAGAAGATGCCAGATGCTGTGCATATCCTGCTGCAGCCAATGCCAGGCGTGCACGAAGTCCTTTTACAAAAGCCTTGTTTATCCTTTCCGACGAAGTTGTCACACTGCTTTCGTTGGGCCAGGCACAATAATTAGCAGCTTGTTCAAGGTCAGCAAGAAGTTGCTTCAATATTTCATCCCGATCTACCTTGGACAAATTAACCGTTTCACTGCTAATGGGTTCGAAGCGGGCAGGAACATTCCCCCAGCCCCTGAGTAAATCATTATAAACAATAGCGCGTAGAGTTAGCATTTCCCCAAGTATTTGCGCCATTTCCGGACGATTATCTACATCTCCGTATGCACGAAGACCTCGAATCGCAAGGTTTGCTCTTTCAATACCTTCGTAGAATTTTGCCCATGCATTATTTGAAGCATCCATGTTTCCGTTTGTAGGGGTAGTTAAATAATTCGCCAGTGTTTGTGATGCATCAGAAGTACTACCACTTAACGACTTACGAATTTCAACATCGGTATTAATACCGTAATATGCGATAAACCGCCCCCGATATGAGTTTGTTTCACAGAATGACTGTATAACTCCTGCTATTGCCTGCTCCGCAAATGCCTGATTCGAAAAGATTGTTTGCTCATCCAATGTCGATTTGGAAGGCGCATCCAAAAAATCTTCGCAACCAGTAAATGCGAACAGCATAGCCAATACAAATATTTTTATAGATATTTTTTTCATCATTTTCTAAGTATTAAAAGGTTAAATTCAGACCAAAAACAACTGACTTAGACCTCGGATAAGCCGAAAAATCGACTCCCGGTGTAAGATTTGTTTTGCGTCGCGTAGAAACCTCGGGATCAAACCCGCTGTAGTTGGTCCAAAGAAATACATTGTATGCAGAGCAATACAAACGAACATTCTGAATCTTGACCTTTTGCAGTACCGACGAAGGTAAAGTATAGCCAAGTGTCACCGTGTTTAACCGAAGAAATGAACCATCTTCCACAGCCCAGTCAGAAAATACATAGTTGGCAACATAAGGACTCCACATCGTGGTATTTGCATTTAACGCTGCCAGTTGGGCAGGATCGTTTACCAGCTGACCTGTTGTCAAATCCAAATCCGTCCAGCGGTTACCCGATTCCATAATAGTGAGCATATTGCGCATTGTATACTTATGTGTCATAGTATAGTCGATCTTATTGGCATTATATACATCGTTACCATAACTCCAGTTAAAGTTAAGTGCCAGATCAAAGCCATATGCATTGGCGTTAATGGCAAAACCTCCGGTATGAATCGGATTTGCATTCCCGATAATCGTCTTGTCAAGGTCATCGCCATAAGTAACTTTTCCATCCTTTACTCCATCAGCGCCGCCGATGTCTTTCAATTTCATTTTACCCGGACGTAAATCGCCAACAACGGCAGAAGCATCCACAACGCCATCTCTTAAAATCCACTTTCCGGTACTTGCATCGTAACCGTCAAAATCGGAAACTTCGTAACGACCATCGCTCAGATAACCCCACATTTGTCCAACCTGTCCGCCAACTGCTATTATATAATCGTTGTAAACACCTCCGGCTCCCGAACCAGCCCATCCTGAGGCATCATAGAAGTTGTCGCGACCAAGTTCCAGAATTTTATTTTTGTTAAATCCAATATTGAAGTTAAAACTAAGACCCCAATTCTTTTTCTCCACCGCGATCCAGTTTGCTGAGATTTCAAGACCCTGATTTCGTGTTTTTCCCAGATTCCGGTATTGATTATCGTAACCTGTACCAGAAGTCAGGAATTGAATGAGCAGGTCTTTTGTTGTGTTCCGGTAAACCTCGGAAGTAACATTCAGCCTGCCGTTCAGGAATCCAAAATCCAACCCTAAATTTCGTGTAACAGTAGTTTCCCATTTTAAATCGGGGTTAGCCATGGATTTAGACGGAGCCCAGTAATTGCCAAGTATAGAAACCCATGTGGTTTGCTTTGATTCAAAAATTTGTACCATTTGATTTGAAGGGATATTGTTATTCCCTGCAGTACCATAACTTGCTCTGAATTTCATAAAGTGCAGCCAACTTTTTGTTTTTTCCATAAATGACTCTTCGGTTATTACCCAGGCTGAACTTGCAGATGGGAAATAGCCCCAACGGTTACCGCGGGCAAATTTTGATGAACCATCCACACGTAATGTGGCACTTAACAAATACTTGTTTTTGTAATCATAGTTCCAGCGGCCAAAAAATGACATCAGTTTATCATCAGCAAGGTAACCGTTTTTGACTTGTTTGTTGGTTCCAATATTCAAGGCCATTGCAGTAGCAAGATCAAAACTATCATCCATTCCGTCAACTTCAGCTTGTAATCCCTCTGTTTTCGTTACGAGTGTTTCCTGCCCCAACAATAAATTCATGTTGTGATTTTCGGGAAGAAGTTCTCCAAAATCGTATGATAGTGTGTTTGTATTTCTGAATGATCTCCGCAACGTATGTGTAAAAATTATTGCAGGATGTCCTAAAGGGTCAGTATTGTTTCTTACATAATATGTAGTAAGGCCATAAAAACGCGAATCCTGGTCTGTATAATTATCTAAGCCAATCTCTGTACGGAATTTCATATTTTTTACAAATTCCCAGGTCAGAGCACCATTCAGGTTTAATCGTTTTTGCACCCTGTTTCTGTCATTATCATTGATACTCGTTATGGGATCATACAGATTGGCCGCTACATCTGTATCATCATCATTTGTTGTTATACCACCTGAAAGCGGTATCGGTGAATAAATCATCGCATTGCGCAATCGCCCTTCAGTAGATGAACCTTTTTCATCACCGCCTTCATTTACTCCGCTACCATTGGTTTCTGTATTCGCCCAGCGCATTGAGAAGTCAAGCTGAACTTTGTCATTAGGATTATTTGTTAGCTTTAGAGAAAGATTATCGCGCGAAAAATCAGAGCCATACATAATGGCCTTTTCATCATAGCGGTTATAACTAAAAGCATATTTCATCTTTTCTGTACCACCGGTCAAGCTCAAATTGTGATTCTGTGTTTCGCCTACTCTTCCAAAGGTTATACCTAACCAATCGTTTCCCTGAATGGTTTTGTACATATCAATATCCTGACCGTTTCCAAGATATTTGATGTAATCGTCTGCATTCGGATCTGTCCAATCACTTCGTAACAAAGCCAGTTCATATTGCCAAAGAGCAAAGTCATATGGCCCCAGGACATCGAGCGTTTTTGCAATTTGTTTTACACCGTAGTAGCCATTGTAGGTTACAGAAAATTTACCTGCCGTTCCACTTTTAGTAGTAACTATTATTACTCCGTTTGCTCCTCGTGCTCCATAAATAGCAGTAGAAGATGCATCTTTCAGCACATCGATAGAAGCAATATCATTAGGCGAAATATCACTGATAGAATTTACAGGAAATCCGTCGACAATATATAATGGAGCGTTGCTTTGAGTGATAGAACCACCACCCCTTACACGAATCATTATTTCTGCATCCGGAGAACCTTCTGTGGAGACAATCTGCACCCCGGCCATTTTCCCCTGAATCGCTTCAGCAGCTGAAGAAACAGGAATTGCTGCAATCTGTTTGGAACTGACTGATGACACCGACCCTGTAAGATCGCGCTTTTTTACAGTACCATAACCAATTGCAACAACTTCTTCAAGTTGAGTATCCTCGGTAACCAGTCCTACATTTATCTCGGTTTGTCCGTTAACCGGGATTTCCTGCGTAGTAAAGCCTATAAAAGAGAACAAAAGTGTCCCGTTTGAAGGCACTTCTAAGGAATAAGTACCATCTGCCATTGTAATGGTTCCTGTAGTAGTCCCTTTTACGACAACATTCACTCCAGGCAGTTCTTCGCCCGACGAAATGTCGGTAACTTTTCCTTTTACGGTAATGTTTTGCGAGAAAACTGTAAAAGCAAAACAAAGTTGAATCAGAATCAATACACCGACGCTACGAAAGAGATTTTTCAAGCGCAGAGCATGATTTTTCGTTTCAGAATTTGCCATAGTTTATCATTTAGATTTAATTAATAATTATTGGTCAGTTTAACTACTTTAAAACAATATTAAGTAATAGAATCAACAGCACTATCAGAAGAATAAAAAATGCAAGGATTATATTGTTATTCTTTCTTAAGTTTCGTTGAGTGTCGCGCATAGTTCTGCTCATAGTAAAGTCTGTATGCAATTTAGGCAGATTTAAGAAGATGATTTTTCTTATTCTTCCCAAACGCTGTTGCAATACTTCCCTAAACGAGAAATGCTTCCCAAATTGCGGGTAATAAAGTCACATGTGTTTCTACACAAAAGAATAAAATACTTTCATCGATCTGATTATAAGCATATTATCACAGGAAACTCTTTAGGGAATAAAAAGTCTATTTTTCAGTTTTACGGGAAAGATATTCGCTCGCGCTCATGCCATACTCACGTTTAAAACACTTCCTAAAATGAGATAGATCTTTAAATCCGACAGAATAAGCAATCTCTGAAATGTTTAGTTTTTGTTGCTCCAGAAGCTGGGTTGCCCGTTTTAAACGAATATGGCGTATAAACTCTTTTACCGTCATGTTTGTGAGTGCATGCAATTTGCGGTAGAGCTGCATCCGACTTACCCCTACTTTCAATGAAAAGTTTTCAATGTCAAGTTCACTGTCAGCAATGTTTTCTTCAATCACATCGATCACCTTCTGGAGAAATCGTTCGTCAGGCGAAGAAATAACCACATTGGTTGGTTCGAGCACCATTGTGGATGTAAACTTTTCTTTTAACAGGTCGCGCATCGATAACATATTCTCTACTTTGGCCTGTAACACTGACAGGTCAAAAGGTTTTGTGATGAAATCATCAGCACCGGTGGAAAGCCCCTTCAATTCATGCTCTTTTGAGTGCATTGCAGTTAGCAGCAGTACAGGAATGTGTGAAGTACGCTCGTCGTTTTTCAATCGTTTACACAATTCATAACCATCTACCTTTGGCATAATAATATCGCTGATAATGATATCAGGAATTGTGTCAAGAGCCCGTTTCCAGCCATCTTCCCCGTTAACAGCTTCATATATCCTGTAAATCGAATTAAAATGATTTCTGATAAACTGGCGGACATCAGCATTGTCTTCAACAATTAACATTACCCTATCGCCAACATTTAGTTCAGTCTCCTTAACCAATTCTTTTCCCTGAGATAATTCCTTTTTGCTGGTTACGTTCTCCTCCTGGTTTTCAACGGCCAGGTTATAAGGAATACGAATTGTAAATTTGGTTCCTTTTCCAGGTTTGCTTGTTACAAATATTTTCCCTTTGTGCAAATGAACAAGTTCTTTCACCAGGGCTAAACCGATTCCGGCACCTCCCGATTGCTTATCCCCATCATCCGACTGGAAAAACCGCATAAATATTTTTTCAATGTTACTGTTCGAAATACCTCGTCCGGTGTCTTTTATACTGATCTCGATAAATTGCTTTTCAACTTCTCTTTCAACAAAGTCATCACTTTCCGAATCAAAAATAAGTGAAAGATTGACTGTTATCGATCCTTTCTCTTCGGTGTATTTAAATGCATTTGAAAGCAGGTTATTGATGATCTTTTCAATTTTGTCAGGATCAAACGAAACAAACAGACGTTTTTTTAAAGTATTAAAAGTAAGCTTGATATCGCGTTCAATAGCGTAGTCATTAAATGTATTTACAATATTTCGCAGAAAACTTACAATATCATCTTCCGTTAAGTTTAGCTTGAGATTGCCTGTTTGCATTTTTCTGAAATCAAGCAATTGGCTGATAAGCTTGTTCAAATTCTGGGCATTCCGATGCATCAATTTCAGGTTTTCCTGATCCTCTCCATTCCTTTTATCATCTCTTAGCATTTTTTCGAGTGGTCCCAGAATCAGAGTGAGGGGAGTACGTATCTCGTGTGAAATATTGGTAAAAAACTTCAACTTCATCATGTCGAGTTCATGCAGTTTACGTGCATTTACACGCTCAATTACTAATTGATTCTTAATCTTTTCCCGGTTAATAAAAAATCTTATTATTGCATAGACTGTCAAAATAATAAACAACAGAATTAGTGTAATAAACCAGTTGGTTTTCCAGAAAGGTGGCAAAATAGTTATAAGCATTTTCAGCTCTTTACTTTCCTGTTGATTTCCCCAAAAGACTCTTTTAACTTTTAGGGTATAGTCTCCGGGATTAAGGTTAGTAAACGGTGCTATTCTGTCTTTTGAGGGGCCAATCCACTCACGATTAAAACCTTCAAGCTTATAGGAATACAAATTATTTTGGCTGTTTACATAGTTTAGCGCCGCAAATTCCAGGGTAAAGACATCTTGCCGGTAATTCAACACGATATGATCTGTTACTGAAATACTCTTATGAAGCACATCATTTTTCCCGTCACCAATCGACACCGATTTATTAAAGATTTTCAAATCGGTAAATACCAAA
This sequence comes from Draconibacterium sp., assembly GCA_035399765.1. Taxonomy (GTDB): domain Bacteria; phylum Bacteroidota; class Bacteroidia; order Bacteroidales; family Prolixibacteraceae; genus Draconibacterium. The sequence goes on along the minus strand of DAOPJR010000030.1, from coordinate 26,243 downwards.
GGCACATCGGCATCCACATCCACAATTTCATCTGGGTTAAACATATTAAATCCTGACACTGTCCCAAATAACAGGCTTCCCGTTTTGGTTTTGTAGGCTGCATTATACCAGAACTGATTATTTCCCAAACCATCTCTGCTGCTAAAATTCTGAAAAATTTCATGCACCGGATCAAATTTTGACAAACCATTCGATGTGCTAATCCAAAACAAATGATGATCATCTTCAAGAATACAAAGTGCCTGATTATTGGCGAGTCCATCGTCCTCAGTATAATATTTCAAGGGTCCTGAACTTTCGGAATACAAAGCTATTCCGTGATCAGTAGTTGTGATCCATATCTGGTTATTTGTATCTTCGTGCATACCCCTAGAATGTTCAAAGAACCGTGTCACTTTATTTTCTTCCGGGTTGAAAATGATCACTTCATCGATACCTCCCATCCAAAGATTGCCACGAGAGTCAGTTTTAATCCAATTTATCTGCTCATTCCCGTTTAATTGCGGGTAATGAATAAATTTATCTGAGCTACGATCATATCTGTCGACACCACGAGATGTTGCAATCCAAATTTGATTTTTGTGATCTAGACACAAATCCCAAACCCGATTATCGGATATGCAACCGTCCCGGATTGCATCATACTGATAATTTGTAACAGCACGTGTTTTCAAATCAATTACATCAATACCTCCCAAATAGGTACCCACCCATAACTTTCCATAACCATCGTCGAGAAAAGCTTTAATACAATTCTGTGAAATCGGGTGCGGTGTACTTTTGTCTGTAGTCAGGTATTCATATTTCTTCTGTTCAGGATCATAAATATTTATGCCACCGTCTTCAGTCCCAATCCAGATATGGTTCTGTTCATCAATCCAAATAGCATAAACGTTACCACTATTCAGATATCTGTTATTACCGGGAAGTGCTGTATAGTTATGAAAGACCTGCTTACTTCTGGCCAGCAGGTTAAGCCCTCCTCGTGTACCTATCCAGGTTTCACCTTTTGAATCGTGGGTGATTGATAATACCGAGTTATTTGACAAGCTTCCGGGCTCCTGTAAACTCTGACGGTAAAAGCCAGTTACACCTCTTATTTTTGCATAACGAAACAAGCCGCCGCGTGTGCCAATCCAATATTCACCAAAAGCACCTTTTGAAACAGCACGTACAGTTTCAGTTCGGGCCGCAAATGGTTCGAGATCAATTTTCTTATATTTTTTTGTTTCCGGGTTGATTATAAATAACCCGGCAGAATAGGTTCCTACCCAAATATCGTCATCACTGTCAACATAAATCTCCCAAATTTCCCGATTGTTTCCTTCACCAATAGGAAGCTCAAAATATTCAAGTTGTTTTGTCAACATAGAATAAATAAAGAGTCCATCATTTGTTCCAATCCACAACTGATGGTTTTTATCAAATCTCAATTCACGGACAAACCGGCCATCCAAAGAAATATCAGAATTTGAAACCGGAAGTGGTATCAGATTCTGTACGGAATCCAATAGAAAAAGATTAAAATCTGTCGCCAGCCATAAGGTATTATTTTGATCTTCGATTACATCATTCACCGATATTTCGCGGTATTTAAAACCAGGAATTTTTTGTAAAGGCTTGGTGAAAATTTCTTTTTCGCGATCAAAAATATTTAAGCCACCTGTTTCAGTCCCAACCAACAGGTTGCCATTGTGGTCTTCCTTGATCACCCGGACCAGGTTCCCTTCTATACTTGCTGAGTCTTGTGAACTGGGCAAAAAATTCACAAATTTGTAGCCATCGAATCGGCTCAAGCCCTGGCTGGTGCCAATCCACATCCATCCTTTGCTATCCTGAAAAAGACACTGAATCTGGTTATTAGGTAAACCATCCTCCTGTGTAAAAATATCAAAACTATACTCTGATTGAGCACGTACTCCTATTGGGAAGAAAGCGAGTAACAGAACTGCAAAAATCCCATAATACAACAGAATGATATTTCGTTTAGATCTGTTCAATTCGTTTCAGTTATTGCTCCACCAAATAACCTAATTTTAGTTAGATTAACAACAAAATTACAAAAATCGTGTACGAACACGGTAAAATCATAGGTTCTGTTTGAAAGTAAAAATAAATACTTCCAACTGTTTGCTTTCATGATTAGATAAAAAAAGGCCTTCATCTCTCTCCGACAAAGGCCTAAATATCAATAAAGTTTTAACAAACTATCGATCAATGTTATCTAAAGCCGATACCAGAAAGACCAACGGAGCATTCCAGTTAATCGCCGTTTCATTGGTAGAATATGAACATTCGGTGTCGGTATATGATGCAGCAGGAAATTTACTGCGTACTACTTCGTTCGGATCACAATCAGTCATCACATTGATATTTGGGCCACCGACCAGATAACCCGGCATAGGATCTTCCACACCATCGGCAGATGAAATTCGCTGGTGCGGATGCATCGGAGATTTCGAACCATAACCAGTGATAAAAGAATATGCGGTGGCATTTCTCCCCAGCAAATAATCCAGGTCATTTCTGGCTGATGCAAGGTATTTTTCATCCCCGGTAAGATGGAAAGCAATCAGTTTCAACATGCCTTCATTTGCCACATCGGAATTACTTCCCCAGGCAAATTTATCAACGCTAATCAGATAAGGTGTTACGTTTCCTTTGTCAAGTAATTGATCAATGTAAGCCAAAAAATCAGACTCAACATTAGCAAATTTTTCACGTTCATCTGAAATAAGAAGCGAAATAATCCCCAAAGAATTCACATTGTTCCATGTTGGTGTTCCCGTTTTTTGCCAATGGTCGAGCATACCATCAAAGTAATTCCTGCTCCGGGTATTAGTCAGATACATTTCAGCAGATGCCCAGTACCATTCATCAACCAATGAATTATCACCGTATGCACCAGTATTGATATCCTCCGGCTGATGATAGTAGATATCTGGGTGGCGCAGTGCCCACTGATAAGCAGCTTCAGCGGCTTGCATTGCCTGATCTGCCAATCCATTCATCCCATACGATTGAAGTATTTTTACTGAATGCGCCATGGTAGCCGCGAAATCGAGCGCAGCGGCTGTACTTTTCTGTACCACATAACGTTGATCGGTTGTTTGATCGGGCATTACAAAACCTACAAAATTTTTAGTGGTAAGTTTGTGGTAAACTCCCCCGTCATTGGGATCCTGCATGCTTAGCATCCATTTCAGGTTCACCAGTATTTCGTCAAGGATATCGGGCACTTCATTGTCCGATTCCGGAATATTCAGATTTTGGTTCTGATGGTACTCTTTGTTTAATTCGCTACTCAATAATAAAGTATAAGTGGAAATCCCACTGTTGACGATGTATTTCCCATAATCGCCGGCATCGTACCAACCGCCTGGCGACGAGATAATTGTTCCTTTGGGACGAAAACCATCGGCAGCTGAAATGTGTACTACAACCGAAGTATCCGGATGACCGGCTTTGCGATGCCATGCTCCGGCGAAAGCTGAATCAAGATCAACCCCGCAACGGGCAAAATAATACGATTTCAGAACGGCATCAGAGACATCTTTATACAAATGGGAACCAATTTTGAACGGATGAGAATATTCGGTATCATTAATACATAGCACATATTCGCCTGGTTCCATAAACGAAGAGAAATCAATTAATCGAACCGAATCTCCTGAAGGTTCCCAGTATTTCCAAGGTCCAGTTTTCCCGGCAAAAACTTCTTCCCCGTCCACGGTTCTAATCTTGAACTCATCTGCATCAATGCGTATTAAAGCTTTCTTTTCAGCATTGGTTTGATATCCAATCTGATTGATTAAAATATCATCAGAAGCTTCTCCGTCAAGCTGATCGTTTTTCCTGTTACATGCCAAAATCATCAATAAAAATAACAGAAAACTAAGCAGTTTAATTTGTTTCATTGGTATGGCTTTTAGTTTAACTCCTTCCATCCGGCATGAACAATCTTTTTTGTCAGCCCATTACAACTTCCACTTTATAGGTTCCTTCCGGCATTAAAGGTAACAGATTTCCCGTTTCCAGTTTTTCCCCGTTTATTCTAATTTCTTTTACACCCTTGCTAACTCCATCCACATTTTGAACTTCAATTTCGTAGATTGCTCCCCTGAATTTTCGAGTCACTTTGTAAGATTTCCACTCCGTTGGGATACATGGATCGATGACCAATCCATTGTAATCGGGCCGAATTCCTAGAATAAACTGGCTGATGGTATAGAAATTCCACGATGCAGTACCCGTAAGCCACGAGTTCTTGGCTTCACCTGGTCTGAAAGCTTCCTTTCCGGCTATCATTTGTGCATATACGTACGGTTCGGTTTTATGCAACTCACTAATATCTTCGAGATATGCCGGATTGATTTTCTTGTAGTATTCCCAGGCTTGATTGCCCCTGCCAAGTACCGTTTCTCCTATCATAATCCATGGGTTATTGTGGCAGAAAACGCTTGCATTCTCCTTGTATCCTGCAGGATAACTCGATATCTCTCCGTATTCGATATAATATCTTGTAAAGGCCGGGTTATTAAGTACGATACCGTATTCGCAATCCAAACGTTCTTTTACTGAATCCAAAGCCCTCACTACCATTCCATCTTCCAGGCCGATACCAGCCATTGTACACCAACCATTCGATTCAATGAAGATTTTGCCTTCCTCGTTTTCGTTACTACCAATTTTATTCCCGAAAAAATCGTAGGCACGCAAAAACCACTCACCATCCCAGCCATGTTTTTTAACGGCGTCCACCATTTCATCCACATGCTTTTGGGCGCGTTCGGCTTCTTCTGTTCTTCCCACTTGCCGGCACAGTTCAATGTAATCGCGACCATAAACAACGAATAAACCAGCAATCATTAATGATTCGGCTTTTGATCCACTGCTTTTATTTTCGGTCGTTTGGAAAGATTCGTCGGGATCGTTCGAGAAACAGTTCAGGTTTAAACAATCATTCCAGTCAGCACGACCACTCAATGGCAATCCATGCGGTCCCAGGTTGTTGATCACGTGATCGAAAGAAATAGTCAGATGCTCAAACATCGATTTTGCCAAACTCATATCGGTATCGAATGGAACGAGTTCGTCGAGTATTGAAAAATCACCGGTTTCTTTGATATAACTGATGGTTCCAAGAATCAACCACATGGGATCGTCGTTGAAGCCACCACCAATATCATTGTTACCCCTTTTAGTAAGCGGTTGATACTGATGATAACAGCCACCATCCGGAAACTGTGTGGATGCAATATCCAATATACGTTCGCGTGCTCTCTCGGGTATTTGGTGGACAAAGCCAATCAGGTCCTGGTTCGAATCGCGGAAACCCATTCCACGGCCAATCCCGCTTTCGAAAAACGATGCAGAGCGCGAAAAGTTAAATGTAATCATACACTGGTACTGGTTCCAGATGTTGACCATACGATCGAGCTTTTCATCTCCTGAATCAACGGAATAAATACTTAACAGATCATCCCAGTAGCTTTTTAATTCGGCCAGCGCCGCATCTACTTTTTCAGTAGTGTCAAAACGGCTGATTGTTTCTTTCGCTTTGGTTTTATTGATGATACCTTTTGATTCCCATTTTTCTTCCTGTGGATTTTCGACATAACCCAACACAAATACAAAATCTTTTGATTCTCCGGGTGCCAATTCCACTTCAATGTAATGCGAAGCCACCGGCGACCATCCGTGAGCCACACTGTTACGTGGTTTGCCATCGAGCACTACCTGAGGTTCATGAAATCCGTTGTATAAACCCATGAAAGTCTCGCGGTCAGTATCGAACCCATCAATCGGGGCATTCACCGAATAATAAGCATAATGATTACGGCGTTCCTTGTATTCCGTTTTATGGTAAAGTACTGAACCTTCAATTTCAACTTCTCCGGTAGAAAAATTACGCTGGAAGTTTTCCATGTCGGTAGCTGCATTCCATAAAGCCCACTCAATAAATGAAAATAACTTGAGCGTTTTTCTTTGTCCCGAATGATTCGTCAGTGTCAGTTTCTGAACTTCAGCATGTGTATTCAGAGGAACAAAAAACAGCACTTCAGCAGCAATCCCGTTTTTCACTCCTTTTATTCGGGTGTAATTCATTCCGTGCCGGCATTCGTACTCATCTAACCGGGTCTTTACAGGTTTCCAGCCGGGTGACCAAATGCTATCTCCGTCTTTTACGTAAAAATATCGTCCTCCGCTATCCATCGGTACGTTGTTGTAACGATATCGGGTGATTCTGCGGAATTTGGCATCCTTGTAAAAAGAATATCCACCGGCAGTGTTTGAAATTAATGAGAAAAAATCGGTATTACCCAGATAATTAATCCAGGGCCACGGAGTTTCCGGGTTATTAATTACATACTCCCGGTTTAGATCATCAAAAAATCCAAATTTCATTTATTGGTCTGTTAATAATTTACTAGTCTATTTAAAACTACAAGAGCAACAACATTAATGATATTGTAGTTTTGACATTAAGAGGCCAAAAATAAGTGACTTTTAGTTGGTAAGCAAATGTATCACGCGAATAATTTAACTGATAAATATAATTTACCGGAATTTTTATAACCCACAACACTGCTGATACTCAAAGCAAAATCAATAATAAGATATTAGGCCATGAACATAAAACAAAGCCGGTTCGTCAATTAACAAACCGGCTTTTGATATGATAATTCAAAATTGATTACACCAGAATTTTTGATTTAATGTTATCAATACTAATCTTGATTCCTTCAAAAGGTTGTCCATTACCCTGGTTATCGTCTTCTACAAAGTAATATTTCATCCCGGCTGTTTCCTTAGCGGCGAAAATTCTTTTATAGTCGATCAAACCTGCACCAACCGATGTAATATCATCTTTATCTACCGTATAGAATGGTTCTGTAACCGGTTGCGACATATCCTTCATATGCCACAACGGGAATCTTCCAGGATATTTGTTAAACATTTCAACAGGATCTTGTCCACCTTTTATTGCCCAGTAAATGTCCAGTTCCATAATGATCAACTTCGGATCCATTTCCTTCATGTAAATGTCGTAATAAGGAACTATTCCGTCCATGTTTTTAAATTCAAAATTATGGTTGTGGTATCCAAACTGAATGCCTGCTTTTTGCATTACTTCACCCACCTGGTTCCAGTCTGCAACCATTGATTTGAACTTATCTATGGTTCTATCTTCATCATTTACCCAAGGTTGAATGCAGTATTCGACGCCCAGTATGGCATGGTCATCAGCCATTTTCTGTGCATTATCCATCGAAATTCCGGTAGACTCAACAGCGGCATGACTGCTTCTTACCACCATACCAAGATCATCAACCATTTTTTTGAATTCTGCCGGAGCGTATCCATAGAATTTACCATCCTTGTAATCGGCAACTTCGACATAACTATAACCCAAATCAGCAACTTTCTTCAAAGAGCCTGGTACATCCTCGGCCATCGCATCACGAATGGTATACAATATCAGGCCAACTCCCGGATCGGCTGCAGCTTTTACAGCGACTGCTGCTGCTTCAGCAGGTTTTTTAGCTCCTGAGCCACAGGCATAAGTTCCAAGTACCAGTGTACCAACTGTACCTGCGGCTGAAATACGGATAAAATCTCTTCTGTTCTTCATATTTATCAATTTAGTCAATTAAACTTATTTCAAATTCTTACCAGAGGGATTAAAAATAATAGAATCCAGTGACTTAAACAATTTATTCTTTTTATAGTATTTGGATTAAAAAATGAATTAACAAAGTAGCCTAAAACGGGAACCCTACATTCAATAAAAACCTGAATTTTGAGTCCTGGTTGTTTCCTGCAAACAACAACTCAACCGGGCCAATAACAGAATCGTATTTAATGGCACCACCAAAACCCCAAACATATTCAGGTATGGCCTTATCTTTTAACGAAGTGAATACATCTTCCAGAACATCTGAAAAACTACCAACGTTCACCATCGTCGACAAATACAAACCTTTAATCAATCGAACATCCAAACCGGAAGTGGCATATAAATAATTGTTGTACAATAATTCTCCAAAATTATAACCAATAAAATTCTGATATGCCATTCTGCCTGCATATCGATGTCCTCCAATCAGAAATTTTCCGTTTATTCCCGGATTGCTTGTATTCAGGCCTGCACCCGTTCCAAAATGGTAGGTAACACTTCTTCCAAATGTTTTATACCAATTATGATCGATTTTTAATGTAGCAAACGAACCTTCGCGTTCATTTACGAAATAGGTAAAATCGTTACCATGTAAAGGCTCGTTCATAACCGATTTGGAGTATAGTGAATGTGAAAAATTAACGCTCAAATCAATCCCTTTTGTAGGGTAATACAAATCGTCGAGTGAGTTTATTTCGTATCCAACTAAATATCCCAGGTCTTTGGTCACAAAATTTTTAAATCCTGCTTCCGGGAAAATCGTCTTCAAATCGAGCATCGGTTTTACTTTATTGTACTTGTAAAAACCCTGAATTTTCAGCATATGGTTTAATCCGGGAGCATAATGAGCACCATAACCAGTTTCAAAAAATGAGAGGTGATACTGACCAAGTTCTTCTCCTGATGCATACAAAGGAAGCTTGTATTCGTAACCATTCGCAAAAAAGTGATTTGTGAAGTGTTGTTTCTCTCCGAGAAGGCGATATATGTCAAGATTAAATTCCGGATTTTGCGAAATATTGACTGTAAACAAAAGTGCTGAAGACGGCAGAATCAAGTTACGGGTAGTAACATTTGTGACCAGACCAACTCCCAACTGATTATCGTATCGCGGAGCCAGTTTGAAAGTAGTACGTGGATTCTCCGTTGCATGAAAAGTCAAAATATATCCTTTGTTTGCATCGTCATACTTCAACGAGTAGGTAAGTTTCATTAAAAAAGGAGAACCATGAATGTATTCAATCGCATTATGAATATCCTGCCAGGAAATTGAATCTCCTTTCTCGATACCCGAACGCCAAATAATGTAGGCATCATCGAGGCTAACCAGGCCTTCAACCCGAACATCAGTAATCTTAATTTTACGAGGTTGTTTAATTTTAGGCACAGGAGTGAAAGTACGATTTAAGCTGTCGGCCAAAGCTTTTAACTCTTTGTATTTCCCCCTGGCGGCTTCTTCTCCAAGCTGCTGAATAATAGGGCCGGATGTAAAATCGCTGGATCCGTATTTCCCTAACTTGGGAACGATGAGAATATCCACTTTCTGATTTTGTTCCCTGGCATCAACAATCCCTGCCAAAGCAATCGAACGGGAAAGAACAGCAGTCATCGAATTCAGGTCGTCAGCAGTTATATCTTCAGGAAACCCAACATAAACACCGATTATAATATCAGCACCCATGTTAATGGCTTCCTGAACGGGAAAGTTCCGGGTTACGCCACCATCAACCAACAACATTGAATCCATCTTTACCGGTGCAAAAACAGTTGGGATTGCCATACTGGAACGAATTGCCCGAACAATGTCGCCCGATTTATGTTCCACCACTTTACCTGAAACCACGTCAACGGCCATGCAGTGAAAAGGAATAGGAAGACTATCAAAGTTCTGATCAACCGTAAGCGGCCAGAATAATTCAGAAAATTTATCTTCCAGATGCTGTCCTTCTATCAAACCGGAAGGCAGATGAATCTTTTTCTCTTTTACGGGAATTTCAAATATATATTTGTTTGATTCATCCTTATCTTCCATCGAAACTTTTCGGAGCGTCTCCTTGTCTGTCAAAAGATGATTCCAATCGGCAGTATTGTTAATTTCCGTTAGTTCTGCTGCAGAGTACCCAACCGCATACAAACCACCCATAATGCTGCCCATACTGGTTCCGGTGATAATATCGGGACGGATTCCAACTTCTTCAAGAACTTTTATAACTCCAATATGTGCAAACCCTTTGGCTCCGCCCCCACTTAATACCAATCCAATTTTAGGGCGGGTTAAAGTAGAATCCTGATTTTGGGAAAAGGAAATTGAAAATACAAACACAAAAAACACGGCGACTAAAACTACTCTTGCCGGTTTATTTTTTAATATCTGGATTTTCATATCAAATGAAAGTCGGTTTTATGAATTGATTTATAAAGTTCGGTAAAAATATCTCTTGAAATAAATTTCCCGGCAAATCTATGGTTTCCATGGCCACTTCACACAATCCTTGATCTCCGGGAACAAAACAAAGTCGGCTTTCCCTTTCATCGCACAGGTTTTTACATTGTATCCATCCAGCAATTCCAGTGCAGCATTCATGGTTTTTCCACTTACCGAAACATCATCTACCAGCAAAATCTGCTTGCCTTCGAGTTGCCAGTTTGGAGTACTTAAAACCTGTGGCTTATCATATAAAGGATTGTTTTTTTCGTCGCGGTAATTCATCGTCATCACCAGTAATTCGGCTTTCAGATGGAATGCAACCATCGTTGCAGCCGGCACTCCGCCGGTTCCGATACCAATTACCAGGTCAACCGGCGGGAAATTAATCGTTCTTAATCGTGTAGAAATTTCTTTAAATGAAAGTGGTACCATATTAATTATGTCGTCTTGTTTTATTGTGAGTATTATTGCTGATTTTGGACTCGGGTATCTCAATATAAAAGGTAGTCCCTTTTTCGAGTTCAGTTTCAAACCATATTTTTCCTGAAAAATTCTCAACTATATTTTTAACAATAGCAAGTCCAAGTCCCATCCCGCTGGTTTTGGTAGTAAAACTGGGCGTAAACAGTTTATGCCGAAGTTCTACCGGAATTCCCATCCCGTTATCTGAGATCGCGATAACAATCATATTTTCGTGGTGCGAAAGGTCAATCTGTATTTTTGCCTTTCGATTATCCGGAACCGATTGAATGGCATTCTTTACCAAATTAATAATAGCACGTGAAAGCTGTTCTTTGTCTGCATTAATCTCGACAGTTTTGCAGTCATTCGCATTAAAAATAATATCGACATCTCCTGAAGCTACATATAAATCGATGATTCTTTCCAGTTGTTCTGCCAGCCTGAAAACCTGGTTGCTTGCCGTTGGAATTTTTGCAAAGTTCGAGAATTCTGTTGCAATATTGGATAAATTGTCAATCTGTTCAATCAACGTGTTAGTTACCCGGTCAAGGTATTTGTTGTAGTCTTCGTCTTTCCCTTTTGCCCGTTGCAGATATTGAATATTCAACTTCATCGGAGTAAGCGGATTCTTGATCTCATGTGCAATTTGTTTTGCCATTTCCCGCCAGGCCGATTCGCGTTCCGATCTGGCCAGCAATTCTGCACTTTCGGCCAACTCTTCTACTTTCTTGTTATACTCCCTTACCAAACTGCCAATTTCGTCTCTTCGGTTGTACTGAATAGGTTCGTTCCTCCGACCGAGCTGCATTTTCTGTAAATTTTGCTGAATGAGTACGAGTGGCCGTGTAATCTGGTTTGCAATAAAAACAGCTGCAATAATACTGGCCAAAAATAACAATACATACAAATTGATAAAAGCTACAATGTAAGTCGAAATTTCCTGGCTGTAAGTATCCTGTCTGATGAAATACGGAAGATTGATAAATCCCAGGTAATCCCCCCAATCGTTAATAATCGGTTTATAGGCAGACAAATATGACAACAATCCGATTTGCTCGCGTTGAAAATAACTAATGCTGAAATTCTGAAACACTTCGTAATATGCTCTCGAATTGATCCGGGTTGATACCAAACCACGTTCAAAAATTTCCTCTCTTGACGATGCAAGAAGGTTTCCGTTGGTTCCGTAAATATTAATATCGGTTCGGAAGATATTCGATAAACGAGACAATTCTCCTCTTAACCAGTCCTCTATTTCCGGAGTAATTTGACGACGGTTGGTCAAACGCTGATCAATTTCCTCAGAGATGGACTTCATCTTTTCACTCAAATCCTCGCGATGCTTTGATTTATAAGCATTTACATTATACAAAAGAGTTACCAATGCCACTACAAGCAATGAAACAAACACGATAGAAATAATGGCAGCCTGAATCCTGAATTTCAGGTCGAAAATATATTTACCCTCTCTAAGACTATTATTCCCGCTAACCAAAATCACTAAAAGGATAAGAAGATAAAATACAAAGAGATACGGAAATGCGATCAGGTAATCGACAAAAGAGAGCAATTCCCTGGTAACTACAACGTAATTGTTATCTTGTATATGATAAACAAGGTGTTCGTATTTATCCTGCCGAATAAAGGAAAATTCATCATCAGAAGTTAAATACATGTGCCCATTAGTGTTGTAATTGTAATCGCCAAACTTATCGGTCAATTCACCTCCGTAATATTTTGCGTAACTGAATTTTCTATAAATTTCCGAACGTGTCATCGATTTGTCAATAAGTAGCTCCGGAAACCCAATTCCTTCGAATAACAGATCCGAATCTAAATCAATGTAAATACTCACTTCTTGTCCTCGATGATCCTTCAGATAATGAAAACGCCCGGTGTACGAAATGCGTCCATTCATGTTATCCATAAAATAGAAATCAGTGCCCGGAATCTGTATTCCCTGGTTCTCTATTTTTTCGTCTATAAATGGCTGACAAGGAACAACTAATTCATCGGGATCGGTAATCAGGCTATCCATCTCTGAACACACATATATGCTCAGCGAGTATTTTCTGAAATAAGTATTAAAATATGAATTGGCAATATATTCACCTACATCTTCTCCTTGTATTAATAAGCTTTGAATAGCCGGATCATGGTCAATCCGGTATTGTATCTCTGCCAGGAAAACTTCAGCAGCGGGGTCACGCTCAGTAACCAGGGTAACCGCGAGAAGTTTCTGCTGCTCTTTTTCTTTTTTACTAATGGTACCGTTGATTACAAAAAGAGAATAAACAGAAACCAACGACACAAAAATAATCAGGTAACTTAGAGTAAAAGAACGCAGGTATTTTTTGCTAAATAAGGAAGCCATAAAAAAGGTTACCACGTAAAGTACAAGAACAGAAGCAAACACCTCGCGAACAGCAATGTATTGTGCAGCAGCCATGAATACAGCAACTGCAAAACTTAGTATAAATAATACACGTGGCTTGATAAATCTACGCGATTCATGATTTATACGGATAGTAAAAAAGATGATTCCCAATAATAACAAGCCAATAGAGAATACTCCCAAAACACTTTGTACCGATATCTCGGTTATCTTATTGAGTGAAAAAGAAATAGTTGAATTATAAATCAGCTCTTTAATCAGAAAATGAACGAACAAAAACAAACTCGCGGCAAAAAGTAATAACAACACAATGATTCCCTGAACCGGCAACTGGGAATTGTTCCGCAACTCCTTAATGCGTAAATCGATGGAAAAATTATAAATCCAGAAAAGAAAAAACATTGATAACAAAAAGAAATCTCCCAATGATGGCAACCAATAATTGATTGCAAAAAAGTCGGGGCCAAAAAATCGTAAATGAAAAAATACTTTCGGGACTACAAAGATCAAATGGAACCAGTAAACCACGAATAAAGAAGCAGCGAGAGCAAGTAGTTTTAAAACAAAAGGAGCATTGGCTTCAACAAACTCTTTTCGGAAATAAATCAATAAAAAGATCAGGCCCAGAAGGTATAAAAACCCCGGGAAATAAAGCTGTCTGGTGGTGCATAAGTATTTACCGTACGGCCAAAGCGAAAACAAAAAATTACCGTTCGCATCATTTACAACGTAAGCACCTTCCTGTTTACTCGTTTCAATTTTATAATCGTCAGGGATATTGTAGCTATTCGAAAATGAATTCAGTAAATATTTGTTCTCGAAAGTGTAATCATTCTTAATAAGGTGAAGCCCGAATACCTGCAAGTCGCCTGTTTGAACCGTATCTACCAGGTAATATCCATTCCGTAATTTCACCAGTCCATGAGTTTTTCCAAATTCGGAGGGCGAATTATAAAATGCAATGGCCCTGTCGGTCCAAAAATAAAGCTGCTGGTCGCGATAAATCAGAAATCCAAAACCGGTTTCACTAATCTGGGTTTGTTTTTTTTTGAAATAATCTTCCTCGAAAATATCAAAATCCGAATCTTTCAGTTCTTCCTTAAAGGCAAGCAGCTTTTGATGAAGTTGATTCTCGTTCCTGATAAGCTGATTTTGAAAATCTGCAATCAACTGTGCTTCGGGATGTTTTCGAAGCAGGCCATTTTCGATAAGAGCTGCTGCAATAATAATTCCCACAGCCAGTAACAGGTAGGTATATTTGTTCAGTTTACTCATTTATTCATGATGATAAGGCTCGCCTCTTAAAATTGTAAATGCGCGGTAGAATTGTTCGACACACAACAATCGCACCATTTGATGCGAAAAAGTAAGTTTTGACAAAGAAATTTTTGACTGTGCCTGCCGGTAGACATCGTCGGAGAAACCATAAGGCCCTCCAATAACAAAAATGAGTTCCTTCACGCTACTCAGCATTTTTTGTTGCAGGAAATCAGCCAATTCAACAGATGAGTAACTTTTTCCACGCTCATCGAACAAATGGAGTTCGCGCCCAACTGACAGTTTCGATAATATAAGTTCCCCTTCTTTACTTTTTTGAAGTTCTTCCGATAGATTTTTGCTTTGTTTTACATCAGGAATAATCACCAATTCAAATGGGATATAATGTTTCAACCTTTTGGTATACATTTCTATCCCTTC
>DAOPJR010000030.1:2480-11479 GCA_035399765.1 Draconibacterium sp. | reverse complement strand
TTCATAATGCGTAAGTCGCCCAAACGTATTTTAGAAATCTTTTATTTTACCCGGGCTGAATCCCAGATATCTCCAAATAGTATCTGCCTGAAAGACTATTTGAACTATAATTTTATAAATTTACATTAAAATCGATGTTCGACAGTGTTTTTGCATAGTTTTTGCTTATATGCTGCACTGATTGATTCAAAAATAAAAAGAGATGCCAAATCTTAAAAAAATAACATTTTTAGTTTTTTCCCTGGTCAGCATATTTCTTCAAACTGCTCATGCCCAGGTGCCAAACGAAATTATGGTAAGTTTCGAGACCGGAAATTCCAAGTTATTGTCGGCTTATTTCAATCAAAATGTTGAATTGATGGTACTCGACAACGAAAATGTATACAGCAAAGCCCAGGCTGAGCAGATTGTCAGTAACTTTTTCAGCAATTTTACACCTGTTGAAGAAGATGCTTTTCAGATTATTCACAACAGTGGGAAAGAAGGTGCGCGCTCGGTAATCGGGAAGCTGAAAACCACAAAAGGAAGTTTTCGGGTTTATTTTCTGCTGAAAAAAAGTGGATCGAAAGAATATATTCACCAGCTGAGAATAGATAAACAATAAGCTTTAATGGGGGAAAACCTAACTTTTCAACGAATTAAAAAGCTGGGGGAAAGGATTGTTGAACGGGCCAAAAGAATATCCTTCCCATTTTTTGATGGTGTACCTTTATACGATGTTGCCTTGTTCTTTTGGCGCAGTATTGTCGATGGTGCCATCACAACACGGGCTTCTGCCATTGCTTTTTCTTTTTTTGTTGCCTTTTTCCCCTTTGTTATTTTCCTGTTTACCTTAATTCCGGTTATTCCTATCGAAAATTTTCAGGATGAACTTTTTGCTTTAATCCAGCAGTTGGTACCGCCAACAACTTTCTCAACGATTGAATCAACCGTTTTCGATGTGTTAAATAATCCTCATGGAGGCTTGCTCTCTTTTGGTTTTTTTATGGCGCTTATCTTTTCAACCAACGGTCTTGCGTCAATGATGAGTGCTTTTGATGCTACCATTCACAGCATTCACCGGCGATCATGGCTTAGTCAGCGCCTGGCAGCTATTATTCTGCTTTTTATTCTTTCTGTATTATTAACGGTTGCTATTGCTTTGCTTACAAGCGGCCAGGTATTTATCGACTACCTGGAGAAAAAAGATATTTTAACCGATAATCTTCTGCTCGGCCTACTTACGTTAGGAAAGTGGATTATCACCCTTGCATTATTCTTTTTTGCCTATTCTTTTCTGTATTACATGGCACCAGCTAAAAAAACCCAGTGGCGTTTTATTTCTGCCGGTGGAACACTGGCAACTTTACTGAGTATTGTTACCATTGCAGGATTCACCTATTACATCAATAACTTTAGTCAATACAATAAATTATATGGCTCAATCGGGACACTGCTGATCATTTTGTTTTTAATGTACATTATGTCGTTGATTTTGCTTGTGGGATTTGAACTGAATGCCAGTATCTACCAGGCACGATCGGAATTGGAGGAATAGATTGAAAGGATTGAAGAGATTGATTTATAGTATGCTTGAATAATCTGAATACTATATTATTTTTTTCCCTGTTTAAATAGCAGTTCCTTTTCTTTTTTGGACAAACTATCATAGCCGTGTTTGGCAATTTTATCCAGAATATGATTGATTTCTTCCTGCTTTACGTGTTCTTGTTTGGCGTATTCATGGTCATCGCGTGGAGGCTGTTTGTAGCTAACTTTCATCTTGGGTTTAGAACTAAACGCGTCGGCAAAGAACTCCTTAATTTTATCCAGAAAACTGACTAATCCTGATCCCATGTCTTTTCCCTTTCTTAACCGATAAATATAAAACCACCCCCAGAAAGCGCCTCCCAAATGCGCGATGTTTCCACCCGGATTGGAAGCTGAAATTCCGACAACTGATAATATTACATAAAATAAGGCGATATATTTTAGTGGAAAACTCCCGATAAAAAACAAACGTATCTCACGATTTGGATCGTAAACTGATATAGCAACCAAAATGGCGAAAATGGAAGCAGAAGCGCCCAGCAATAAAGCATTTGTTGATTCAAATGCCGGAAAAATATTGTACGCCGCAACATAAAATAAAGCACCCGTTAAACCTCCCAAAAGATAAACGCTTAACAGTTTCTCTCCTTCAAAATGATATAAAAACAAGAGTCCGAACCAATACAAACCCAGCATATTAAAGAGCAGATGAAGAAAATTTTCATGTAAAAACATGTATGAAATTACGGTCCATGGACGATGAATCAACTCACTTGTAAACGAAGGAACAGCCAGATACTGAATCACTGAAAAAGGTTGCCCTGCCAAGTAAAAAAATACGCCAACAATTTTTAAAATCAGAAATACCCCGATGTTAATGTAGATCAGTCGGGTAAGTACCGATCCTTCTTTAAATGTGCGCTTTATATCACTTAAAATATCCACTTTTCAATTCCCTGATTTTAATAAAAGTTTTTCGTGTTCTTGTTCCAGTATCGGATCATAAAATACCCAAACAACATTCCGCCAAGATGCGCAAAGTGAGCTACACTTCCCTGGATTCCGGAAACACCGAAGAACAGTTCCAGGATTCCGTATCCGGCAACAAAATATTTAGCTTTAATCGGGATGGGCGGGAACAGAAGCATCAGTTGAGTATTCGGGAAAAGCATCCCGAAGCCAAGTAATATACCAAAAATTGCTCCAGACGCACCAATTGTAGGAGTATTGAGAATCATTGCCATTTTTTCAGACGCTGTATTCGGAATGTACTTCCCCTGCAGGGCAAGTTCTTTAAAATAGTCCAGTTGATCGGGTGAAATCTTTGAAAGTAAAACCTCGTATTCGGCAAAACTAACCAGGCTCTGAATAAGTGCAGCACCCACCCCTGTTACCAGGTAAAAAGTTAAAAATCTCTTCGGTCCCCAAACACTCTCCAATACACGCCCAAACATATATAAAGCAAACATATTGAAAAAAATATGCCCAAAACCATTGGGGTCGTGCATAAACATATACGTAAAAAACTGGTGCAATCTGAAATGTTCGGATGCAGGAAAATACAAACCCAGATAGTGAGTTAAATCAATATTGCTTTGCCTTAAAATGACGGTAGCCAGATAAAACAAAACATTTACTATAATCAGGTTTTTTACAACCGGAGGTATATTAAGTGCAGGTCTGTAATTCATATGCAAAAAGTTTGAAGTCGGAAGGTGGAAATCTGAAGACAAGTTCACTTCGCTTCCTTTTATTTCCGAACTTTATTTAAACTAAACATTCATTAAAGCTTGAAGTTTACAATTGCCGTTCCAATCTAAATATCTTTTGAAAATAACGACATTCTGTCACTTCGCGAAACTTTTTTCGATATCATCGGTCGGAATAATGGTAAGTACCTTTTTGCCATCAGGAGTAAAATTGGGTGTGCCACATGCAAACAGGTGATCAATAAGATGATCAATTTCTTCCTGTTTCAGATCGATACCATAATCCAGCGCCGATGCTTTGGCCAGCGATAACGCAATTTGCTCCCTTGCTTTTGCACGTGCATCAACCGGTGAATTTTTGTATTCTTCGAGCAAACGTTCCACAATCATTTCCGGAGATGAAACATCGAGCATTCCGGGTGTCCCGTTAATAATAAACGTATCTTTCCCAAATTCACGAATATCAAAACCGAGTGCCTGTAAATCGTTTAAAATCGATTTCAGAAGTTCTGAATCTGCGGGATTCAACTCAATGGTTTGCGGGAACAATTGTTGCTGACTGGCCACCGAATCACTTTTCATAACCTCCATAAACTGCTCAAACAAAATTCGTTCGTGCGCACGTTTCTGATCTATCACCATCAAACCGGATTTGACAGGCGTCAGAATATATCGTTGTTTTAGTTGAAGGGTCTTTTTCCCGGCAAATTGTTCAGTTGCCTGCGTATATAATTCAGGCTGTCTGATACCTGTTTCATGCTGATTTTCTTCCGGTCGAAACTTTAATTGTGTCCCCTGGTACAAATCTTCCCAGCTCTCCAGATTTTTCTTCCCACGAAAATCGGTAAGTGGTTTTGAAAAGCTACCACCACTGTGCGTTTTTTCCGTTTCAAAAGGATTATAATCGGGATTTATCTGAATATCGGGATATCTGATTCCTTCACTGTTTTTAGGAGGCATCGGAATATCGATACTCCCGCTTTGGTCGAAATCAATGGAAGGAACTACATTGTGCTTCCCAAGCGATTCGCGCACAGCTGCGTGCAAAATGGGCCAGATATCGCGCTCATTTTCAAATTTGATTTCTGTTTTTGTAGGGTGCACGTTAATGTCGATCTGACCGGGATCAATTTCAAGAAACAAAAAGTACGACGGGAAAGATTCCGGTGGTAGTAGTTGTTCATAGGCCTGCATCACTGCCTTGTGAAAATAAGCGTGTCGCATGTATCGCCCGTTAACAAAAAAGAACTGCTCACCCATGGTTTTTCGGGCAAACTTTGGCTGACCGATAAAACCATGCACTTTTACGATGCTGGTTTCTTCCATTACATTTACAAGGCTTTGATTCAACGCTTTTCCAAAAAGATCAACAATTCTTTTTCGGTAATTGGCAGCCGGCAATTCGTACAACGATGAACCATTGTGGATCAGAGAAAATTTTATTCCCGGGTTTGGCAAAGCCACGCGTTGTATTTCCCAGATAATATGTTTGAGTTCAGTGGTATTTCCTTTTAGAAATTTACGCCGGGCAGGCACATTATAAAACAGGTTCTTCACCATAAAATTGGTCCCGTTATTGGTTCCTGCTGGTTCTTGTGTTTTAACTTCCGACCCGATTATATGAATAAAAGTGCCTACCTCATCCTCCAACATTTTAGTGCGCAATTCCACGTCGGCAATGGCAGCAATGGAGGCCAGTGCTTCGCCACGGAAACCCATGGTACGAATACAAAATAAATCGTTGGCATTTCTGATTTTTGAAGTTGCATGACGTTCAAACGCCATTCTTGCATCGGTGGGCGACATACCGCAGCCATTGTCACTGATTTGAATCAGTGTTTTTCCTGCATCTTTAATATTGACAGAGATTTCAGTAGCGCCTGCATCAAGGGCATTTTCAACCAGTTCTTTTACTACCGATGCCGGGCGTTGAATGACTTCTCCGGCCGCTATCTGATTGGCAACTGCATCGGGTAACAACTGAATTATATCGCTCAATTTAAAACTTTTAAGTAATTAGTAACAAAGTATTGAGATTCTGAAATCAGGCAAAAAAATCGGAGTAGAAAAACAGGTAAAGTACCAATGCCAGTACCAGGATTATCCAGATTAATCGTCTGTTTTGAGAACGGCGTGCTTCCTCCGATGAACGCGATAATCCGCCACTGTTTCTAAATGTACCTTTTATGTTTGGACGATAGGGTTTACCGTCATTCTTTTTTTCATCCACAATTCCCAACTCCTCTTTAATCCTTCTCTCACGTTCATCCTTCGAGTCCTGCTCCGGATCCCAGAACCGGGGTGTAATACTAAACCTTTTAGCTCCGGGTGTATGAAAAAATCTGCCAATCATTTTTTTTGAATTTAGTGCAAAGATAACCTTTATTCCTCAAAAATTGTTCCACGTAAGACTTGCTTTCCGTTCCCGCAAATATCGGCCGGAACAATTTCTGGTTACAATGATTTTTCAAGTATCCAGGTCAGTTGAGAATTATCAAGTTCAACCGGGTTTCCTTTCATGCTGCTCGAAACTTTCGCTTTTGCCACCAGTTCCGGAAAATCGTTCTCAGTAATTTCAAAAGAAGACAAAGGCGGAATACCTAATTCCCTGATCAGGGTTTCTGCCCAAACAATTCCATCTTCAGCTTTGGCCAGACTACTTCCGGTAAGTATTTGTGCCAGTTCTGTATATTTTGAAAGATTGCCGTTATTTTCAGTTAGCGCCTCTATGTTCATTTCCATGGTAGCCGACATCAGACTGGCACACACGGTTCCGTGCGGAATAGGGAACATCCCTCCCATCGGCCCGGCAAATCCATGAACCGCACCCAGTTTTACGTTCGCCAATGCCATCCCTCCCAACATGCCTGCCATTGCCATATCGGCTCGTGCCTCGCAATTTTTTCCATCATGAAATGCAGTAAGAAGCGAACGTGATACCCGTTTCAATCCTTCACGGCAAATCATATCGATAAAGGGATTTGCCTGGTTCGACACAAACGTTTCCATCAGATGTGTGAGTGCATCCACACCGGTACTGGCTGTCAGTTCAGAAGGCATGGAATGCATAAGTAAGGGGTCGACAACGGCAACCATCGGATACATATAATCGCTTCGCAGACTGACTTTGACATGATTCTCTAAAGACTTGATGACGGAATTTTTGGTGACTTCTGCCCCTGTACCTGCGGTGGTTGGAATTGCAATACAAGGCAAAGGTTTTGCAACCAGAGCCTTACCTTTTCCAATCACTTCCAGGTAATCCAACAATTCTCCCGGATTAGGGACCATGGCTGCGATGGCTTTCGCTGCATCGATTACGCTGCCTCCTCCCAATCCAATCACCACCTCACAGCCGGTTTCACGGGCCAGCGAAACGCCTCCATCCACCATTTGTATGGTTGGTTCGCCATCAACCTGGTAAAAATGGATCTGCGTTCCCGGAGGGAAAAGGTCTAACAGTTTTTGGGCTCTTTCCAGCTTACTTCCTGTAACCAGCAAAACTGCTTTTTCTCTAACAATTTCAATTCCCGGAACGGTTCGTAAACTTTCCTCACCAAAAACTATTCGGGTGGCTGTGGCAAAAGAAAAATTAAAAGACATAGCTATTGGTTTAATCCCCGAATTGAGCCGAAACCTGCTTTATCAGCAAATCAGCCCCAGCTTTCTTCTTCAGGAAAAATATTAAAAAACAAGGTTGATGAACGGGGTTCCTCCATCATATCAGCCACTGCTTCACGCCAGCGTTGATAATGTTCAGTGGCCTTATGGCGTGCCGGATCTTCGTAAGTGCGGTATGCTTCTACCAACACAAAACGTGTTGGATCATCCTGCTGCTGGACAATATCGAAACGCGCAATACCCGACTCCAACAAACTGTTCTTTGCATTTTCAATTGTTGCTTCAATAAAATCCTCAACATAATCCTTTTTCACATGAACGTAAACATGATAGATGTACATACTTTTCTGAATTAATTGTGTTTTGCAAGTTTGTTAAACATATCTCTGTCTGGGTTCAAACATTTACCAAATCGATAATGTTTTGAGCCAACTCCTGCAAAGTTGAAAAATATTTTCTTAATGCTTCCAACCTTTTACAACTATCTTCGTCATACATTCAAAAGTGGTGAAATCCGGATTTAAAATAAGCTGAAACAAACGCAAACTTGGAAGTAATATCTAACCAAAGCGAACAAAAACTGGTAAGGCTCTGCAAAAAAAATGATGCAAAAGCACAGTATAAACTGTACAAGCAATATTCGAAGGGCATGTACAACCTGGCTCTGAGAATGACCGGCGACCAAAATGAAGCGGAAGATATTCTCCAGGATGCATTTATCAAGGCTTTTCAGGAAGTACATAAACTGAAAAACGAAAAAGCATTTGGTGGCTGGTTAAGGCGAATCGTTGTTAACCACTGCATTGATTCAACCCGGAAAAAGAAGCTTGTATTTATTGAGATGGAAAAGATAAAAGATCAACATACTGAAATGGATGGAGTAGAAGAAAGTATTGATCCGGGACTTATCCACGCGATGATAAAAAAACTACCCGATGGCGCCAGGGAAATCCTGGTACTTCGGGCACTCGAAGGATATAAACACGCCGAAATAGGAGAACAACTCGGCATTTCGGAATCAACTGCAAAAACCCAGTATTTCAGGGCAAAGCAGTTACTGGCAAAAATGTTAAACGATTGGAACAATGAAGAAAGATCTGGAAAAAATATTGTTGGAGAAGCGATTAAAGCTTGATATGGAAGAACCCGAGAATGACCTGGTTTGGGAGGGTATCCGCAGTGGGCTGCAAAAGAAAAGCAAACTCCCCGACTGGTTTTGGAAAGTGGCTGCCATTTTTATTTTCGTGGTTTCCGCAACGTACTTTATTGCCAACGAACGATCGCAGAAACAAGTAGTTGTACTTACGCTTGCCGATATTTCGAAGGACCTGGGAACACAGGAACAAACCCTTAAACAACAAGTGAACCTGAAATGGGAAGAAGTGGAAAAACAATTGCCAGACAACAACCCGGAAATCCAGTTTCTTCTACAGCAACTAAACGATATGGACGCGATTTACAACTCTTACCAAAAAGACCTGAACCGCACCCTCGACAACGAACCAGTGATACAGGCTATGCTCGATTACTACGAAAAAAAAATCAGGATAATCAATCGCTTACTGATGGAAATAGAAAAACAAAAGCAGGTTGAACCTGAAATGGAGTTTGAACACATTTAAATATTTATCAGAAGAGAGTCAGCAACAATTGAATGAATAATAAAAATACCAAAGCGATGAAAAAACATTTACACATTCTTACTTTTTTACTTATATCAGTATTTGTGCTGGTTAGCGGGCAGGTAACCGCCCAGGACTACGAAGCAAGTAAAACACTGAATAAATCGGTGAACGCTCCTTCAGGTGTAGTAATTGATATGAAAAACCATTCAGGAGACCTGAAGTTTGTGATCGGTGATGACAATACAGTTAGTATAAAAACCGAAGTGCATGTGAACGCCAAAAGCGAAGAAGATGCCACCAAACTCCTCGAAGCCATCGAGAATTTTAAATTCGATCTGGAAGGTAATCGCTTGATTATCGACACCCGTTTCTACACCACCATGAACACCATCAACAATAAAACCACGATGGTGCTGATTAACAAGGACAAAATCCGTTTGAAAGACTTTGAAATCAGCCACGAGGTTCACATTCCCAAAAATGCGCAACTCGAACTTGAAAACAAGTACAGCCA
>DAOPJR010000030.1:0-2380 GCA_035399765.1 Draconibacterium sp. | reverse complement strand
GCACTAAAGCTGAATGCCAAATATTCCGACCTCGAATCGAAAGCTGCACTGAGCCAACTTAAACTCGATTTGTACGATTGTAATATCACCGTTCAATCGGCACACGATATGGAATTCAACGGGAAATACTCAAAACTGAAACTCGGCGATGTGAAATCGGTAAGAATCGATGATATGTACGACAGCAACCTGACTTTCGGGAAAACAGGCCAAATTGAAATCGGGAAGAGCAAATACAGCGAATTTTATATGGATGAGAATTCAAAATTTTCGATTGAAGACAGTTACGACGACAATGTTCAGATCGGTAAATTAAATAATGACTTTTCAGGAGTTTCGATAAATGGCAAATACACCAAGCTAAATATTGATGCCGGTACCGTGCCTTTCAAAATAGATGCAGCTATGAAATACGGGAAAGTTGAACTTCCATCCACTTTTAAGCTCACTAAACAAATTGAAAAGAACAGCGAAATGGAAATGGAAGGAGGAACCGGTAGCCCGATCATGATTCGGGGTTATGATAATACTGTAATCATTCGGTAGAAAGTGGTTTTATAACCACTTTTTTCGTTTAAAATACAGTAGCAACAAACCTGCAAGAATTAAGATTACTACCCACAAGATTGGGTATGAATAGGGATATTCCAACTCGGGCATGTATTTAAAATTCATCCCGTAAACACCGGCAATAAACGTTAATGGAATAAATATAGAAGCAAAAATGGTGAGGGTTTTCATCACCTCGTTCATCTTGTTGCTCATATTCGAATTGTAAATATTCAATTGGTCCGAAACCAGGCCGTTATACAGTTCCAGTGAATCGGTACATTGCATGGCAAGATCCTGCAAGTCCCGTAAAAAAATCTTATTCTTTTCCTGTATGTAGGAGTCTTCGGTTTTATTGAGGAGAACCAAAAAATCCTTCACCGGCCTGATCGCTTTGCGCAGGTAATTCAATTCAGTTTTAAACTGATAAATTTCCTGGACAATCTGAGAATCCATCGACTTAAAAAGACGGTCTTCCAAATCTTCTACTTTACCCCCAATTTTTTCAATCAGTATGAGGTAATTATCCAAAATGGTATCCATAAGTGCATAAGCCAGATAGTCGTTACCGTGGTTCCGAATCCGGCCTTTGTTTTTACGAATGCGCTCGCGAACGGGCTCAAAAACATCGCCCCTTCTCTCCTGTATTGTAATCACAGAGTCATTCCTCAATATAATAGTGATCTGTTCAGCCTGGATTTTATTTGACTGTTCCTCCAGTGAAAGCATTTTCATGATAAAAGCATCATACGTTTCGCCATCTTCGTACTTGGGTGATTGATCTGTATTCAGTAAATCCTCGAGCAAAAGTGAAGGTAAGTCAAACTCATCTCCAAGCGATTGGATCAGATCAAGATCGTGTATGCCGTAAATATTTATCCAGTTAACAGCATCCTTATCAAACTTAGTTTGAGCGTCATGGATGCTGTTCACCTCCTCTTCAATCAAAGTCTCTTTCCCAATCTGTTTGTACTGAACAATCGGCTTATCCATTTTCTGTTTGCCAATGAAAACCAGCGAACCGGGAACCATTCCTTTTGTCTTTGATCGATCTTTTAAAAACCTTGCCATGCTTTTCTTTTTTTCTAAGATACTACAAAATGAAGTTTTCAGCCAAATCAAATCATTTGCATGACGGAAATAATAAGAAAACGCAGATTGATTAAAAGTTTCTTTCTAAATTTAATTCAGCAGAATTATGAACTTTAAACATGAAAGAATTTAAGAGTGACATCTCCGGAAAAGAATTTCCAATTTCTGAAAGAATTTCTGGAAAAAATCTTCGGCAATCCATTTTGAAAACCATACAGGAGCAAAATCCGGATTTTACAAGCGATAAATATTTATCGGCAAGTGAATTGAATGAATACAGGGAGAAATACATTTCAAATTACCTGCATGACCAAATTGGAGAGCTCTCTTTACTTGAAAAAAAGGTTGTAGAATCGATAACAAACAGAACAACACTTACCGATAAAGTAGATGGAGATGATGGCATAAAACCTACTTTCGGACAAAGAGTAGCGGATAAAGTGGCTACTTTTGGCGGAAGCTGGACTTTCATCATCTCTTTCACCATTTTTATTCTCATTTGGATTTCAGTGAATGTTTACTGGCTTGCAAACAAAGGATTCGATCCGTATCCCTTTATTTTGCTCAACCTGATTCTTTCGTGCCTGGCGGCTTTACAGGCGCCGGTTATTATGATGAGCCAAAACCGGCAGGAAGAAAAAGACCGCGAAAGAGCCCGGAATGATTATATGATTAATTTGAAAGCGGAACTCGAAATCAGGGTTTTACACGAAAAACTGGATCACCTGCTCATGCAACA
>DAOPJR010000029.1:0-36224 GCA_035399765.1 Draconibacterium sp. | reverse complement strand
TACTCCCGTTTTATCTGAGCCACAGGTAAAGGAAGCGGTAAAAAAATTCAGGGACATCATCACCGAACACGGAGGTGAGATGGTTCACGAAGAAGATTGGGGAATGAAAAAACTGGCTTACCCAATCCAGAAAAAATCTACTGGCTTTTATCACTTGTTTGAATTCAAAGCCGATCCTTCTTTCATTTTGAAACTTGAAACTGACATCCACCGCGATGAAAGGATTATTCGTTTCATGACCGTAAAACTCGACAAGTATGCTGCTGCATATAGCGAGAAGAGAAGAAAACTTCAGAAAGAAAAATCAGAAAAAAAGGAGGATTAAACCATGGCACAAGCATCAAGTGAAATCAGATACCTGACTCCACCGTCAGTAGAGATCAAAAAGAAAAAATATTGCCGTTTCAAGAAAAACGGAATTAAATATGTTGATTACAAAGACCCGGAATTCCTGAAAAAATTCCTGAACGAACAAGGTAAAATTTTACCTCGCCGTATTACCGGTACTTCATTGAAATACCAGCGCAAAGTTGGCCAGGCCATCAAACGTGCCCGCCAGATTGCTTTGCTACCGTTTGTAACCGATATGTTGAAATAAAAAAGGAGGACTTGAAATGGAAATTATTTTGTTACAAGACGTAGAACGTTTGGGCAGCAAAGACGAAATTGTAAACGTAAAAGACGGTTATGGTCGTAACTTCCTGATCCCACAGAAAAAAGCAATTGTTGCTACCGAATCGGCTAAAAAGATTTTGGCTGAGAACATTAAGCAACGTGCTCATAAAGAAGCAAAACTAAAAGCAGAAGCTACTAAGATTGCTGAACAGGTTGTCGCCAAGAAAATCACAATTGGTGCAAAAACCAGTAGTTCGGGTAAAATATTTGGTTCGGTTAATACCATCCAGTTAGCTGAAGCACTCAGCAAAAAAGGATTTGAAATTGATCGTAAACAGATCACTATTCCTGAAGATAGTATCAAAGAAATAGGTACCCATAAAGCAAAAATTAAACTACACAAAGAAGTAGTAGTTGAAATTGAATTTGAAGTTGTAGCTGAATAAGCAAAGAATTACCAAATAAAACAGAAGGGTTTCCGGCTTTGGAAACCCTTTTTTTATGGCCGGATTAAGGATAAAGTTAGGAGAAGTGAAAACCTGCTCTACCGGTTTCTCGTACATAGCAACGAAAACCTGAATATCTGTAATAAAAACTTTAAACCGTTAGCCATGAAAAAATATTTTTACCTGGTAGCCACTCCCGAATCGTTAATCGCATCGCACCTGAATCCATTTGAATTTGGAAACTATATGGCAGTAGGAACGAAAAAAAATCTTCGGTCCCAGTCCATATTTTTTGAACTCGACCCAGAGAAACTGGACTTACCGGAAAAATACATTGATGAAAAACTGGTTCCTTATCCCGACGGTGAACCCAAAAGATCGGTTTATCTCTCAATTTACAGGGTGTTTGAGAAAACTCCGATCGACGCTTTAAAAAATCTGTACCTGGTTACTGACGACGGGAAGGTACTTGAAATTAAAAGTAAAGAATTCAAACAAAACAGGAGCAAGAAAATTCATTTATACCAGCAATTTAATCCGTTTAAAACAATGGTATCCAGCAAATTAAACCCAGTTGAGTTTATCCTTTTTCTCACGAATCAAACCAAACCGGTTTCGGTACCTAAACTGTTTTTTGCTGAATTACAATTAAATGAACTTGCCAATGATCCAAATCTGCCAATTAAGAATCTTCCATACAGAAACCCGATACATTTACGTGAATGTCTGATTAAATTACATCATTCAAAACAACGCCAAACAAAAACTGTTCTGCGTGAAAGACAAACAGAACTACCTTACCGAACGATCGATGAAGGATTTTTTATTGGGGACACAGAAAATTTCCTTTTCTATCCTTTTCCTCATTATGATGAACTGGAATCGACTTATTTCTCCTGGTGGCGGTCAGCGCTCGTTCAACACTTTTAAAAAGGAGCTTAGTTTCAATTCAAAAACTTAAGCAACATTCTATCAGGCCTTTACTGCGACTGTTTCTATTTCAATCAATACGCCTAAAGGAAGTTCCTTAACGGCAAAAGCTGCGCGGGCAGGCGGGTTTTCTTTGTAAAACGAACCATAGACTTCATTCATCGCTTTAAAGTTGGACATATCACTCAATAAACAGGTTGATTTTACTACGTCATCATACGAATAACCTGCCTCTTCAAGTATTGCACCAATATTCTTCATTACTTGCAGGGTTTGCTCCTGAATCCCGCCTTCAACCACTTTCATGGTTTCGGGATCAAGTGGAACCTGTCCTGAAACATAAAGAGTTCTGTTTACTTCAACAGCCTGGCTGTAAGGGCCAATGGCTTGCGGTGCTTTGTCTGTTGAAATGATCCGTTTCATAACTGAGTTATTAGAAATTATCGTAATGACTTTGTTGTTTCTGAAGTTTCAAATCCTGTAACATGGATGATTTGGCTGCAATGGTAAAACTGTAACTTTTTCTATATCCAAAAGGAATGAAATTGAACGACATCGACCAGCAATGTAAATCCCTTGTCAAGTTAAAAGTGGTTAACGCAAATTCACCTTCCATGATATCGAAGTTGGTATTTGCACTCATTTTCCACTTTTCGGTGATACTCAAATTACCTCTAACGCTAATTGCTTGTCTCACCATCCCTTTGGGCTTTGACAATGTTTTTCCCGTATAATTAAAGCTATAATCGAAACTCAAATCCCATGGCATACTAAAATCCATATAATTATCGTATGCTGAAGGCAGCACTGGCACTTCTTCCTCATCTCCTGTTCCTGGCATTGGATCGGCAGGACGACCACCACCTTGTTCCTGACCAGATCCTTTCCCCTGGCCACTTTTATTGTTCTTGTTCTTCGACTTAAAATTCATTCCAAACGAAAGACTAGCCTGCGTTATTCGCCCCAACCGTGCAAGACCTTTTTTTTCATTCCATGCAAACTTATTGATCCGCACATAATTTTCATTGACAGTATAAGGATCAAGTGTAGTACTCATATTAACATTCACACCAGCAACCGTGGTGCGTGCCTGAATAGCAAATGGCCTCAGCTTAAACGAATCTGCAATAAAATCGTAAGACGAGCTGATGCCCAGGTTATCAATCAGCTTCACCTTTCTGTATTTTTGTTCAGCGTCTGTTTTTGTCGAATCTTTTGTGTCCAGCACTTTCATTTCCAAATTATTGGTAATTCCAAACGAAATGCTAGCCGATTGTTTTCCCCCACCGGTTCCCGGAGAACCACCATATATTCCTCCTGCATTTACATCAAAATATCGATAGGTACTGTCATTAACCTGAACGTTCTGATAATAACCAAAACGCGGATCGCCAAAATTAGGAGTATAACTAAAAGAAATGGTTGGCCTTATGGTATGCCGGATTGCATTTATCTTCGAGTTAGGATTTCTGGGCCTAAACATCCCGTAAATAGTTGTGGAAGAACTAATGCTGTAACTATAGTCATACACCCGGTTAAGTCCACTAATGGTATCAACCCTTACCGTACTTGGCACGCCTGATGGATTATTCTGAAAATTACCATCTGGAACATACTCGTAATTGTATTTCTTAAAATACCATTTCTCGTTATAACCGATTCCGGGACTGAAATTGATGTACTTAAAAAGATTAAAACTCGGAAAAGCCAGCGGCAAACTGTGTTTGATACCATTTCTCCAATCTTTTGAAAAGGAACTTTCCAACAACAAGTATTCTTTTGTATCTATGGTGTTCCTAAAGTTTCCGGTATAGGTAAAACCAAGTTTCTCGTAAAATCTAAGTTTGCCACTCGGGTTTTTTCTTCTGAAAGGGTAAACTTTAGCCATACTGAATGTTAATTCAGGAAGCGACAATGAAATAGTTGTATCCCTTGTATTTTGCGAATGCCGTAAGTTCGCTGAAATGTTGAATGGGGTATTCTCAAACCGGCGGGTGTATGAAATACTTGATGATTTTGTTGTGGTCAGATAATCATTGATGTTATTCGCATTTTGTTTGTCGTAACCACTGGAAGAAAGGTTAACGCTAGCTGAAAAGGTTTGATTTGGATTGGCTTTTGCATCCTGCGAATGCGACCAAGTTACCTTATATTGTTTTGACCGCCGGTAGGTATCCATTCCTTTTTCTCCGTATACATTAATCGCATAATCAAAACCAAAGTTCCCACTAAACTTGTACCTCACTTTGTAATTGGTTTTTATACGCGCTCCCCACGAACCTTTCGAATAAATATCGCCCTGCACTGCCAGATCGAAGTACTGGCTGGCCGCCCAATAATATCCCCCATCACGCAGAAAGAATCCACGGTTAACTTCCTCCCCGTATTTCGGAATCAATATACCTGATGAATAAGTTGGATTATTAGGAAAATATCCAAATGGCAATATCGGAAAATAGATGGGAAAATCTTCGAGTACCATATAGGCAGGCCCGGTAATAATTTTTTTATTGGAAATTACTTTTGCCTTGGTAAGTTGCAGGTAGAAGTGTGGGTGATCAGCATCACAGGTCGTATATTTGGCATCTTCCGTAATAAATACTTCCTCCCCTATTTTTTTGGTCCGGTCGCTATGAATATAACCTTCACCCTGTTGCGAAACAACCTTTGTAATAAATGCTTTTTCACTTTTAAAGTTATAACGCATCGTTTCCGATTCATATTCTTCAGAGCCCTGTTTAAATATAGGCTTTTGAGTCATTTCTCCCGTAGAGTCTATCAATCCTGTGGCAAATATTTCTTTGGTTTCAAGGTCGAGTTCAATGTAATATGCGGTCAGGTTAATATTCTGATAGGTTACCTGGGCATTATTGTAGAGGAATACTTTCTGTCCATCCAAAGACACGATCATCGAATCTTCGGCATCGTATTTTATCGGGGCATCCAAAACCGGTTCGCTATTGGTTGTATCTATTCTGCCTTCCATCTGCATTGAGTCAATATCTGCCGAATCCAAAACAAGAACATCATACATCGGAGTAAATGTTGTATCCTTTAATTTTGGTATTACGTCAGGCTCCTGAGCAAATAATACAAAGAATGGAAAAATGATAAAGAAATATGTTAGAATAATTTTGTTCAAGATGTTCTCTGTTTCAACCATACGTAGGCTCGACAAAAATATAAATATGCGCTATACAATTAAGCTAATAAATGCAAAATAAATCTAAATTTCTATTTTTACGAAACTTTGCAAAACTGTCGTTATTCCTGATAAAAACAAAATACAGGATAATAAATTGTACCCGAGAAAGTTTTAATTTCAAAGTTAAAGCAAGAGAAACAGAGAAAGTAAATGAGCGAACAGGTGAGGAAATATATGACAGTAGTTCTTTTGGCAGGCATGTTTCTTCTGTCGTTCATAATTTCAGATCATTCAGCCATCGAAAAAAAGAATGGTCAAATCTCAGTGGTCGTAATTGATCCGGGGCACGGAGGTAAGGATCCGGGAACAGTTGGGGGAACACTTGAGGAGAAAACTGTAGTGCTTGACATTGCCCTGCGGCTGGGAGAATACATCCGGGTCAATTATCCGGATATCAAAGTGATTTTCACAAGAAAATCAGATGTTTTTATTCCTCTAAATAAACGTGCTGAAATTGCGAATAAAGCTGATGCCGATCTGTTTATTTCCATTCACGCCAATGCCGTTAACCAGAAAGTCGTTCAGGGGACTGAGACATTTGTTTTAGGACAACACAGAAGTGAAGACAACCTGGAAGTGGCAAAAAAGGAAAATTCCGTGATTTTACTGGAAGATGATTACACCAGCACTTATGAAGGATTTGATCCGAATTCTCCTGAATCCTATATCATGTTTGAGTTGGTACAGGATGAATACAAGGAACAAAGTATTTCGCTGGCCAATGAAATTCAAAATGAATTTAGATTAAAGGCTTTACGCAAAGATCGTAGTGTGAAAGAAGCTGGATTCTTGGTGCTTCGTCAGACCACAATGCCCGGTGTTCTTATAGAAACGGGCTTTTTGAGCAATCCGGGCGAAAGGCAGTATCTTTCAAGCGAAAGTGGCAGAGACTACCTGGCAGCAGCAATTTTTCGGGCCTTCCAAAAATACAAGACCGATGTAGAGCAAAAAAGTAGTTTTCATATTGTATCCAACACTCCTGATGAAGAGGCCTCCACTCCCCCGGCAAAAAATAAAATTTCATCTGAAACCTCATCTATCTCAGAGAAAGAAAAAACTGAAACTGATCTTTACTATTCAGTTCAAATAATGGCATTAAAAAAGAAATTGGAACCAACAGCCGAAAATTTCAAGGGACTTGAGAATGTATTTCGTGTTGATGCCAAAGACTACAGCCGTTATTTTTGTGGTAAATTCCAAAAGTTGAAAGACGCGGAAAATCAACAACAATTAATTCTTAGCCATTATCCTTCAGCCTTTGTGGTTGCCTTTCAAAACAATCAGTTAATTTCTGTGAAAAAGGTTCCCGAAGAATAAAAATAAACGGCGAAATACCTAATTTTACAATAATTTGTAAATTAGAGATTTTATAAGGTAAGAATAAGGGTCTGAACATGATTAAACCAAAATGATCATGTAAATTCCTTATAATGGCCGTAAAGTCTAGCAAAAAAAGTGTATGAGAATTTCTAAATATACAAAGCTGGGTATCCTTATAGTACTTTCTTTAACTATACTAATTTGGGGACTTGCTTATTTAAAAGGTAATGATTTCTTCTCGCGAAGCCAACACTATTACGTTTTTTACGACCGTATTGATGGTTTGGAGGAATCGAGTAATGTTTCATTGAACGGATATCCAATTGGTAAAGTCCGGCACGTTGAATTTACATCTGACAACAGTGGGCGTTTAATGGTAACGCTTGCCATTAACGATGGATTTAAAATCCCTAAAAAATCAGTTGCCCAGATCGTTAGCAGTGATATAATGGGAACCCGATCAGTAAAACTCCTACTTAGTCATGAAAAAGAAATGTACCAACCTAATGATACGCTTGTTGGAGCTATTGAAAGTGACTTAAAAGAGCAGGTAAGTATGCAGGTACTACCGCTAAAAAACAAAGCAGAGGAATTATTGGGAACTCTTGATTCTGCTATTACCGTATTTACCATGATTTTTAACGAGGATGCTCAAAAAAATCTAACAGCCAGTATTGCAAATGTAAATCGTACTATTAAAAATCTGGAATCGACTACTGGTGACCTTAAGGACATTGTTTCTTCTGAAAAAGAAAATGTGAAGAATATTGTAAACAACCTCGATGATATTACAACCACTTTTAAAAACAATTCGCAGCAACTGGATGCCACGATTAAAAACCTCCATGCATTCAGCGACACAATTTCCAATGTATCGGTTACGCCAATTGTGAATAATATCGAGGCTATCTCTGAAAAACTATCTGTAACACTCGATAAATTAAATAGCAGTGAAAGCACAGCTGGGCTCTTGCTAAATGATGATGAACTGTATAATTCTCTTAATATGTTGTCAGAAAATATGGCATTCCTCATCAACGATATAAAGAATAATCCTAAAAGATATTTACAATTTTCGGCATTTGATTTTGGAAAAGAAGTATACGTGAACACAAAGAACGACCTTTCCAACAATGACATCATTTTCAAAATTCACTTGATTTCAAGCAGAACAAAGATTAGTCTGAATAACGGTATTTTCAAGAATCTGCATAATGTAGAGGAGTACTATTCCGGAGGAATTTATTCATATCTTATGGGAGATACCGGAGTGTACGCTGAAATTGAAGAACTACACAATTCTATTCGCAAAGATTTTCCGGAATCGAGTATTGTTGCTTTTAAAAACGGAAAGTTGATAAAATTGGAAAAAGCTCTTAAATCAACGCATTGATATAACATAAAAAAAATAGGTGACAAATAAAATTACATACACCAACCACTACCAACCAGCTAGAAAGTTAAAGCTCAACCAGTTAAGCCTAACTTATTGATTTTGTGTAGTTTAAAAATATTACAAAAAAATTAATTCTTAAATGCCTGAAAACGAAAACAATAAAAGAGAAGCTAATTTTGCAATAGAGAAGTGATTTTTTTTTTCACTTTTTTTTCGCAAATTTTGTTGACAGGAATACCACTAGGAAAAAATATTAGAACCTCAATTAGCCAACAAATTAAATGAGTGAAATGCACAAATCTGTATGGGATAAATGCCTCAACATTATAAAAGATAATGTTCCCAGCAGCAGTTTTAAAACCTGGTTCGAACCAATTGAACCGGTTAAACTTGAGAACCAAATTCTGACTATTCAAGTGCCCAGTGCTTTTTTCTATGAGTACCTGGAAGAACAATTCATTGATATTTTAAGAAAAACACTTCGTATGGTAATTGGCAATGGTGCCAAATTAGAATATAATGTTGTAATGGGAAACCAGAACAGCACACAACCATACACAGTAAGCTATCCTACAAACAATAACACTAAGATTCAGAATCGACCTTTAACAATACCATTAAAATCAGAAGATAAACCCACAATCCGAAATCCATTTATAATTCCCGGTATTCAAAAGCTTCAAATTGATCCACAATTAAAGCCGGACAATACATTTGAGAATTTTGTTGAAGGTGATTGTAATCGTTTAGCCCGAAGTGCCGGTTTTGCTGTGGCTCAAAACCCGGGAGGAACAGCTTTTAATCCATTGATGATTTACGGTAACTCTGGCCTTGGAAAAACACACCTGGCCCAGGCAATTGGTATTGAAGTTAAAGAACAATTCCCCGATAAAGTGGTTTTGTATGTAAATGCAAATAAATTTCAAACTCAGTTTACAGAAGCCACACGCAACAACAACCGGAATGACTTTTTGAATTTCTATCAAATGGTAGATGTACTCGTTCTGGATGATGTACATGAATTTGCAGGAAAAGAAAAAACACAGGAAACTTTCTTCCATATATTTAATCACCTCCATCAGATGGGAAAACAGCTGATTCTTACATCAGATAAACCGCCTATCGAATTAAAAGGAATGGAGCAACGGTTACTTTCTCGTTTTAAATGGGGCTTAACAGCTGATTTGCAGACTCCTGATTTTGAAACGCGAATGGAAATTCTTCGCAGAAAAACATACAAAGACGGCATCCAACTTTCAGAAGATGTACTTGAATATATTGCTTCGCATGTTACGAACAATGTTCGCGAACTCGAAGGTGCACTTGTTTCATTGCTGGCACAGTCAATGCTGAATAAACGTGAAATTACTCTTGAACTGGCAGCAAAATTAATTAACAAGCTGGTAAAAAACTCGAAGCGGGAATTATCAATCGAATACATTTCAAAAGTAGTTTGCGATTATTTCAATATGCCGGTGGAGGCTTTGCAGGCCAAAACACGAAAACGTGAAATTGTACAGGCGAGACAAATTGCGATGTATTTCTCAAAAAGTCTGACCAAATATTCGCTGGCAAGCATTGGAGCGCAAATTGGAAGTAAAGACCATGCAACTGTACTTCATGCCTGCAAAACGGTGAACAACCTGAAAGACACCGACAAGAATTTCCGCTTATTTGTGGAAGACATCGAAAAGAAATTAAAAATGTAATAACGGGCAGGCTTCTTAGCCTGCCTTTTTTGTATCAAGATGATTCAGCTTATCGCCGCCATTATTTCTTCCTCGCTTATTTTTGTACTGTTTCGCCTGGCTAAAAATTATCAGAGCAGATTGTCGGCATTAATAACCTATAATTACCTGGCAGCTTCCTTACTCGGATTACTTCTATTTAAACCTTTCTCAGGTCTGGAAGCAGGGGCAAACTATTCATGGATTCCTTTTGCAGTTGTAAATGGACTTCTGTTTATCGGGATATTTTTTCTAATCGGGCAATCTTCTCAAAAAGCGGGGATTACTGTTACGACACTTGCCACCAAACTATCAGTAGTATTTCCGGTGCTTTTTTCGATTGTCTATTTTAACGAACAAATAAGCAACGTACGGGCAATCGGTCTAATAGCAGCGTTTATCGCTATTGGGCTTACACTTTACAAAAAGGACCTTAATAAAACAAAATACATTTTCATCCTTCTTCCTTTAACTATTTTTGTGGGGAGCGGGGTGGTAGATTCCATAGTCAAGTTTGTTCAGGAAGCAAAGATGAATCCAGGCCAATCAGCTTTGTATACAACCGTTGTTTTTATGGTGGCTTTTAGTTGCGGGATGGTCATATCTTCCTTTTCGGCAAAACGCCAATTTTCGATACACCCTCCTACTCTGTTTCTTGGAACGATGCTTGGAATTGTCAACTTCGGATCACTCTATTTTCTGATTGAAGCCCTTAACAAATCAAACCTGAAAAGCTCAATGGTATTTGCCATTAACAATATGTCCATTGTAACACTAACAGCCATTTTAGGGTGGTTTCTTTTCAAGGAAAGACTGAATAAGATTAACTTAGCAGGAATTGTAATGGCACTGCTTAGCATTTATTTCTTATTGTAATGAACGACGAATACAAAACCATAGAAACTGCAAGTACCGGCCTTTTTAAAGACAAAGGCAGCAAATTTTTGTCTTATGCCTTTCCTGTTAAGAATGAAGAAGAGGTGAAAGAAATTCTTCAAAACTTAAAAAAAGAACACCACAGTGCCCGACATCATTGCTATGCGTGGCGAATTGGAACAGAAGAAATTACCACTCGTGCAAACGACGACGGAGAGCCCTCATCAACAGCAGGAAAGCCCATTTTAGGCCAACTTCAGAGTTTCGACGTAACCAATGTTTTACTGGTAGTAGTCCGGTATTTTGGGGGCACATTACTTGGAACAAGCGGTTTGATAAACGCCTACAAAAACGCCAGTATCGATGCGATAAATAATGCAAAGATCGTTTCGAAACTGATTGAATGTGAGTTTGAACTTAACTTTACTTACCCGTTGATGAATACGGTGATGCAAACCATTAAACAGGAAAACCTGGAGATTGTAACTACTGATTTTAAAGAGAGTTGCAAAGCCTGGATCAAAACAAGAAAGACAAACGCACATAAGATTGAAAAGCTATTTTCTGAAATTTATGGTGTTGACATTAAACTTCAGAATTGAAAACGAAGTGTACTGTTAATAAAATGGTGAAAAGTAGAGGGGACAGTTTTCCTTTATATTTAATTAAACAGATTATTTTTGAACCATGATGCAACGTGTGATATTCCTAACAACTTTTCATGAACGGGGCACATTTAGCTACCTTCATAAGGTTCTAATTCCTTCCAGTTGCATCGGACGATTTTTTAAAGCAATCGTTATATTGAATAAAAAAGTGACCACTTTTTTTCACCATCTAGAAAGCCAACATTTTCTCCAACGAAATGTTGGTTTTTTTTTGTTTGTCAATCCAACTTGTAACAATCAATATGTGATACAAGACTTTGTTTGCGGAGCTTTTAGGGAGAATGAGTTCCAACCGATGATTTGCAAAGTCTTGCAAGCAAAAAAAGAATTATACTAATATGAAAAAGGATTTAATCTCAATTACGGATTTTTCCAAAGAGGAATACCTGAGAATTCTGGAGTTGGCGGCTGAGTTCGAAGCCAAACCCAACCAGGAGCTTTTAAAAGGGAAAGTGGTAGCTTCTCTTTTCTTTGAGCCGTCTACCCGAACCAGGCTCAGTTTCGAAACAGCGATAAATCGTTTGGGAGGACGAATTATTGGCTTTGCTGATCCGGACAGTTCGAGTGCGACAAAAGGAGAAACCCTACACGACACCATCAAAATGGTAAGCAATTATGCCGACCTAATTGTTATGCGCCACCCTCTTGAAGGAGCCGCCCGATATGCTGCGGAGGTGTCACCTGTTCCGGTGATTAATGCGGGAGACGGAGCAAACCAGCACCCGACCCAAACATTGCTGGATTTGTATTCGATTCTGAAAACACAGGGAACACTCGATAACATCAACATTTTTATGGTGGGCGACTTAAAATACGGGCGAACAGTACATTCGCTTCTTCAGGCGATGTCTGAATTTGAAAATCCGATCTTCAATTTTGTTGCGCCAACAACACTGCAAATGCCACGTGCTTACAAACATCACCTCGAAGCAAAAGGTATTCGTTACTTTGAACATGAAGAGTTTACAGATATTATTTCCGCGGCTGACATTATCTATATGACACGTGTTCAGAAAGAGCGTTTTTCTGATCCGATTGAGTACGAAAAAGTAAAGGATGTGTACATCCTGAATAATGAAATGCTGTCGAAAACCAAACCGAATGTTCGTATTCTTCATCCGCTGCCTCGGGTAAATGAAATCAGTACCGATGTAGATAGCAATGAAAAGGCATATTACTTCGAACAGGCGAGAAACGGTGTTTTCACCCGTGAAGCAATTATTTCCTACGTAATGAACGTTAAATAAAGAAACCAATGGAATCAAAAGATAGCGAAAAGAAAAAATTGAAGCTGAAAGTCAGCGCGATTAAAGAAGGTACCGTAATCGACCACATTCCTGCTAAAAGCTTGTTCAAAGTCATAAGTATATTAGGACTCGATAAAATTGAAAACCAAATTACCTTCGGCACTAACCTCGACAGTAAAAAACTCGGAGCCAAAGCAATTATAAAAGTAACCGACGTATTTTTTGAAGATCAGGAAATCAACAAAATTGCCTTGATCGCTCCGCATGCGAAACTCAATATTATTCGCGATTACGAGGTAGTGGAAAAGAAGATTGTTGAGATACCGGATAAAATCACCGGGATTGTAAAGTGTTTCAATCCGAAATGCATTACGAACCATGAAAAAATTAGAACTTGTTTCAGTGTGATAAGTAAAGCTCCTATTTCACTGAAATGTAAGTATTGTGAGAAGATCACCACAGCAGAACAAATAAGGATGCTGTAAAATATTCAACACTTTTTATAAATCCGTTCTTTTCTACTTGCAAAGAGCGGATTTTTTATATATTTGCACGTCCAAAAAATGAAGCTGGTTATGGCTTCGAAAAGGAAAATGTTCTTAAAAATTTGCCCAGTTGGCGGAATTGGTAGACGCGCTAGTTTCAGGGACTAGTAGGAGATTTCCTGTGAAGGTTCGAGTCCTTTACTGGGCACCGCGAAAGAGAGTTGAACAGACTCTCTTTTTTATTTTCAGAAAATCAGGTTTGAATGAAGACCTTAACTATTTACGGATTACAAGATTTTAGCTTCTGTTTTTAAATAATCACTTATTACCATGTCAGTTATGTCTTCGCTTAAAATCTTTTTATTGTTATAAACCGAATGAATTACATCGATTAACTTCTTACTTGTACACGATTTTAGCAGATAAGCATCAATACCTGCTTTCAGCATTCGTTTTACAAATTGCCTGTCGGAATGCATGGAAAGAGCCACTATTTTAATACCTGGCTTTTCTATTTTCAAACGAGATGTTGCTTCAACGCCGTCCATTTCCGGCATGGTAATATCCATAATTATCAAATCGGGATCTAAACTCCTGGCTAAGTTAACTGCCTCAATACCATTCTTTGCAGTACCAATAATTTCAATATCATCCTCCCCTTCGAGGAGAGTAATTAATCCGTCTCTGAAAATTTGATGATCATCGGCTATAAGCACTCTTATTTTCATTGCATAAAAAATCAGTAATTAATAAAATCCAACTTTACTGAATAATGATTACCCGATGCTTATGACAAATCGAACTTTCATTATCAATTATCTTCAATTCTTTCTTCTGTATCACCGCAAATTTCGACAAAACATTTTTGTTATTCGAATAAATACTGTCAGACTTTTGCCGTAAAAGGGGATAGAAATGAAAAATAAATATTGTTGAATTAAACCGAAAAAATACCTGAACAGAAATTCAGTAAACTTCTTAATATCAAAAAGAATAAAAGTATGCTTTTCTAAGTATTTTGAAAATTATCTACTTTGTTCTACGAGCCTTCCTGTATATTAATCATGCTCAGAATAAAATGCAGGTTACTCCCTCTTCAGTTCTGATCAAACCGAATCTTCCAAAGTCCCCTGAAATCGTTTAATTTATACCCGGTAGCCTGATCATCAGGGTAAAGAGTATTTAGTTCTTGAGCTGTTGCCTCGTTTATATCGCTACCTGGAACACCATGACACTTTAAACAAGCGGGCATAGCAGTATTAATTCGTTTGTAATATAAAATATGATGCTGATCCTGAACAACAGTGTCTATAATAGTTGTGTTTGCAAAAATCTGCCAGATTATTTGATCTTCTTTTGAAGAAATTGAATTATTCACATTTCGATTCTTATCACTAATTCGACCAATATCGCACTGAAACAGATTATTCAAACTGTCGACAATTCCGGACACCTCCAGATTACAAAATTCCACCGCATATTCGGGGCCTCCGGTTTGAATAGCTTTGCTTACATTTGCCAGTAAAGTTGCCTGTGCTTGGTTACTAATTTCATTACCTGTAGTCTGATATTTAGAATAGGTTTCCTTATTCATTTGTGAAGTACACGCCTGAATAATTAATGCTCCCAAAATGAAAGTGCTTAAAATAAATTTCTTCATATTTGATATGTTTTGCAGTGCACAAAATAGATAATTTACCCAAGGCATGCAATGGCTTATTGTGTAAAACAATTTGGTAATCAGTATTTTTACATAATAGAATTATTTTTATTTTTATCCTCAGTCAACCAAAAATTATCAATCGTATGAAAACCAAAAATCGTAACCTGATTTACACTTTCGTTTTATTAGGTATCATCAGTCTTTTTTTTAGTGCCTGTTCTGAAAAAAGCACAAACAATTGGCCTAAATTTCTGGGGCCTGAAAGTGGAATGGTACTCAGTTCTCAGAATCTCCCAACCGTGTGGAACGACAGTACCAATGTAAAATGGACACAGGCTATGGACGGAGTTAGCTGGTCTTCTCCAATTGTCACTGGCGACAAAATATTCTATTCTTCTTCCGTTTTGGTGAAAGAAGCACCAAAGAAAGAAGTTGAAAACACTCCTCCTCCACCTCAAACTCAGGAAGAAGACGAAAGTTATAAAGAAGCCGTTTACCGTTGGCAGCTTACCTGTCTTGACACAAAAACCGGCAGTGAAATTTGGAAATCTGTTTCTTACGAAGGACATCCACGTACAAAAAAGCACGCTATGAATTACTACGCAGACGAAACACCAGTTACTGATGGAGAACATGTTTGGGTGTATTATGGTATGATAGGCGTGTATTGTTATGATTTAGATGGCAATTTAGTATGGAAACAAGATCCCGGTGCTTATCCAACTGCCAATGGCTGGGGTACAGGTTCGTCACCTGTCTTATATAATAATACGCTTTATTTGCTCGTGGATAACGAAGAAAGCTCATTCATAATTGCTTACGATGCGTTAACAGGTGAAGAAAAGTGGAAAAAAGATCGGGATGAAAAAACGACTTACAGCACTCCGGTAATCTGGAAGAACAATGTACGGACAGAGTTGGTAACACTAGGTTCAAAAGCCCGTTCATATGATCCTGAGAGCGGAAAACTGATATGGGAATTATCGATTAAAAGCGGAGTGTCAATACCTTCACCTGCATTCGATACAGAACACATTTACTTCGG
This sequence comes from Draconibacterium sp., assembly GCA_035399765.1. GTDB lineage: Bacteria > Bacteroidota > Bacteroidia > Bacteroidales > Prolixibacteraceae > Draconibacterium. The sequence continues at coordinate 20,601 of DAOPJR010000029.1, read as the reverse complement.
AAATGCCGGGGGACCGAGTGGTGTTGGTGCACTCTATTGTGTAAAAGCCGGGGCCAGTGGAAATATTACACCTGAAGAAGGCGCTTTAACCAACGATTATGTTGTTTGGGCTGATACACTTGCAGGAACCGCCAACCCCTCTCCTGTTTTATACGATGGATTAATCTACCTGCTTTCAAGCCGGGGCGGCGAAGTTACGTGCATTGAAGCATCAACAGGAGATCTGGTTTACAAAGACAAAGTAAATAAGGCTGCTGCATGCTGGGCTTCACCATGGATTGCGAATAATCAACTGTATTTCTATGACGAAAAGGGCGTGACACAGGTCATTAAAGCGGGTCGTGAATTTGAAGTGATCGAGTCAAACAAACTTGACGATAAATTTTGGGCTTCGATTGCTGTAGCAGACGATGACTATATTTTTAAAGGTGTGGATAAAATTTATTGCGTTGGAAATTAAAATTATTCAAAATCAGATAACAAGAAAAAAGGAGGCCAAAACCTCCTTTTTTGATGCATTATTATATGGTTTTTGATTTTTTTATCCAGCTATTACAGCTTCTACTTCCTTCAGTATAGAACGTTTTGGTTTCACACCAACAATTCGTCCGGCTTCCTTTCCATCTTTAAAAATCAGCAAAGTAGGAATATTTCTAACCTTATACTTTTGTGCCAGTTGCTGATTCTGATCTACATTAACTTTGCCAATACTGAAATCATTACGGCTTTCTGCAATTTCATTCAAAACCGGAGCAATTATTTTACACGGGCCACACCAGGGTGCCCAAAAATCAACCAGGAAGACTCCTTTTTTGGTTGCCATCGCAAAGTTTTTATTATTAAAAACTTTAATGTTCTTACTGTTCTCTACTGGTTTGGCATTCTTCATTTTGTAGTAATTGATGGTGATCATCACTACCAATACCACAAGAAAAGTCCCAATAATAATCAATGTCGTTGTCATAATTTATGCTTCTATAATTCGTATTTCAGAAGTCAGTTCAATGGCTTTTTTATACATCGCACTTACTCCGCAATATCTTTCCTCCGACAAACTAACAGCTTTTTCCAGTTTATCCAATGGAAGATCCTTTCCGGTGAACTCATAAATAACTTTCATTTTATAAAACTGCTTTGGATGTTCCTCAGTAAGGTCTCCTTCAACAATTACATTAAAGTCTGTAAAATCAACCCGCATTTTTTTCAGGATCGAAACCACGTCCATACCGGTACACCCGGCCAGGCCCGCTAGTAAGAAAGGTTTTGGACGCGGTCCACGGTTTTCGCCGCCAACTTCCGGGGCTGCATCTATAATTATTTTATGTCCGTTTATATCGGCTTCGAAAGCCATATTTTCAAGCCAGTTTACGCGTACTTCCTGTTTTGCCATAATTATTATTTAAGTGTATTTATTTTCTATTTTGGTTGAATCCCTTTGTTAGCTACGCAGGAATTCGGAAGCGCTCAAGGCAGCAATGGTGCCATCAGCAACAGCGGTTGTTACCTGCCGGTAGCGTTTGGTAATGCAATCGCCGGCTGCAAAAACGCCTTTAATATTTGTTTTCATATCTGAATCCACCACAATTTCATTGCGCTCATTCAGCTTCACTACTTCTTTTAAATCTTCTGTATTTGGTTGGTAACCTATAAAAATGAAAGTACCATCAGTTGTCAGCTCCGACATTTTTCCACTTGGTAAATGTTCGATGGTGACTTTCTGTAACGAACCATCTCCGTAAAATCCACGGAGCTCCGATTCCATAATAAAATTGATTTTGGGATTTTTTTCAGCTTCTTCCACAGCATGTTTAAATGCCTGAAAATGGTCGAACTGGTGAACGATAGTCACTTTGGTAGCATAAGTAGTTAATGCCACTGCTTCTTCCAATGCTGAATTTCCACCTCCAACAACCACTACTTCTTTACCGGTAAAAAAATCACCATCACAAGTGGCACAATATGAAATACCTTTTCCTTTGAACTCGGTCTCTCCTTCAATATTTAATGAACGGGGTCTGCCACCGGGAGTCAGGATCACGCTTCTCCCCTGAAACACGCGTCCATCTTCCAACTCAATACTTTTTACATCACCTTCGAGCTGGTACTTTACAATTTTAATGTTCGATTTAATTTTGCAACCAAAGCTTTTAGCCTGATTCTTCATGTTGTTGGCCAACATGTAACCCTTTGTCGCTGGCACGCCAGGATAATTGGCAATTTCTTCGGTAAGAACCATTTGTCCACCAATGGCTCCTTCATTTAGAATAAGAGTATTCAACTTTGCACGTGATGCATAAATACCTGCTGTTAAACCTGCAGCTCCCGCTCCGATTATTATCGTGTCAAAAACTTCGTTCATGAATTCTGATTTCTTAATAATGGTAAAAAGATGCCATTCCCGAAATACGGGAATGACATTATTTTTTCAACTTAATTAGGCACCAAACTGTTCGTCTAAAATGCTTGTAACCTGCTGCATATTCTGAATACTGCTGGTTGCATGAGCCACCTCACCATTTTTATAATACATGGTGAAAGGTAATCCCATAAAACCACGGCACTCAGGTGCGTTGCGAATCACGGCAGCTTCCGGATTATCAAAAGCCATAACTGCAAATTTTATGTTTTCGCGTTCTTCTTCAAGTTCTTCCATAACGTCGTAAACCGGTAAACACATAGGGCCCATACGACCACAACATACCATTACATTTTCGTTTTCGCTGATAAATTTCTGAAGTTCGGCTGCGGTTTCGATTTCATGCAGCGCTGTGCTTAATAATTTCATCTCATTCTTATTTTTTAGTTATAAATTAATTTGTTATATCGTAAATAATTCGTTCATCTGATTCGAGTTTCCCCTGAAGGTAATCCTCAATAAGTTTCTCGGGTGTATCGCGGTGAATTCCGACAAACAGGTTAATCTTTCGGGATGCAAAAAGAGAAATAATCTCTTTCTTAATCCGATAAACGATTACATCTGTAATTCCCCGTTGCTGGAGCCACAGGGGCAATTCATCAACGGCTTCCACAGTCGGCACCTCAACAGAAGACTTGTTCACCTGACCGTCTTCAATTTCGAATATCTCGTAGAAATTACATCCTCCAAAATTCTCGCTTAATTTATCGTCAACTATTGGAATGGCTACCCGTTTCATTTTTACTTTTAATTACAACACAAAAATAAAGTACCGTTGTAACACCTGCGAGAAAAGTACACTGCAAGCTCACAGTCGGTAAAATGAACTTTTTCAGTTTTTTTCCTGTCAAACGATAGAAAAACATCAACTTGTCTGATTTTATTAGTGGAAATGATAATTTTGCATGCGAATTCTACTCATGGATAATTTAGAACCATATAACGATTGCCGGCTCGAACATTTCACTGATCTGAATGACCACAAAACGCGTGTTCAGTACCTCAAAGGTGAAAATATTTTCAAACAAGGTGCTTTTGCCCCCTACGTTATTTATGTTATTGAAGGGTTGGTGAAAGTTTATCTGCAAACCGGTTTCGATAAACAGATTAATATTTCAATTGCTCAACCCGGTGATTTTCTGGCTTTCTCTTCCATTTTTGGGGAGAATGTTCACACCTATTCCACTCAGGCACTCACCAATGCCGAAATATGTATGATTGAGAAGGAACAATTAAAACAAATTCTTCTTGCACACCCGGAGTTCGCACTGGAAATAACTTCCAAGAATTACCGAAAAGAAAAGCACTTGCTTGAAATCATTAAAAATGTTTCGTACAAACAGATGAGGGGAAAACTTGCTTCAGCCATTCTTTATATTTCACAGGACGTTTTTTTAAAGGAAGATATTTTTAGTTATCTCACCCGGCAGGACCTGGCCGACTTTGCATCTATTTCCACTGAAAGCGCCATTAAATTCCTAAAGGAATTTGAAAAGGAGAACATGATTAAGCTGGATGGAAAAGATATAGTGATCACCGACCGTGAGAAAATAATCGGAATAAGTAAAAACGGGTAAAGGTGAAATTCTCTGAAGAAATCAGGAAACAACTCGAAACCGAATGCAGTTTTTCGGCCAGTCGCAGCAGCGGGCCGGGCGGGCAAAATGTAAACAAGGTAAACACCCGCGTTGAACTGCGGTTTTCAATAGTCGGTTCAAAAGTTCTATCAGAAGAACAAAAGAACATACTCATTAGAAAGTTTAAAAATCGTATTAATTCAGAAGGCGAATTAATTCTGACATCAGAAGTAGAACGAAGTCAGTTAAGAAACCGAATAAAAGTAACTTCACTATTCTTTGAATTGATTGAAAAAGCACTCACGCCTGCAAAGAAGAGATTTAAAACCAAACCTACTACCGCTTCAAGAATTAAACGGATGGAAAGCAAGAAACAGCTTTCAGAGAAAAAGAACAGACGAAAACCCCCCAGGGATAATTAACTAAAACAATTAATTAAATTCCAAACTCTGATTTTTAAATAGTTTTCTTTTCTTTGCTGACTTATAACATCATAACAAATACATGAGGAGTATTTTTGAAAGAATTGGAACATTTATTATCGGCATTGTCGATTGGTTTTATTTCCCATTCCTTCGTTTTATACCGCGCGAAATATTCAGGTATGCTGCTACCGGCGGTGCCAACACCATGCTCGATCTAACGCTTTATTTCATTTTTTACCAGTTCCTGATTACCGCGGATGTTGTGGAGTTTGGATTTTTTGCCGTAAGCCGTCACATAATGGCTTTTCTGCTGGTTTTCCCAATTACATTTACCACCGGATTTTTCCTGGCAAAGTACGTTACGTTTACTGCTTCTGAACTAAAAGGTCGCGTTCAACTGTTCCGCTACCTGCTTACAGTAGGCGGGTCAATTTTGCTAAATTATGTTTTCCTGAAATTCTTTGTAGAATATTGTGGATGGTATGCACCACTGTCGAAACTGATTACGACCTTCCTTGTGATTATTTACAGTTACGTGGCACAACGTTATTTTACATTCAAAACAGGGAAACGACAACTGGCACAACAAAGTACTTCGTAATTTTTATTGTTCGCGGTTCGAACTTCTGCTTATTTATTTATCTTTAATTTTCATACGATTAAAATTGTTTGTTTATAAGGTATCGTATGTAACTCGCTATATTTAAATAATACTCTTAAGTGTTATCAATTTACATGCTCGTTTCGTATGGAAGAAGTGCGCCAAAAATACTACCCAACTATTTTGCAGGGGATACACATGGTAATCCTCTACATTTTCATCCAAACCATTGTAGATTTTCCGTTGGCACTCATCGATTATTACAAAGACACCGAATACCTGTATAATCCGGTAAAAAAGATCGTGCTTGGAGTTGGCTCTGTACTTTTCATCCTGATTTACGGAATCCGTAAATCGAAACTTCCTTTACTGCAGATTTTCCCGTTTAAACTATTTAATCCACTGGTTTTGATCCCAATAATCAGTTTTTTATGGGGTGCCCACAACTATCTCGATATCGTAAATATTTGGGTAGCAAAAATGCTTCCTCCTCCCCCATGGTTTTGGGAGTTGTTCAACCGTATTTTTGAAGGCGATTACGGAATGACAGGTGTGTTTTTAAAAGTTTCAGTAGTGGCTCCTGTTGTGGAAGAACTCATTTTCAGGGGATTGATTTTTAATGGATTTAGAAGAAATTACAACGGTTTTGTGGCAGTTTTTATGTCGGCGCTGTTGTTCTCCCTTTTTCATCTGAACCCCTGGCAGATGCCAGCTACCTTTGTTCTGGGGTTGTTACTGGGCTGGCTGATGTTACGAACAAACAACATTCTGGTAGCCATCCTTGGTCATTCCATTAATAACTCCCTTGTACTTTTAAATGTGGCTTATGAAGAACAAATACTTGAACAATCGATTTACCTTCTGGAAAAACCACAATTTTTACAAATCAGTGCACTCGTGATGGGAGTTTCTCTTATTTTGATTTATTTTGCCAGTATTACCTGGTGGAATAAAAACCGAAAAAAAAGGTAAGTTCGCCGAAAAAATTGTACTACCCCGGTTCATTCTTTTATCTTCAAAAAAAAATCAATATGGATTATGTTCTGATTGTCTTGGGAGTTTTATTCATGATTAGTGGAATATTGGGTTGTGTGTTACCCATTTTACCTGGTCCGCCGCTTAGTTACCTCGGAATTTTACTTTTGCAGTTTACATCAAAATACCAGTTTTCAACCCGGTTTATGATTATCTGGGCAGTAATTACAGTTGTGGTTTATGCACTCGATTATGTTATACCGGCCTGGGGGACCAAAAAATTCGGAGGAAGTAAACGCGGTGTTTGGGGTAGTATAATCGGGTTGGTTATCGGCCTGTTCTTCTTCCCTCCTTTCGGCATCATCATCGGGCCTTTCCTCGGAGCAATTATTGGCGAACTTAGTTCAGGAAAAGACTCAGGATCAGCGCTCAAGTCTGGTTTTGGTTCTTTCCTCGGATTTTTGGCCGGAACATTATTAAAATTAATTGCATCGGGCATGATGACCTGGTACTTTTTTAAAGAATTGATCGTTAGTTAAAAATAAAGGATTGTCCATTTAATTGGGAAAAGCGTGACTGAAAAAAAATCATCGAACAAGAATTCGAAAACACCTGCCTCTAAATCAAAAAAACGTAGCCAAAAAAATAAAAAACAGAAATATCCGGTACTGACCTGGATATGGAAAGCCGCGTTGGTATTTTTCCTGCTGGGAGTTTTATTCTTTATCCTTGTATTCCTAGGAGTATTAGGTCCTGTTCCTTCCAAATCGCAACTTAAGATCATTAACAATCCCCTTGCCTCTGAAGTATATTCAGCCGATGGCAAAATACTGGGAAGATATTACGTTGAAAACCGCAGTTACGCCACTTTCGATGAAATTTCACCCAATGTAATTAATGCTCTGATTGCCACCGAAGATTCACGTTTTTACGAACATCGTGGAATTGACGAGATTGCCCTGGCACGTGTTTTTGTAAAATCAATTTTATTACGACATGAAGCTTCCGGCGGTGGAAGTACGATCAGTCAGCAAATCGCAAAAAACCTTTTCCCACGTGTTGATTTCGGTCCGCTTTCCATGCCGATTAACAAACTGCGGGAAGCAATCATTGCTTACCGACTAGAGCGAATTTATTCCAAACAGGAGATACTGGCTCTTTACCTGAATACCGTACCTTTTGCTGAAAACGTTTTTGGTATTGAAGTCGCTTCTGAACGGTTTTTCTCGAAGTCGCCGGCACGGCTCGACGTGAATGAAGCTGCGGTTCTGGTTGGAATGTTAAAAGCAAATAATTATTACAATCCCCGAACCCATCCTGAGCGTGCACTCGGTCGCAGAGATGTGGTGATTGACCTGATGGTAAAGAACGGTTACCTAACAGAAAAACAGGCAGCTGTTTATAAACAAAAACCTCTGGGAGTAAAATACCGGCTGATTTCATACAATGTTGGTCCATCGCCGTATTTTTTGGAAATGATAAAACCGGAACTTCTCGAATGGTGCAGCGAGAATACCAATGAAGACGGCGATCCTTATAATCTGTATACTGACGGTTTAAAGATAACAACTACGCTGGATTATAATCTACAGATTTACGCACAGCAGTCGGTGAAAGAATACATGAAAGACCTGCAAAAGGTTTTTGATAACCACTGGAAAAATCGAGATATTTTCAGGGAGAATCCTGATATTATAAAAAGTGCTATTCAAAATCAGAACCACAGCGGAGATTCCTATTCCGACGAACTAAAAAAATACAGTGAAAAAACCCATGCCAGTCTTTTTACCTGGGATGGTGTCGAACATGCAGAAATAACCAGGCTTGATTCGTTAAAACATTACCTAAAAATGTTGAATGCAGGATTCATTGCCATTGATCCGAAAACAGCTTCACTAAAAGCCTGGGTGGGCGGAATCGATTATCGGTTTTTCCAGTACGACCATGTAAAAGCACCGCGACAGACCGGTTCAACATTTAAACCTTTTGTATACATGGCAGCGCTTGAAGAAGGGATTTCTCCTGCCACATATTTTCCCAATCAGTACAAAGTGTATACAGAATTCAACGACTGGGCTCCCCGTAACTCGCATGATAATTACGAAGGTTATTACAACATGAAAGGCGCATTGGCGCAATCAATCAACACCGTTTCGGTAGAAGTGCTTCTCGATGCCGGAATCGATGAAACCATTGACATTGCGCACGATTTAGGTATTTCTGCCGACTTACCGGAATATCCTTCTTTAGCACTCGGTGTGGCTTCCATTTCGTTACAGGAAATTGTTGAAGCTTATGCGGGAATTTTGAATGATGGTGTACCGGTAAAGAGTAATTACCTTGTTCAGATTGCTGACAAAAATGGGAAAGTACTAAAAACCTTTGAGCCCGAACTCGAATCAGAACCAGTTGTTTCTCCTGAAAATTGCCGTGCCTTAATTAATATGATGGAGGCCGTTGTTGAAGAAGGAACAGGAAAAGGTATTCGTACGATTTACAAAATACCGGGTGATTTTGCCGGGAAAACAGGAACCACACAAAATAACTCGGATGGATGGTTTATCGGAATTACGCCCGAACTGGTAACTGGGTGCTGGGTGGGAGCTGATGATCCGCGTGTGCATTTCCGTAGTACCACTTTCGGACAGGGAGCCTACATGGCTTTGCCAATTGTTGGGAAATTCTTTTATAAAACCTATCACGATAACCGATTTAGTCACCTGCAATACGTTCGTTTTAATCAGCCTGATGAAGAATTACTTGCCCTGCTTAATGAACCAGGATACAAGGATGTGCTTGATATTGGCAAACATGAATTTAACCTGGCAGATATTTTTGGTAAAAAGAAAAAATCTGATTTGGGAAAAAGAGAAGATGTTCAGGTAGATGATAAAGAAAAAGGACAACTCTGGCAAAAAATCAAAAGTATTTTCAGGAAAAAGGATAGAAAGTAATTCAAGTATTCAGTCCCAGTATACAGTTTCAATAATTTCATAAAATCGATCTCAAAATCAACCAATGACTAATGACTGATGACAAATGACTGAATTATTTAAACCTGTCGTCCGAGCGAACTTTTTTTATTTGCTTTTCATCCTTCGAATCGAGCCAACCACTAACTGCATCCAACCTGTTATCAAAGTTCCTGAAAAATGGCTTGATATCAATTAAAGGTGTTTTATCCAGCATATCGGCACCTTCAAAATAAATTTTATTTCCTTCAATTCTAAGCAGCCGAACAATGGACACGCCCACAGCAGCCGGATGTTTGGGAGAACGGGTAGCAAACACTCCGTGTTCCTTATCATCCATAAAAGGTTTCACTTTCAGGCTAAATCCATACTGTTTGTGAAAATGATAAATTAGAATTAAATGAGAAAAATCCTCCAGATCAAATAAACCTTCTTGGTATTCAGGATAAAGTTCAATGACTCCCGGTTCATCTTCCGCTCCTGCCGACTGAATAGGCATATTATCAACAAATTGATGTTGTGTCCGGATTGAGCCAATTATGGTAAGTTCAACTGTATGCATAATTTCTGATTTTCAAACAGCAAAGATTAAACGTTAAGACTTGGTACTAACCACCGGCTCTTTTTACCTTGTAACCATCACTTTTTAACAGCTCAATCACCCGGTTACAGAAATCACCCTGAATAAGAATTTCCCCATCTTTAACGGTACCTCCTACTCCACATTTTGATTTAAGGTTTTTACCCAGCTCTTTCAAATCGCTATCGCTACCAACAAAACCAGTAATTAAAGTAACTGCTTTTCCCTTTCGCTGTTTTCTGTCAAGCAAAACCTTCAAATTTTGTTGTTGAGGAGGAAGTGTTTCTGCCTCGTTACTGTCTCCCGTATCAAATTTAAATTCGGGATTCGTGGAATACACCATTCCCAATCTTTCTTTCCAGTCGTTTCCCATAATTAAAACCAAATTATTGTTGCGATACCGAGCAAATAAGATATTACCCACAATAGAAAGGCAGCTTTTGTATACTTAAGTAACGTCATACTAACTTGCCCATCAAAGCCTTTCTTAAAATAAACAACCCAAACCCAAATCGTATTTACCAGCATTAATAGGAATGCTATTATTCCAAGAATTACGTGCCACGATCCCATTCGTCCGCTACCGCTCGAAGCCATAAAACCAATTGCAATAACTTCAAACATTAAACCCAACAAATAGAAAAGTAATACAACAATACCTACAATTCGAAATCGTTCAAGTGTAACACTTCCTATTCCGTAGGATAAAAAAGCCATGGTCATAATGAAAGCGCCTAATACTGCAAGTATATTCATAGAGTCCTATTGTCACTTTAAAACAAAATAATCAATATGTAGTTCTGTAAAACTACTGCTAAAATGTGATGGTTCCGGAAATTTCCCGTTTATTCAGCAACAGGTTTTTTACTTTTTTATCTTTTTCAACCTGTATAATATTGTTTTGTGTATCAAAAACATCAGTTAAAAGTGTACAGTTTGTATAAATCGATTTCAGGTCCTCCACATTCTTTATTTCAAGATAAGTCCACACAACGGCAGCATCCAGTTCTTTTCCAACAAATTGATATTCTGCCGGTTTCCCATTCACATCAAAATGAAGTTTTTTCTTCATATAATCAAAAATATAGGTATCAGTATTGGGACCTTCCCTTTCTTCACCAATGAATAAATGAGTATGACCTTCTTTTTCCAACGCCTTTGTCAGGTCGTCAGCAAATATTTTTACTGAGATTTCAAGCGATGTTGTTTCCTTGTTAAAATAAACCTGGCAAATCGTAACATAAAAAGGGTGTGCAGAAACATTGCCCAGTCCAATCAGAATAAGCAAGACACTAATCAGGTATTTTTTATTTATTTTCACCCACCAAAATTTTAAGCTGCTAATTTAGGAAAATATGAGTTTGTTTGAAATGTATCTGCGATTGGGGTTCGACCACATCATCAATATTCATGGTTACGATCACATTGTTTTTGTGCTTGTTCTTTGTGCCGGTTACAGCCTGAATGAAATTAAGAAGGTACTGATTCTGATTACTGCATTCACCATCGGACATTCGCTTACACTCGCACTTTCAACTTTAAAAATTGTTACTATACCTTCTGATATTGTTGAATTTCTTATTCCTGCTACCATTTTTATCACCGCTGTTTCAAATATTCTTCCACTGAAATCTGGAAACCATCGTTTTATTTATGTTACCACTTTGTTTTTTGGTTTAATACACGGACTCGGTTTTTCGAACTACCTGAAAGAACTGCTTGGCCGCGAATCAAATATCCTTTCACCTCTGCTGGCTTTTAATATTGGCCTAGAATTGGGGCAGGTTGTAGTTCTATGTATCTATTTTCTAGTTCTGTTTATCTCTATCAAACTTCTCAAAGTACGTCATGATTTTTGGAAACTCTACGTTTCGGGAGCTGGGTTTGGAATTTCCTTAATCTTATTAATTGAGAATAAATTCTGGTAAAAAGAACAATAAGCTGAATGATTTGTTACTTTAGCACGTGTCAAAATTCCAACTAAATTCTATTCATCGTATCAAAAGAAATGAAAAGCAGTTTAATTTTAATCATTTTATTAGTATCTGGTTTATCATTGTTCAGCCAGGAGAATTACAACTACAATAAGTTCAAGCAGTTAAAAGAAGAGTTTGCAACTCCAAATGTTTACAGAACTGCTTCCGGTGCGCCCGGTCACGAGTATTGGCAACAAAAAGCCGATTACAAGATCGAAGTTCAGTTGGATGATGAAAATCAGAAAATTCTTGGAATTGAAACCATTACGTATCATAATCAATCCCCGGATCCATTAAAATACTTGTGGCTGCAACTTGACCAGAATATGAGGGCCAAAAATTCTGATTCCTACACGACATCGAGTATGAGCTTTAATGAAAGAGTAAGTTTTTCACAGCTAGAACAGTTACAGAATGATTTTGATGGCGGATTTAAACTCGACTATGTAAAAGATGAGTCGGGCAAGGATTTACCTTTTACTGTAAATAAAACCATGATGCGTGTTGATCTTCCGCAATCACTTGAACCGGGAAAATCGGTTACTTTCTCTGTAAAATGGTGGTACAATATCAATAACATGCAGAAAGACCATGGAAGATCGGGATACGAACATTTCGATGCCGATGGAAACAACGTTTACACGATTGCTCAGTTTTATCCGAGAATGGCTGTATATAACGATGTGGAAGGCTGGCAGCACAAACAGTTTTTGGGAACCGGTGAATTTACGCTACCATTCGGAGATTTTGAGGTAAAAATTACTGCCCCGGCTGATCATATAGTTGGTGCCACGGGTGTTCTGCAAAACGCTAACGAAGTATTAAGCAAAGAACAACGAAGCAAACTGGAAGAAGCAAAATATGCAGAAGCGCCGGTAATTATCGTCTCACAAAGTGAGGCTGCAAAAGCGGAGAAAGGCAAATCGAAAGCAGAGAAAACCTGGGTATTTAAAGCTGAAAACGTTCGTGATTTTGCATTTGTAAGCTCACGTAAATTTGTCTGGGATGCCATGGGTGTTCCCTTTGGCGACCGCATTGTGATGGCCATGTCGTATTATCCTAAAGAAGGAAATCCGCTGTGGGAGCAGTATTCAACCCGTGTTGTTGCCCACACCATTAAAACCTATTCGAAACATACTTTTGATTATCCATACCCGGTAGCCATTTCGGCAAACAATAACTATGTGGGCGGAATGGAATATCCGATGATTTGTTTCAACGGTGGAAGACCAGAAGAAGATGGGACTTACAGCAAACGTGCAAAATATGGTTTAATCGGGGTCATTATTCATGAAGTAGGCCACAATTTCTTTCCCATGATTGTGAATTCCGACGAACGTCAGTGGACCTGGATGGACGAAGGCTTAAATACCTTCTGCGAATTTCTGACAGAACAGGCATGGGAACCTAATTACCCCTCGCGTAGAGGAAATCCTTCATCCATTGTTCCTTACATGAAAGGTGACAAGAAATTTATTTCACCAATTATGACTAACTCTGAGTCTGTTTGGAACCTGGGCAGCAACGCTTATGCAAAACCAACAGTTGCACTCAATATCTTGCGCGAAACGGTAATGGGCCGTGAACTTTTCGATTATGCATTTAAGGAATATGCGCAGCGCTGGATGTTTAAACACCCAACTCCGGAAGACTTCTTCCGTACCATGGAAGATGCTTCAGCAGTTGATCTAGACTGGTTTTGGCGAGGTTGGTTTTACACTACAGACAATTGCGATATTTCGCTCGAAAAAGTGAGCTGGTACCAACCAAATACCCATAACCCGGAAATTGAAAAACCTCTGCAGAAAAAAGCAGCAGATGAAGAAATGGTAAATATGACTGATATCCGCAACAGTAAGTTAGCTGACCAAACTTATTTGGCCAATCACCCTGAAGCTGCAGATTTCTATAACTCCTACGACGAGTACAAGGTAACTGATGAAGACAAAAAAGAATACGACCGTTACCTTTCAACTTTATCAGACGATGAAAAGAAGATGCTTGGTGATAATCTCAATTTCTACCAGATTAACTTTAAAAATATTGGAGGACTTGTAATGCCAATCATCCTGAAATTTGAATTTACCGACGGAACGGAAGAAATCCAGCGTATTCCGGCTGAAATCTGGAGACGTAACAATGAAGAAGTTTCCAAGGTGTTCATGTTTGGTAAAGAAGTGAAACAAATCACACTTGATCCATTCTCCGAAACTGCAGATACCGACATGGACAACAATTACTGGCCGGAGAAGAAACAACCAACCCGTTTCGAAATTTATAAATCAAGATGGGGAGGATCGCGTGGCGGAGGAGGCCAAAATCCAATGCAAAAAGCCCAATCAAAATAAGAATCAAAAATAAATATCTATAATAGGAGAAAGAGGCTGTCCCAAAAGGTTCGTCTCTTTTTTTATTTTTCAATCCGGATTCGCGCGTCCACTGCCAGAATCTCCTTATTATTTCCCAGTAAAGGATTAATGTCGATCTCCTTTATTTCAACCGCATATCGCAACAGCCACGACAAACGAACAATGATACCGGCATACAAATCGATATTAATGCCAGCCTGCCTTCGATAACCTTTCAATATTTTATATGATTTCAGGCTTTTAATCATCGAATAAGCTTCTTCCATACTTAAAGGTGCCAGACCCGATGCCACATCTTTCATAACCTCAACGTAAATTCCTCCCATCCCACAGAGAATCACATGTCCAAATTTATTTTCGTAAGTTGCTCCCAGAAACAGTTCAGTCCCCGAAGCCATTTGTGCAATGAGTACTCCTTCCGATCCTTCTATTTCATTCAGATGATGAAATTCCTTTCTTACATCGGCAACGTTGCGTACATTCAGTACCACTCCCCCAACCTCAGTTTTATGAACCGGGCCTACTACTTTCATAACCACAGGGAAACCAATATTCATGGCGGCCAAAACAGCTTCCGATTCGCTTGTCGCAACCATTTCCTTTACTCGCGGAATCCCTGCCAGATCAAATAATCGGTGTATGATTTCCGGCGGTTGATAACCATCTTTTGCTTCTGAAATTATTTTTTGAATAGCAAGCGGATCAATGTGAGCAGGTTTTGAATTTTCGGTAGAAGGTTTTGGTGTGTGAATTACTTTGGTGAGAGCCCTTCCCAGCAAAACCTCATCAGGAAAGTTAATATTTCCCAACGACAGAAAATGAGCCACTTCTTCTTTCACATTAATTAGCGAAGGAAGAATTGGATATATCGGTTTTTTGCACACCTTCATTTTTTCGGAAAGAAGATCATAAACATCCTGAACGGGGAAAAGCCCTGGACTGCCATAAATTACAGCCATTCCATCCACATCAAAATCGTTTTCGCAAGCGTCAATGATTTCACCAAGCTGTTCAGCTGTGCCGGTCGCCAGAAAGTCTATCGGATTTTCAACCGATGAACCGGGGAAAAGCTTATCCAGCAAAGCCTTTTTTTCAGGAGAGTCTTTAATCGCAGGAATTTGAAGACCGCCACTTTCAAGTGCATCGGTGAGCATCACTCCCGGCCCTCCGGCATGTGTAATAATAGCCATCTTTTTGCCTTCCTGATCACGACTCATAAATACTCCGGCAACCGTGGTCAGCTCTTCTCTACCATAACACCGTACAATTCCGGCTTTGCGGAACAGTGCATCCACCGCAGCGTCCGACGATGTTAAAGCGCCTGTGTGCGATGATGCGGCACGACTTCCGGCAGAAGAACTTCCGGCTTTAATAGCAGCTATTTTACACCCTTTCTGAATCAATGAATTCGCATGATACAGAAGTTTATCGGGATTGTCAATATTTTCAATGTACAGTAATTTTATCCGTGAACTAACTCCTTCAACATAGTTTTCATCCAAATATCCCAGCACATCCTCCACTCCAGTTTGAGCACTATTCCCCACTGAAAATACATTGGCAAAACGTAATCCTTTCGGAATCCCCGATTCAATAATAAAAACAGCTGTTGCACCCGACCCTGAAATAAAATCGCATCCATCGGGCGTTAATTTTGGAACCGGAGTTGTAAAAACGCTGGCATGGTGTGGCGTCATTACACCGATGCAATTCGGGCCGATCAGGCAGGCATTGTGTTTATTTACCGTTTCTACAATTTCCTGCTCCAATTTCTTTCCATTTTCATCCGTTTCAGAGAATCCGGCAGAAATGATAATAAATGCTTTTGTATCGTTCTGTTCGATCAGTTGTTTGATTACTTCGTGGCAGAATTTGGCCGGAACCGCCAAAATAGCTAAATCCACCGACGGTAACTCTTCCACTGATGCAAAAGAAGGAATGCCTTGTATCCGGTCCTCGTTTGGATTAATTGCAAAAAGATCGCCTTCAAAATGATGATCGAGCAGATTTTTTACAATCTTACCACCGGGCTTTCGAATATTATTTGACGCACCTACAATAACAATGCTTTTTGGGCGAAGCAACTGTTCGTTGATCATGTTTATCACTTTTGCGGTAAAATTAGGTATTTCACTACGAACCATTCCTGATATTTTTCAACTTAGTCGGTTTGCTCCGGCGAAATCTTTACTTTTACCACAAAAAGCGGATGACAGAAAAAAAAGAGCAAAAAATTCTGGTGATTATTGAGCAGGGCGACAACGATCAGTCCCTTATCAAACACGGAATCAAACTTGCTTTTATATTTAAGAAAGAACTTTGCCTTTTCTTTCACGCGTCATCCGGGAAAAAACAACAGTCGGAAGCAAGAGAATTACTAAACAATTATGCCAGACGAATAAAATCCGAAATTCCTGTACTCCCTGTTTCTAGCCTGGTTCTGTTCGGGGATAAATCTTCTGTTCCTGATGTTTTGGCTGAAGACCATGAAGCTATTTTGTTGGTTGCCAATGCTGAAAATTTCAGGAAATACACGTCAATGCTGGCTGAAAGCCCAATTCCATTTCTTTTTGTTCACTCACAATCTGAGATGATTGACTACAATCATCTTATCCAACCGATCGATATGCGAAAAGAAAACAGCGACGGATCATTGTGGTGTTCATACTTTGGCCGGTTCAATCAGGCTGAGATTGTTGCAGTAGCGGCTAAAGACACGACAAAAGAAGCACAAAGTGGAGTGGCTAAAAATGTTCTTTTAACTAAGAAGTTGTATCAAAAATTTTCGATCGAACACAAGATATACAAAGGAACGCGATCCAGTTTCAGAAATTCGTATGAAGCACTTGAATTAGCTCATGTATCCGACTGCAATCTTTTTGTTATGCTTGGCAGTTCTTCGGTCACTCCGCTTGATTACCTGGTTGGGCTTCCGGAAAGAAAAATAATTAAACGTGCAGGCAAACTGCCGGTAATGGTAATCAATCCAAGGCGCGACAATTATATTTTGTGTGACTAAGGCTGGATACTGGATACTTGATGCTGGATATTTGATACTGAAGACTGAATACCAACTTTCAAACGCTGAACACCTTTCACGTAATGCGAAACTCTAAACTTTTGCTATTTTAGCGAACGAATTATATAGTTATGAGAAAAATCCCGATTTTCCTGCTTCTTATTTTTAGTACTGCTTTTCTGAAAGCCCAGAATCTTGAATATCAGGTACTTTTTGAAGGAATCGGTGATAACCGCGAATTCACACCATCTTATGCAACCCCGCAAACCATACTCGGAACAAGGGGAGCTTTCGAAGTAGGTGTTAACTTTG
Organism: Draconibacterium sp.; assembly: GCA_035399765.1. Classification (GTDB taxonomy): domain Bacteria; phylum Bacteroidota; class Bacteroidia; order Bacteroidales; family Prolixibacteraceae; genus Draconibacterium. The sequence continues at coordinate 3,379 of DAOPJR010000029.1, read as the reverse complement.
ATAATCACAGGTTGCGCGGCGGGTTAAGCCACTTGTTTGAATTTGGCAGCGATTTAAATGCTCAAAAGCCAAAACTCACATTGTACTACCAATTTCAGGAAACGAATAAGGAATTTTTGTTTGGAGCATTTCCCCGTCGGGATAAGATTGATTTTCCGCTTGCCATGCTCACAGATACCTTGTTGTATTACCGCCCGAATATTGAAGGAATGTTTGGTAAAATAAGCTGGGACTGGGGACACCAATTGGGATTTGTTGACTGGGTTGGACGCCAGGCTGAAGTTCAGCGCGAACAGTTTATGGCAGGTTCTTCAGGTGAGATCAGACACAAAAACCTGTTTCTCCAAAACCACATCCTGATGTTTCACAACGCTCACGATAAACTGCATCTTCCTGACCAACACATTGAAGACTATTTTGGATTTACCATCCAGGGAGGATTTAGAACATCAGAAAACTTACCGTTTCAGGGAACTTTCAAAGCAGGAATACTTACTTCTTTTTACCGCGAAAGAGGAATTATGGAAGATTTTTTAAGTGTTAGCAGTTTTTTCGCTGAGGCTTCAATGGGATACAAAAACTTCGGAATCAAATCAGTAATGAATCTGGGTGGAGGACACCGTTTTATGTTTGGCGACCCCTATTATCGTGCCACCAACTATTCACGTACCGACTTTATTTGGTATTTCATCAATCACCCAAAAGTGAAAGGCAAATTCAACTGGTCGATCCATATTCCTGACTGGGAAACTGTTGATCAACAGCAACAACTTTCTATTATTTACATTTTCGGAAGGTAGTTTTCTTTTTTTTCTTCATTTTTATAAACTTCCAACCTCATTATCACATTTATTATGTAAATTCATGGAAATCATTCCTGTATGCTTGTGGAATGAGTATGAAAAAACCAAAATAAGCTAGTTCATTCTGATAAATATAAAAAAAATATCAGCTTGCTTTTGTGTCACACTTTTATTGGCGCTTTCAGCCTTTGCTCAATCCACAGAACAATTAAAAGAAAAACTTTGGGCAAAAAGGGATATCTCTGTCATAAATTTCAGTTCTTCAATTGATTCTTTAAGGTTTGAAAAATGGATTTTAAATGATTCTTTGAAGGCTTATTTTAATTGGCTCTTTGATAACCAGGAATCCATACTAGCCGAAGACAATGCTTTTTTCAAAGTTCATGTTTATTTGGAATTGGCGAGTGCGAAGTATGCTGAAAATGAACACAATGATGCCTGCATGTATATTGATTCAACTTTCACTTTATTTCAAAAAGTGTTGTTCCCTAAAGTTTATGAAAAGATTAATAAAATAGGAGCAACCATAAGTTTTGATAAAGCTGATGCAGCAAAAACCATAGAATATTATTCGAATATCCTGAAATTAGATATAGTGAAATCGGACCCGGAGTTACTTGCAGAAATTTATATGAAGTTAGCTGATCAATATTTATATGACCATCAATACGATAACTGCATGCATTATTGCTCTCTGGCCTATCCATTGCTAAAAGAACAAAATAAAATACCAGATCAGGTAAAATTGCTATTGGATATGTACAACAGTTCGTTTTTTACCAGCGAGGATACAACCTGTCTGGAATACCTCCATAGAGCTGTAGACATGGCGCTAAATTACGGAGATTCCATTTTAATCAGCACAACCTATGAGGAGTTAGGAAAATCATTTTACCGCAGAGGAAATCATTCAGAAGCTATTAAATTTTACAAAATTGCCAGGAATTGGGCAAGTGACAAAGGCAGCAAACGAGAAGTAAGAATTGCTGTAATGCAACATCTTTCGAATAAATATATCCCCGACAGCATTGAAGCAGCGTGTGAACTATCGGATTATATACTGACTCAGAGCATAAAAAACAAGGATATTAAATTGCTTAGCAATGCATATCTTTCGCGAGCCAATTGCTTTGCCAAACACGGAGAAAAAGATTCTGCTATTTATTACCTCGAACGTTCGGAAGAAAACCGGATTGCTTATGGTAATGCAAATTCAGCCAATGGTTATTACTATGTGATGTATGAGGTTGCACTAAGTGTTAAAGCTTATGAACATGCCATGCGTTATCTACAGATATCTACTGAGCAAACTGTAGAAGCAAGAATGGAAACAAACACCAATGAATTAACGGAAACAAGGGCAAAACTCGATTATCAAATTCAAAAAGAACAAATCAGCGAATTGCAATATCAGAACGAACTTCAACAAGAAAAAAACAAACGGCAAAAGACTCTTATTTTAGCAATATTCGTAATACTTGTTCTTGGTGTTTCTTTTATGGGTTATGCCTACCGAAAATATAATGAATTAAGAGGCTCTTACCGCGAAGTATTCAGAAAAAACATCGAACTGGATAAACTCAGTCGCAGACTTTTTCAGACAGAAGAAAAATTACAGATAAACAAAAACAGTACTAACAACGGTAATGGAAATGGAGGAATAAGAGACGAAGAAAAAATATACCTTAAATTGAAACAAATGCTGGAAGTTGATAAAATCTACAAACAGACAGATATTTCAGCAAGTAAACTCGCCAGAAAACTTAAAACAAACACATCTTATTTGTCCATAATAATAAATTCGCGTTTTGAGGAATCATTTAAATCACTTATTAATAGGTACCGAATTAATGAGGCACGGGAGTTATTAAGTTCTCCCCACTATTCCAATTTTAGTATCGAAGGAATTGCCGAAGAAGTTGGCTTTAATTCACGTTCTGCTTTTTATCAGTCGTTTAAACAAATTACCGGACTTACCCCCACCCAATATCTCCAAAACCTGAAAGACATACCTGAAAAAAAGAGATAAGTCCTCATTCTTTACAAATCGCGCAACAAGTAAAACTATCACAATCAGGCACTTGCATGAGTTTTTATTTTTGTCCTGATTTATAAAACCGAACAAATGTTAGTTGTTTACTAAATGTTCATGAGGTAAATTGAATGGAAAATCAAAATTATGAATCTTTTTTCCAAAGGAATAATTACTTCATTTTTTACAACCTTTTATTCAATCTCCGGAACGACTGAAAGCATCAATATATTTTCAATAAAATGTAAAGAACTATTGACCAACAATTACGTTCTCCACCGAAACCAGACAAGATGAAACTATATATTAAAATATTGATAATCTTTTCTCTTGCAATAATTTGTAAATACATCTTTCAAGAATTTTATTTCTCGATAAAGCCACAAAGCGTATACTGCAATTTTAATTTTCAAAACTTGCAAAATGGCGACCTCATTTTCCGTCGCGGACGATCAGTAGAAAGCCATGTGGTTTTGGCAAGCGACCACAAAAGTAATTTTTCACATGTTGGCATCATTTACATCGAAAACCACGTGCCATTTGT
>DAOPJR010000028.1:15121-37377 GCA_035399765.1 Draconibacterium sp. | reverse complement strand
CCTTTCTTTTCACATTTGTGTACTTTTCTGAAATACTGTAAAACAGCAGGCAATACTCCACTGGCTCCGCAAGTTGGGGCGGTTACTATTTTTCCACCCGAAGCATTTTCTTCGGATACTGCCAGCGCATAAGAAAACAGTTGCGATCTTCGTTTGAACGGTGTGGCAAAGTTTTTTCCTTTCACATTAAATGAAGCTGCTTTACGGGGCAAATGTAACCCTCCCGGCAGAGTCCCGTCGGTACCTAAACCCCGGTGAATACTGTCGAGCATTACTCCCCATACTTCTTCCAGAAAATCCCAAATATCGCTGTCTTCGAACTCTTCAACGTACTGCCAGAAATGTTTTTCGTGACGGTTGCACCAGGCCAGAATATCGTTCATTTTATGATGCTCATAAATGTCCACCGTTTCTGAATTGGTAGAATCATCAATGATTGTTCCGCCACCCACGCTGTAGCAGGTCCATTCATCAAGAATTTTATTGTTATCGCTGAATGCTGTAAATTTCATGGCGTTCGGGTGACGTGGCAGAAAAACTTTGGGTTGCCAGATGATGGTATTATTCTTTTCTGAAAAAACCTGATCGATAACGCGGTCGGTGAGGTGGCCTTTTCCTGTTGCTGCCAAACTACCGTAAAGTACGGTTTCAAAACGTGTGGCTTTCGGATTCTTGTTCAAAAAGCGAACGGCTGCTTTTTGAGGTCCCATGGTATGGCTACTCGACGGTCCGTGTCCGATTTTATAAATTTCCTTAATTGATTCCATTCTTTCAGAAAAGTTTCTCAAAAGAATAATTTAAATCGCGAATTGCAATGTGTTAAGAAGATAATTTTGAAAAACAGATCGCTTGCCATTTAACTCTGCTAGAGTAGCGCCTGGTAAAGTTGCAGATTTTCTTTATCAAAAGCACAAAAGAATACTTCTTCAATCTTATCACTGAAAGCCAGAAATTCCTGTACTGTTTTTATGGCGATAATTGCCGCATCGTGTTTTGGATAGCCGTAAACTCCTGTGCTGATATTCGGGAAAGCAATGGTTTTCAATCCTTTATCAGAAGCGATTTCCAGACTCCTCCAATAACAGGAAGCCAGTTTAAGGGCTTCATCGTGATTTCCGTCTCTGTAAACTGGGCCAACAGTATGAATGACAAAGGAAGCCGGAAGCTTGTACCCCTTGGTTATTTTGGCATCGCCGGTAGCACAGCCGTTCAAGGTCCGGCATTCTTCCAGCAATTCCTTTCCGGCTGCACGATGAATTGCTCCGTCAACTCCACCACCGCCGAGCAAACTGTTGTTGGCTGCATTAACAATAGCATCAACTTTTAACTTCGTTATATCACCCAGTACAAGACTAATTTTTCCCATAATACCACCAGTTCTAATATGAGTTACATACCTCTGTTTCGCCTGTCTTCCAGTGCTTCGGTGATTCGGTTGATCACCTTCTCCGCCAATTCCCAGTATCCGGTATCTTTAAAATGGACATTGTTCGGGAGCTGGATTTCATCGAGCCGGGGTTTGGCGAAAGTGTATAAATCATTAATCGTGATCTGGTTTCTATTCATAATCTTGATGGCAACCTGGTTGTATTTTTCCGCCATTCCAGGGTCACGCAACGGACCTTCTGTTTGATTGGGATAAGGAGTTGTGGTTGCAAAGATGACGTCAGCACCTGTTTCTTTTAATATCTCAACAATCTCCGTCAGGTTTTTTTTGTATTGTTTCAGGTCTGCCTGTAGAGGATCTTCCGGATTCCGGCTGCTTTCACTAGTGCCTGGATTCACATGTTTCAGGTCATGCAGCCCGAAGTTAAAATGAATGACATCCCATTTTGTTGTTCCCAGCCAACGTTTGATGTTTTGAACTCCTTTAGTAGTTCCTTCGCAGTTTTCAGGTTCGCCGTTATCGAGCATAGGGCGTTTTACATCAGCCAGATAACCCAACATGGTTTGAACATAGGGAGTGTAACCGATCGATATTGAATCGCCAAGGATCAATACTTCCCGAAGCCGGCCTGCGCCAAGTGTTAGTTCGGGTAGTATCACAGCCGAAGAGGCAACAATTGATGTTTTAATAAACTGACGTCTGTTTTCCATAATTTTAAGTTCAGAAATTTAAAAGCTTTCTCAGACCCGGAGCCACTGCCAGCACCATGCCGTTCTCGCCATTTTCAAGAAAGGTAATTTTGTCTGACAAAATTTGCTTTTCCTCTTCTGAAAATACGTTATCATCCTCAAACCGTTGCAGGAGTGACTGTGAAACTTCTGAAAAAACAGATGATATTTTAGCTACTTTTTCCAGCTGAGGACTATTAAAATGAGGTTTCAATTCATTATTCAATTGACTCCATTCGATGAGATAATCCATGATTGCTGTACGATTTATATCACTAGGATCAGAAATAAACTTATCGACTTGCTGATTGAATTTGCGTGCTTCGAAACTTTCCGGGCGGACGGCATCAACAACACCGTCAAGTTGTAAATCAGGAAGATACAAATTCTTTTCTTTCATGATTTTAGATAAACGTCCGTAGTATTTTACTTCTTCAAGCAAGCTCGTCAAACGTGTCAAAGCAGCCAGCCCTTCCGGGGCAATCAGGTTCTCAAGAATAGCATTCATTTGTTTTTGGTGTTGTGCCCCTCTTTTATCCAGAAAATCAGAGGTACTAAGAAGCCTTCGGTACATGTCTTCAGTGTTAGCAGTAAGTTCAGCAGGCGACCACAGTTTTTCGGCAATGGCAGCACTACTTGGCCAGACTCTTGATTCAACGTTGTTTTTGGAAACTGTTTCGGCCCACATAGCGGACTCACCTCCCAGTATTCTGGTTTGCTCTTCCGTAGTAAGAGGCTTGATGACTTCAATTTTAGGGAGTGTAGTTCCTGGCAATTCAGAACTTCCGACCAGCTTACCTGAACAATTAGAATTCATTAACATCATCGATATTTTGCCGTTTAAAGAATCAGCTTCCAAATTGGCTTCGAACTTTAATTTTCCCATTTGTGCTGTTAGTTCAAGTTTTAGCAAACCATTTTCAATTGTTCCTGATTTGAAAGCAACCAGGTTGTTCATCAATCCGAAGAAACCATAAACATTATTCGGATCCCGATCAAAAAGAACCATGTCGCCGTTAATCTGGTTAGAACCAAAATCGATTTTTATGTCATACATTTTCCAATGTGCAGAATCAGGTTCAATGTCAACTGCTCCGGGCAAAACCAGGGGGTCCACCTGGTAATAGTCATTTGCATGCAGCTTCAAATCGAGATACCAACCAGCAGATAATATTCCGCTTGCCCCGCTTTGTACAGCTTTAAAAAGACTTTTCTGATCGATCCATGATTGAGTGACAATATCACTGCCCAAATCAGTGTGCAGGATTTCCTGCCAACCTACCATCTTTTTACCATGTTTTTCAAGGATAGGTTGAACACGTTTATTAAAATATGCCTGGAGCGCATGGGCATCAGCCAGGTTGTGTTCGTGCATAAAGGTTTGGATTCTTTCATTGTTATCCCAGTATTTTGAATCCACTTCGTCGCCGCCTATGTGAAAATAAGGGTCAGGAAAAAGTGCTCCCATTTCTTCAATAAAGCGATCCAGAAATTCATACACTTTTTCGTTGGTGGGGTCTAGTGGAGGCGAGAACATTTCACCTCCTGTATTTTTCAAACTCATTTGTCGTTGGTCTGTTCCCAGTTCAGAATAAGCAATTTGCCAGCTTTTTGAATGCCCGGGAATATCAAATTCAGGAATAACACGAATCCCTCGTTCGGCAGCAAATGCAATTACTTCTTTTATTTCATCCTGAGTATAATATTTGCCATCAGAACCTTGTTCCTGAAGTCCGGGAAAGACAAAGCTTTCCACCCGAAATCCCTGATCATCGGATAAGTGCCAGTGAAACGTATTCATTTTTACTGCGGCCATGGCATCCAGAACCCGAAGTATAACATCCTTTGGCATCCAGTGACGTGAAACATCCATCATCAAACCACGCCAGCCAAATCGTGGCTGATCTTCCATTTTTAATTTAGAAATAACTGGTTCGTCTGATTGGGAACTGATTAGCTGAAGAATACTTTCCAAACCATGGTTGATGCCCCATTGAGTGTTGGCTTCCAGATTTATTTCGTCTCCAATATTAATGTTATATGATTCATCATCGCCCAGTGATGGAATATTACTTTTAGTAGGAGTCAGGCAAGAAATGTTCAACATGACTCCTTCAGCAGTTTCTTTTACCTGGTAAATCTCTTTTATTTGCTTTTTAAACCGCACAATTGATTTTTGAACAACATCATTGTTCCCTTTATACATTAGATCTAATCCATTCGAAAGATCCAATACACCACTTTTCATTTCGAGTTTGGCAGGAAGGGGCATCAGTGTAACAGCAGCTAAATCTTCTGCCGAAATTAGAGGTGCTTTGTAAATAAAAAAACGATAATAGATCCCGACAGAAATAATCAGAAGTGTAATTACTGCCAGAATACTTAATAAAATCTTTTTAAGCATGGTATTCGTTTTATAATAGCATAAAACTACAAAGGAAAATCGTTTTTTAAGGTGTTCTCTAAAAGGAAAGAGTAAGAAAAGAAAAACAAAATGACTTTAGGAAAATTAAAAAGTTTCAGAAGATATGGAAGGACTATAAAAGAAGAAATCCCGGCGTCCATTCCGGGATTTTAACTCTTCTCTAGTTGCGTTTTATCACAAATTAATTGGGTTTGCTGGTACAAATATAAAATTTGAACTATTGCTGATGTGAATGTTCAAACTGAAAACAAAGGTTATAATTTCTGAAATATTACTTCAAAAATTCTGATCATTATTAATTCATTGATATAGTGTGTGTTGTCTTCTGTGATTTGATGATATTTAGTTGCTGTTTTTATACTAAACGGATTTAATCTAAATTTTCTTAGAGGCTCAGGTAAACAAAATTCTTTTTCCGGATAATTTAATCCTCATAAATATTACCTATCGAAATCTGATTCCTTTTTTCAAACCAAAAGTGTAAACAACTGTTCCATAAAATTGTATAGCGGGAATAATTAAAAAAAGGGAACAGCGATTCATGAAAAATACCAATGCTTTAATCCATTCTACTTCACCTTATTTGTTGCAGCATGCACATAATCCGGTAAATTGGTTTCCGTGGAGCGATGAGGTTGTTCAGAAAGCCAAAAGGGAAGACAAGCTCATTCTGGTAAGTATCGGTTATGCGGCCTGTCATTGGTGCCACGTGATGGAACACGAATGTTTTGAAGATGAAGAAGTGGCAGCCACAATGAATAAACATTTTGTATCGGTTAAAGTTGACAGGGAAGAACGACCCGAAGTAGATCATTATTACATGAGCGCTGTTCAACTGATGATGCAGAACGGAGGGTGGCCTTTAAATGTGATTGCACTTCCTGATGGAAGGCCAATTTGGGGGGGAACTTATTTCCCGAAAGAAAGATGGATGGATAGCTTGAATGCAGTGGCTGAGTATTATAAAAATCACCGTGAAAAAACGCTGATCTATGCTTCTCAGTTGGAAGAAGGGATTAAGCGGATTAATCTGGATATTGAAATAAAAGAAGACTTTACTCTTGATTCAAAATTAATACAATCTGCAGTAGAATCCTGGAAAGCCCGGTTTGATATGCAGGAAGGCGGAAGGGTGGGGCAGCCCAAGTTTCCTATGCCGGTTAATTTGGAATTTTTGTTGAATTACGGAGTTTTGAAAGACGACAAACTCTGTCTCGACTTTGTGAAACTAACTTTGGAGAAGATGGCGCGAGGTGGAATATTTGATCAGATTGGTGGCGGTTTTGCGCGTTATTCTGTTGACGAAATTTGGAAAGTGCCGCATTTTGAAAAGATGCTCTACGATAACGGACAGCTGCTTAGTATTTACTCGAAGGCCTATCAACATTTTCGTGTTGAGGAGTTTAAATGTACAGTTTATGAGATTATCGATTTTCTGGAACGTGAAATGCTGGATTCCAGTGGAGCTTTTTATTCTTCTTTGGATGCCGACAGTGATGGGGAAGAAGGAAAGTTTTATGTGTGGCAGAAACCTGAACTTCGAATGATTTTACAGGAAGAGTATTCCCTCTTTTCTGAATTTTACAACCTCAATACAAGTGGTTTGTGGGAAAACAGAAATTATATTCTTACCCGTGGTTCGGATGACATTTTTGCCAAACGCCATAAATTAAGCAAGAATGAACTTCGGATTAAGGTTGGTAAATGGAAATATAAATTATTATCAGAGCGTTCAAAAAGGGTTCGTCCGGGTTTGGATGACAAAACGCTTACAAGCTGGAATGCTTTGGTTATCATTGGGTTGGTTGATGCTTATCGCGCTTTTGGTGAAGAACATTTTCTTCAACTGGCACTTCGGAATGCAAAGTTTATTTCTGAACAACTAGTTCAGAATTCAGGACAAATTTTTCATAACTGGAAAAATGGAAAGGCTACAATTGAAGGATTTCTGGAAGATTATGCTTTGGTGATTAAAGCCTGGCTTGCACTATATGAAGTAACCGGAGATGAAAAGTGGCTTCAATATGCACTTCAACTCAATGATTATGTGTTCAGACATTTTTATGATTCCAACAGCGGACTGTTTTATTTCACGGAAAAGGATGGAAATCAACTGGTAGGAAATCACTTTCAGAATGAAGACAATGTTATTCCTGCATCTAACTCGGTAATGGCCAATAATTTACATCAGCTTTATCTCATTCAGGGTAATCCCCGGTATCTGGAAATTGCAAAAAGGATGACTAAAGCGGTAGCCGGGCAGTTTCCAAAATATCCAATGGCTTATGCCAATTGGGGAAACCTTATGTTGAAATTGACAGAACCGTATTACGAGGTAGTAGTGACAGGTATCAATGCCAATCTGTTGCTTTCGGATTTACAAAATGGATTTTATCCTAATGTAATGTGGCTTCACAGCCAATCACAAAGCGAAGTTCCTTTGTTAAAAGACAGGTTTGTAATGGGCGATGACCTTATTTATGTTTGTTCGGATGGAAGTTGTCAACTTCCGGTAAAAACCGCTGAAGAAGCCTTAAAATTGTTACTAAGGTGAAACAAGTTGATTTCCTGATAATAGGACAGGGCCTGGCCGGAACTTTGCTCGCATTTGAAATGCTTGACCGTGGAATGTCTTTTCATCTTGTTTCTTCACCAAATAAAAGTCGTGCTTCTTTAGTAGCGGCCGGAATGGTCAATCCGTTGGTTTTTAAAAGACTAACCAAGAGTTGGATGGTTGATGAATTGTTGCCGGTGATGAAAAACCGATACCGCGAGTTGGAGAAACTACTGCAAGAGAACTTCTATTTTGAAAAGAATATTTTGAAACCACTTTCCAGTCAGGAATTACTCTTATGGGAAGAAAAGAAAGCAGATTCAGGATATCAAGATTACATTTATAAGATTTCAGAGAATGCTGTTATCGATGGGATAAGCAATGCTGGCTCTTTTGGAGAGGTGAGCGGGTCGGGTTACCTTAACTTATCCGCGTTTCTTCAGCGGGTAGAAAGTTATTTTCTTGAGAAAGAATTGCTAACAGAAGCAACGATAAATTATTCTGATTTAACCAACGAAAAGGGGCAATTTCATATTGGTGAAATAAGTGCGGATAAGATAGTTTTTTGTGAAGGATATCATCTGCATCAGAATCCGCTTTTCCGTTTTGTTAAAATGAATCCGGCCAAAGGCGAAGTTTTGCTCATTCATGCTCCATCGCTATCTGAAGAATATATTCTGAATAAGCAGGTTTTTGTCCTTCCGGTTGGTGAACACCGTTTTAAGGTTGGATCAACCTACGAATGGGACGATCTTTCTGAAAGCCCGACACAGCAGGGAAAAGAATTAATATTGCATAGATTGGAAAACTTAATCAAGGTTGATTATTCAATAGAAGATCACCTGGCGGGAGTTCGCCCGACTATCTCCGATCGTCGGCCTGTTATGGGGGCGCATCCCAAATATCCGAATATTTTCGTTTTTAATGGTCTGGGAACCAAAGGAGTGATGCTGGCACCACGATTTGCCAGGGAAATGTGCATGTATTTGATGGATGAAAATGATGGCTTGCGGGGTGAAATTAATGTTAACCGTTTTATATAGTTGACTGTTTTTTGTTTTCAAATTGTTAATTCTCAGATAGCTGCTTTTTTACCAATACTGATTGTCGTATTTTCATATCGCTTTATCAAAAATATAAATATGAAGTTATGAAACTTAAATTGTTGGTCGTCTTGCTTTTTACAATAAGTTTTTCTTTTGCTCAGAATCCGGGAACAGGCGAAAAGCCAGGGTTTATTATCAAAAATAGTGTTGAGCCTTTTTTGTTTTCAACCTCAACACTTACACCGGATAATTTGCCGTGGACTCTTAGTTACCTGGGAAGTTACGGGAATAACCTGAGTGATGGGTTTGGTTACAACGGAATAAACCAGCAAATTGGTGTGAAAGGTTATTTGGGGCATCGTTTTACGTTACTATCGTTTGTAGCTCTGGGTATTGGCGAGGATAATTCGGTGAATAGTGCCCAACGGGCAGAAATAATCCGGGATTTGATTGGTGGAAAGAAATCGAGAGGAATTCGTTTGGGGATTGGTACCGGTTTGAGTCGGGATTATGGTGGTGTATTTGCTTTGGTTGGACGAATTACGGCAACTTCAGAAGGCAAACGATTTAAAGTGGGGGGTAACTTGTTGTTGGAGAAAGCACTTTCGGTCGATGATCGTGATGAACTGGATGTGCTAACCAGTTTAGGAGTTCATTATAAAATTACTGAGCATTTTTTTGCAGGTGCCGAAGCTGTTGGTGAGGATTTGGAAGGACTGTGGGAAGAAGATGAGGCAGAAGGTGGCGCCAGGATCATGTTTGGTCCGTCTGTAAGTATTGTTCCTAATCGATCGAGATTTTCGTTTTCTCTTTCTGGTGGGCCGGCGCTTTATTTAACACGAAGTACGATTACAAATCCTGATGCCATTCGTGATTTGCCAGGAGAAAATGGTATGACAGTAAGGGCACGGGTAATTTTCGATATTTCAGGAAGCTAACGAATCCTAATAAAAAATCCCGGGATCTATTTCCCGGGATTTTTTACTTTAGTTACCTAATCCATTAGTTTCATTTGCAGGTAGCTAAACATCAAGGCGCTCATTTTTGCACGCTGTTCGTTGGTTGAGGCACCTGCATGTCCTCCTTCCGTGTTTTCAAAATAATATACTTTATAGCCCATGTTGCTCATTTTAGCAACCATTTTGCGGGCATGTCCCGGGTGTACACGGTCATCGCGCGTAGAAGTGTAGAAGAAAACTTCAGGATAATCCATCCCTTTTTTTACATTCTGGTAGGGCGAGTATTTGCTTATGTAGTCCCACTCTTCCGGAATATCAGGATTCCCGTATTCAGCCATCCAACTGGCACCTGCGAGTAACTTATTATACCGTTTCATGTCGAGAAGCGGAACGGCGCAAACTACTGCATTATACAAATCGGGACGTTGAGTAAATCCAACACCAACAAGTAAGCCTCCGTTACTTCCTCCGTAAATCCCCAGTTTCTTGGGATTGGTAATTTTTCGTGCCAGCAAATCTTCCGCAACCGCAAAATAATCATCGTAAATTCGTTGCCGGTTTTCTTTTAATCCGGCCTGGTGCCATTTGGGACCAAATTCGCCACCACCCCTGAGATTGGCAAGTACATAAACTCCACCTTTCTCCAGCCACTCGGTACCAATTACAGCGCTGTACCTGGCAAGTCTGGGAACTTCGAAACCACCGTAAGCGTCTATATAAGTTGGGTTTTTACCATTATATTTCAGATTCTTACTGCTAACTACAAAATAGGGAATCTTTGTACCGTCTTTCGATGTTGCTTCGAATTGCTGCACCTGGTAATTTTCTGTTGGGAAAAACGAGGTCAGCGATTTAACTTTTGAATACGAACCTGTTGCAGCATCACCTTTGTAAAGGGTTGAAGGTTCCAGGAAATTCTGGAAATAGAAAAAATAAGTATTACTGTTTTCATCGGCTGAACCCAGTGAAATGGTTCCAAACTCAGGTGCATCAATTCTTTCATTTTTCCAGCTACCATCGAAAGTGTATTTATACAATTCGCTTTTTACATTACTTAGCATATTAACCAGCAAAACATTTTCGGTGGTTGATGTTTCGGTAATGCTTGAGCGATCGTCAGGGCGGATAACCAGTTGGTAACCAGTTTCTCCATTAATGAGTTCGTTGTACCCAATACTGATCATATCTCCTTGTTTAAATTCTTTGTTGCCTACCTTCCAATCCGATTTCAGATCAAAAATCACTTGATTTTTGAATATGCTGTTCAAACTTATATTATCAGGAACATTAAGTTCTATCGAATTTCCATTTTCAATGAAATAGTATTTTCCGGCATAAAAAGAAGTACGTTGCGTGATCAACTGGTAGGTTTTGTCTTTGGCATGAATAGTATGTCCCCAAATTCCCATATCATCTGTTTTACCATCAAATACAAGTTTGGCATCTTTTAACTCTGTACTCCGTTTCCATATTTTTACCTGTTTTGGGTAGCCCGAAGTAGTTATTCCATCCCCAAAATCGGTTGAAACCATCAAGGTGTTTTCATCAATCCAGTCTGCATTTCCTTTTGCTTCCGGAATAAAAAAACCACCCTGAATAAAGTATTTGTTTTTTGCGTCGAATTCGCGGATTTCAACAGCATCACCACCACCTTTTGAAAGGCTAACCAAAAACCGTTCATAATCAGGATACAGCCCAGTTGCTCCTTTAAAAACATATTTTACATGGTCATTCTTCGAAATTTCATCAATATCGAGAACGGTCTCCCAGTGCGGATCACCACCCAGGTAACTGATCAGCATAGTTCTTCTCCAAATGCCTCTCGGATGTTCTTCATCCTGCCAGAAATTATAAACCAGGTCGCCATAAATTACCGGGTCTGCTATCCGATCATCTGAATTATAAATTTCCAGAATTTTCTGGTACATCTGTTCGTAAGGTGGTTGTTCTGTTAATACCTTTAAAGTTTTATCATTCCATTTCTCAACCCATTCAAGTGATTTTTCTGAATCGATATTCTCAAGCCAGAGATAAGGATCATTCTGTCCCAAATTCATTTTTGTCATAAGCGCCAATAAAATAAATAATACAATTCGCTTCATATGGATAGTTTTTTGATTTATCGTTTTATTGCTTTTGTTCGAACATACAAAAAAATTGTGTTTATCAAAACAGTTAGAAGACATGAAGTACTTTTGTCGTGAAAGCCGATTAATTATAATGATACTTTAATCCATTTATACTGATAAAAACATTTACATCGTATCTTTGTTTTTGAGTAATAAAATGCAAAAAGATCAATTATTTAATTGCTATGAAAATGAAAAAACTAATTATCATCTTATTCTTGTTCCCGGTTTTTGTTTTTGCCCAGGATGCAGCGAAAGATTCGCTTTGGACAACATCGACAACTGCCACTTTGAATTTTTCACAGGTTTCGTTAACTAACTGGGCTGCAGGTGGTAAAAGTTCGATGACCGGACTTTTTATGCTTAATTATGCTGCCAATTATAAAAAAGATAAGCTGAGCTGGGATAACGCATTTGACCTTCGCTACGGTTTTATCAAAGAGAAAGGAGATGACGCACGCAAATCGGATGATTTAATTGATATTAGTTCCAAGCTTGGATATAAAGCAGATGGAAATTGGAATTATGCAGGTATGCTGGCTTTTAAATCGCAATTTGCTCCGGGTTACGATTACGGTGTTGATCCTAAGAAACTGATTTCAAAGTTTATGGCACCCGGGTATATTACTGCTGCACTTGGTATGGATTATAAAACAGATGGATTTTCGGTTATGCTAGCGCCTGTTTCCGGAAAGTTCACTTTTGTTAATGATGAAACATTGGCAAACGAAGGTGCTTTTGGTGTTGATCCGGGTAAGAAAGCAAGAGCAGAATTAGGAGCTACTGTTAAAGTCGAATACGTAAAGGAGGTGATGAAAAACGTTACTTTTGATTCTAAACTTGGATTGTTTTCCAATTATCTTCATAACCCACAAAATATTGATGTAGATTGGAAAGTTCAGCTTAATATGAAAGTGAACGACTACCTTTCAGCGAACCTGATTACTCACATGATTTACGACGACGATATTAAAATTGAAGGAAGTCCAAAGTTGCAGTTTATGGAATCGTTTGGAGTTGGACTAACGTTTAAGTTTTAACAAGGATATTTCCACGATAAAAATGCCGTTCAGGAATGAACGGCGTTTTTTATTTAAAGAAGAATGTTAATCTATTTTGTTCAGTATCATTAGTTTATTGTCGTCTTTTTCCAGGGAAAAAGAATAATAAATATCCAATATATTTCTTGTGCATTTTACTCTGTAAATTTTTATTTCTACCGAATATTATCTGTCTATCACGATGTCGTACTTTGTTAGTAATCCGGATATATTATCAATAGAAAATCGGGCTCCCCGGATTTGGTTCTTTTCGGGATTGATAATCAGGTGTGTTGATGAATAAAAGTCAGCTTTTTCGAGCTGAGTATTTTCGAATCTGCTGCCATTTAAATTACAATTATCAAAAGTGGCAGAATTTAGTATGGCATTTGAAAAATCGGCTTCTTCAATTATACAATCAGAGAATAGGGTTCCCGGAATTTTTAGCTGATAGAACGAGGCATAATTCAAAATACACTGATTGAACTGAAAGGAAAGCAGAAACGGATTGCAAGTATCAAATTGAAGGCCGATGAGTTTACATGATTCAAACCGGACATTCTGGAAGGCAGTTTGCGTAATGGCTGCATTACTAAAATCGCACTGATTAAAAACACAGTCGGTAAAGATGCATCCGGCAAGATCCAAAGAAGCAAAATTGCATTGCACAAACTGACAATTTTCAAAATCGGCTGGTTCAAACGCTTTGGTATTAAAATCTTGTCCTTTAAATATTTTATCAGTTATAAAGTTCTTATTCATGATTGAATGATGTGAATGTTATCAATTTGAAACGCATAAAAAAGCCTGCTTTGTTGTTCCTTCATTATAAAAATACAACAAAACAGGCAATGAAGCACGTTTCGCCAAATAGAACCGTCTGTACCTTAATAATTCAATTCGATGTAAAAATTAGTTCCTTTTTCAGGCGAACTGCTAAACCAAACTTTTCCTTTCAGGTATTTTTCTCCAAAAAGTTTCATACTGTAAGTTCCAATGCCTCGGCCAATTTGTTTGGTAGAGTAAAATCGTTTGAACAATTCGGATTTAACTTCTTCAGGAATCACACTGTTATTATGTACATGGAAACGAACCTTGTTTCCAATTCCCGTGCACCCAATGGTAATCTTGTCATTAGCTTCGATCGCTTCCACAGCGTTTTTTATCATATTACCAAGAATACGTTTTAACAGGGTACGATCAGTTAAAATGGAATGATTCTCATTTCCTTGAATGATAATGGGTTTTCCTTTATTTGTATTGTGATTAGAATACAAATTTTTCAGTTCATTAAGTATTTCAAGAGTCTGAACCTCGGTGTAGTGGAGTGTTAAATCTCCTCTTTCTGCAGATCCTATTTCACGTTGAGTTTGAATCTCTTCTATAAGATTTTGAGCTGCAACTTCGATAGTATCAGCAATTTCGCGCATTTCTTTCGGGTCTTCTATTTCTTTCAATATGGCTGACAATCCCGAAATTCCACCAGCAATATTCAATATGTCGTGAATAAATACCCTTTCCAGTGACCTGCGTCTTTTTTCGTGGCTGATATCAATGATGGAGAATAAAGTTAATTCATCTTCATCAATACGTAAGGGACTGGCTGTAACTCTTAAATCAATGGTTTCGTTTTGTATGGTTTGAATTTTGCATTCTCTGGTTGACCGGTTACCTGATACTGCCTCAATAATAGCATTTGCAGCCCCGCACGATTTACAAAATTTTGTTGTACCGCAGCCATATTTGGAAGACAGCGCGTTGCGACATTTAAAAGTATCCCCCGGTCTTAATCCAACAATTTTTTTTGTTTCAAACGAATTAAAAAATTCACGGTAACTTTTGTTGGCATATACAATTTGCTCTTGTTTATTCAGAATAAGAACCATTTGTGAAATGGATTCCACAAAATCTATCAGTTGCTTATTTTCAATGATTTTTATCGATTGGTCTACCTGATGGCCATTCAATACCCGGGCACCAATTCCCGGTGTTATAAGGTTAATTTCTTCAAACATCTTAGCGTCCAATTAAGAGTTTGCATGCAAGTTAGTATACATTTTCAGAAATGCAAAATATTATGGTTAATAACTTGCTGAAAATGAGTGAAATTGATAGAAATTGAAGAAGTTTAGGGCGATTTGTTAAAATCTTGGAAGAGAAAGAATTATAAAATGAAAAGGGAACATCAAAATAGTTGTTTATTCATGATGTTCCCCCTTATCGGTAAAATGTCAGGTCTATTTTTTAAAAATGGTCTCTCCGGTATCAATTAGTAATTCACGTTTATTTGCATCAAACTTTGAAAATCCCCGATGGATAATCCTGTATTCAGGATGTGACACACGAGCACTTTTAATTGCACTAACTACGGGTGTTCCTGTTATATCTTCGATAGCTGCAGCAAAAAGAGGGTCATTGATATCTCCCAATGGATAAGCATGAAGTAAATCATCTCGTGCGTTGATGGTTGGTGCAAAACCATCTTTGAAGTCGGTAACACCCCATGCATTTGCATATCTCAGAACTATTGGTTGAAGTCCCCAGTTATTTATTTCTTCTGCATAACTTGCTGAGTATAGGCTATCTGGTACTACGGTTATTGAAGCAGTGTATTTTCCATAGGTAGTATCTCCAACAGTTGTTACCTCCATGTATGGACTTAAACCTGTAATGGTTAACTCGGAAGCAGATGCTGTACCGTGACCTGTTAGTATATGAATATGATCAAGATTCAGATTTACAGGAACATTTTTATCAAAATTTATCTGAATATTACCGGTACTCAGAAGACTTGTAAAATAACTCTGATACTTATCGTTCCACTGATAAGTAACCAAGGGACTTTCGCCATTAACCTGAGTAGCAGGAGCCAGTTCACTACATAAGTGCTGTGCGGCATTAATAGTTCCTCCGGGATTATAACGCAAATCCAGAACTACATCTGTTACTCCCTGATTAGCAAAATTTTGAATTGCAGAATCTATTGCAGTATTGTAATTCGAGATGTATTGTGCGTAGAATAAATAACCAATCTTTTTCCCTTCGTAGTTAACGATCGAAGTTTTAACCACTGGGTTCAGGTTTAGCTCCAGCGCTGTAAGATTTATATCAATACTGTCTGCAATACCATCTGAATGTAAAGCGCCAAGTGTAAAAGTCATGTTATCTCCTGAGAAAAGATCAGTATAGTTTTGGTCAGTAATGTTAGCTCCATTAATAAATAAAATTATATTTCCTCTTTGAATTCCAGCAGAAGCTGCCGGTGTATTTGGGTAAACGTATTCTACAACGGCGAAATAATTTCCAGGACTGTTCCTGAATTCTCCAAATGCCAGTGACCATCCATATGTCTTCTCAATTCCCTGAAAGCTATTCGTAAGTGCTTGAACATCATCGGTAATAAAAGACCATTTATCATCGGTATACAGAAGCTTATCAAAATAAGCCTTTGAATCATTTTCGTATTTATAGTCAATGTTGGGCATCTCGTCGTACCACAAATACACATCCGACATTACATCGTAGATAAATTTATTTACCTTTTGTGTTAGCACGGGTGCTTCTATTCGGGTGCTGTCAACAGGATTTGGGTCGGGTACTGTTCCTCCGTTGTTACAAGCCATAAATGAACTTAACACTATTAAGGCAGGAAAGAATAACAGATTTCGATTTTTTCTCATAATTCTGAACTTGTTCGTTAAAAATGACTTCTTTTTCTACATCACAAGTTTAGCAAAGTTTTTTTCATGTTTTAACACATTGTGTAATGCATTTCGCACATCGAACAAAAATAATTCCAATTTTTAAGATTTCTTTTCTTCGGGATACTCGATTCTGATGTGGTAAATATTCAATAATTTCTGTAATAAGATTTCTTTAATGGTTTTAATATCTTTAAATGTAAGGCTGGATTCATCTAGTTGTTTGTCTTCAATTTTTTGATCAATCATTTTATTAATGAGTTCCTGTAGAGATTCCGGTGTTTTTTCCTTCATACTTCTGGAAGCAGCTTCTATTCCGTCTACCAACATAACAACAGTAGCTTCTTTTGATTGAGGAAGAGGCCCCGGATATATGAATTTCTTTTCATCTATTTTTTCATCCGGATGTTCTTCTTTATGCTTTAGATAAAAATATTTTGCTTTGGTAGTTCCATGGTGGGTGGCAATAAATTCGATAATTGGCCCCGGAAGTTTATGTTTTTGTGCCATACGAACGCCGTTTTTTACATGGTCGATAATTACTTCAGCACTTTTTTGAAAATCAAGACGGTCATGCGGGTTCATTCCAACTACCTGGTTTTCGATAAAAAAGTTAGAATGGGCAATTTTCCCAATATCGTGGTAAAGAGCGCCGGCTCTTACAAGGAAAGGATTTCCTCCGATTTTTAGAATTATTTCTTCTGCCAGGTTGGCAATTTGCATTGAATGCTGGAATGTGCCAGGTGCTTCCTCTGCCAGCTTTCTTAAAAGCGGCTGGTTACTGTCAGAGATTTCAATTAATGTAACATCTGAAATAAAGCCAAAAAGCTTTTCGAAAATATAAATGAGGATGTAAACCAGCATGATTAAAACGCTGCTGATGGCAAACCATTTCATCATATTCAGGTTGACCATAACGAGTGTCCCTTCATGAATCAGGTTTAATGCGCTATATACTACTGCATAGGTCAAAAAAACCAGTATGGCAGCGAGCACCAGGTGAACCCGGCGGTGCATTTTGTTCAAACTAAAAACGGCGACAATGCCTGCAGATACCTGCAGAAGAATGAATTCGTAATTGTTTGGAGCATAAAATCCAATAAGCAATGTAGTGATGAACAGGGTAAAAATGGCAGTTCGCGAATCGAAAAAAGTACGCACTACAATGGGTAAAATGGCAAAGGGTACCATGTAAATGTGCAGGTTAGGGAAGGAATCGATGAAATGTGCGATTAGAACCGTGCCGGTAATCAATAACAGAAGGAATAACAGCTTATTCAGGTATCTTAAAATGTCGGATCTGTAGATTAATAAAAAAACAAATATGAGTCCTAACAAAGTGAGGATAAGTAAGCTTTTACCACCTGAAACCATGTAACGGTTAAAATCATTTCCTCTTTCTTTTTCGTAACTGGCTTTTAACGATTCCAACTCCTGGAACTTTTCACTATCAACGATTTCGCCTTCAAGAATAATACGTTCACCCATTCTGACCATTCCGCGGGTCAGCGAGATTTTTTGTAGTTCTTCATCAATTTCCTTTTGTGTTGTAATCGCATCATAAGTTAAATTGGTCGAAATATAATGTTCAAGTGGGTAGGCATTTAACCAGCTAGTATTGTCACCTCCTGCATTTAATTCCTGAACAAAATGATGTAAACTGTTATAAGCCGATTTTTCGGAGTATAAAGTAGAAGTATCTACCTTTGTTACACTGGTACCGGTAATTTTTCGGATATATTCCTTGCCTTTTAATTCGTTGTAAGCATCTATCGAGAACTGGAGGATTCCTGCCCGGTATATTTCATTTAAACGCACATTGATTTCGGCGATGATCTTCATTTTTGATGGGGCACTTGCGCCGGAAATGGTTTGAAGGTCTTCACGAAGTCTTTGCAGGTTTGTTATTCCAATGGTTGAATCGTAAACAAAATACGGAATTACATTTTTTATTTGTTCCTGTTGTTCTTCTTCCAGTTCCTTATCCGATTTCAAAATAGCAAAATCGAAAGGAGCTACCAGGTTTTCATGTTTCCACGGAAAACCTTTTTGGTATTCGTACTTGAATTTTGGTTCGCCCGGAAGGATAAAATAAAGGGAAACGGCGGCAACCAGGAACATGGAAACTTGCAGAATGAGTTTGGAATATTTTTTAAGCCTGATGTAAAATTTATTCATACTACCGGGATTCAGAAATTATGGTTCAATTTATAATATTGTTCTCACAATGTGAGTATTTCCTGTATTTTTAATTTAAAATGCACCTTTTCGACACAGGCACTATCCATTTTTTCATAGATTTGTGAAGAAGCTGGCCAATAGAACGCCAATTCTTTTATCAAAAAATAAAATTAAAAAATAATTGATGAATTACGGCATTTCCAATCTGAGCATCATTCCGGTACGTATCGAACCTTCTGAAAGAAGCGAAATGGTAACTCAGATTTTGTTTGGTGAGCATTTTGAAATGCGTGAGCAAATGGTTGGTTGGACCAATGTAAAACTGGCTTACGACGGATACGAAGGGTGGGTAGATACTAAAATGATAACACCTATCAACAACCGGACACTTGGTAAAATAGAAAATAGTCCTTTTGCCATTACTTCAGATATTATCACTATTGTTCCGGTAAACGACGAACAGAATCTGATGTTGGTAGCAGGCAGTACTTTACCTGTGTGGCGTCCATATCTGAAGCAATTTAGTGTGACACGCGATACGTATTTGGCTACAGGTGAAGTATTATATGGCGAACCTAAAGATGCACGTGAAATTGTAATTCAGCAATCTTTGAAATATTTTAATGCACCGTATCTATGGGGAGGGCGTTCTCCTTTTGGAGTTGATTGCAGCGGATTAACACAGGTTATTTACAAAATGATTGGCATAAAGCTTCCCCGAAATGCGGGTGAGCAGGTAAAAGTAGGAACAGCCATGAGTTTTGTGGATGAAGCTGAACCTGGCGATCTTGCCTTTTTCGACGATGATGAGGGAAATATTGTGCATGTTGGAATTATCTGGAAGCGAAATAAAATCATTCATGCCTCGGGCCAGGTCAGGATTGATAATGTAGATCAATTTGGTATTTTTAATATCGATACTCAGCGTTATACGCATAAATTACGTGTGATGAAAAAAATTATTCCAGGCAATGGAACACATTAAGTTTGTTATATATCTGTTGATTTTTGTCGCGGTAATTTGGCTGGTACTCAAATATTGGAGAACCGGTCGTAAAGATTAAACCGTTAATAGACTAAATCCTTTTTCACATGTATACTTACAAATATCCACGTGCAGCTTTAACTGTTGATGCTCTTGTGTTTACACAAAAGGGAAACGAAAAATTCGTGTTACTCATACAAAGAGGAAAGGAACCTTTTAAAAATAAGTGGGCTTTGCCGGGCGGTTTTGTCGATATGGATGAAACGCTTGAACAAGCCTGTATTCGCGAACTGGAAGAAGAAACCGGTTTAACTGTCCAAAAGATGGAACAATTTAAAGCTTATGACGCCATTGATCGTGACCCGCGCCATCGCACAATCTCCATTGTTTTTTCGGTTGAACTGGATGAACAAAAACAAGTAAAAGGTGGCGATGATGCCAGTCGTGCAGATTGGTTTCCCCTATCAAACTTACCCGAATTGGCTTTCGATCATCATCAGATTATCAACGATTATTTTTCCTTTTAATTAGTGACTGTCGATTGAATATAACATCAGGAATGAATGCATGAGAATCGTATGAATCTCCTTTAAATATTCATGAACTGCTTTGGTACTTCCGGGAAGTGAGAAAACGAGCGTTTTATTTTTTACTCCGGCCTGCGAGCGGCTTAACAGTGCGTTGGGTTTTTCTGCTCCGTATTTTAATCGTATCATATCCATAATTCCCGGAATCTCGAAATCGATGTAATCTGAAATAACTTTTGGCGCAATATCACGCGGTCCGATGCCTGTGCTTCCGGTTGTATAAATAATATCAAAATTCTCCGAAGCAGCCTGTTCAAGTTCTTTTGTCAGTAAAACCGGTTCATCAGGAATAACAACGCGATCGGTCTCACAGAGATATCCCTTTGTCGCGAACCAGTCTTTGCTTAACTTTTCAATCAGTGGCCCGCTTTTGTCTGTGTAAATTCCCTCGAATGCCCGGTCACTCAACGTAATTACTTTTATTCTGAAGGTTTTGGGAACGTATTCCAGAATGCTTTCCGTAGTCAGTTTCCCTGGTTTAATTACCCTGCAAAAAATACCTTCAGTGGGCATCACACATTTTCCGGTTTTCTGGAATATCTCACAATTATCGCCGTGGCATTTTTTCCCAATTTGTGTGACTTCCAGTTCTACATTGCCTGAAATAAAACGATCGAAAGGCTTTGTCTTGTGTACTTCAAATCCTTGTGTGGTAATGTTCTCGGCAAATTCACCGTGGTTGATCGGGCGACCCAGTTCCTTCTCAAAACTTTTAATACTTTCATCGGCCAGCAAACTGATCTGGCGATGCCATTTACCGGCATGCGCATCTCCTTCAATTCCTTCCGGCGTTAACACCAGTTCTTCCCTCGGTGTTTTAATGGTCCCTTTTTTCTCTGAAATATTCAGCGAAACTATTCTGATTGATTTCCTTTCCATAAATAGTAAATGCCTGTTTTACAGGTTTGATTTTTCTTTTGAATCGAGTTTAATGTCACGCATCAGCATTTGTTTGTCCACTGCCTTGCACATGTCGTAAATGGTGAGCAAAGCCACATTTACGGCGGTTAATGCTTCCATCTCAACACCTGTTTGTCCAATACATTTGGCCATGCTGTTTACCTGCACTCCGGTTTCGGTAACGCTTGCTTTTACTTCAACTTTTGTTAATTGAAGCGGGTGACATAAGGGAATTAAACGTGAGGTTTCCTTGGCCGCCTGGATCCCTGCAATCTCTGCAATAGTTATAACGTCTCCTTTTTTTATTAAACTCTCACGAATTAAACGGATGGTTTCAGCCTGCAGTTCAATAAAACCGGAAGCTTTGGCAATTCTCACTTGTTGAGGTTTATGTCCAACATCTACCATATTGGCTTTACCTTCGCTATCGATGTGTGATAATTCGTTCATCTTTATCCTCCAATGTTTGAAAATTCATGTGTTGTTGTTCCGTATCCGGTTTTTGGTTTATTCAGAACTGCCTGACGGTAGGCTTCTTCAATCCCTGATTCACGGATATTAAAACGTTGGTTTGAGTGCAAACAGGGCACCAGAAAACCATCAGATGTAAGTCGCAGTCGATTACAAATGTTGCAAATTCCACCTTCGCCTCCTTCAACGGTATAAAATTCCCCGGTTCGCAAATCCATTTGTCGAATAAAACGGATCTTCAGATCTTTTTCCTTACAAAAAGCACGGACTGCTTCTTCGTCTTCTTCGTTTTCACCTTTTATCCGCACAAAATTGATTTTCACTGGAAAGAGTTCAGCATCAATAGCAGCATCAATTCCTTTGAGCACATCATCCAGGTTACCCAGCCGGGTTATTTTTTTAAATTTTTCAGGATTTAAGGTATCCAGACTGATATTCACCCTGTTCAGTCCGGCAGCTTTCAATTCATGCGCATACTGAGGCAGGAAAACACCGTTGGTAGTCATCCCGATTTCTTCAATCTCGGGTATGGCCGAAATCATTCTTACTAATTCAGGTAAATCTTTTCGAACCATCGGCTCGCCTCCCGTTAAACGAACTTTTTTTATTCCCAGCCGGGCACCGATTTTCACGACATTCAAAATTTCATCAAAACTCAGAATTTCTTCACGTTTCTTCCATTGAACACCTTCTGCTGGCATACAATATTCGCAACGAAAGTTACACCTGTCGGTTACCGAAATGCGTAAATAAGTGATATTTCGATTAAAGCGGTCGTACATATGCTAAAGTTCCTTTATCCAAGTCAGTAACATTCAGCGGCACTTCTAAAAGTGCGTTGGCCTGAACCAGTGCATTTATATGAGCCGAACCATGAAAGGGAATTTCATCAATTGTTCCTTCTTCGTTTATAATTACCGGAACCACTGCGATTCGATCAGCTTTTTTTCTTTTGTACGTAAAATTCATGGTTGCTTTTATGCGCAGTGCTTTATAATCTGCTCCAAGCAATTTATAAATAACGGGTTTGGCAATAAACTCAAACTGAGCCAGCGAAGATACCGGGTTGCCCGAAAGTCCGATGACGTGTTTATTCCCTTTTTGAGAGTAAGTCATTGGGTTTCCTGGTTTAATGCCGGTGCGGTCCCAGTATATTTTAAATT
>DAOPJR010000028.1:0-15021 GCA_035399765.1 Draconibacterium sp. | reverse complement strand
GCCATTTGCGGAGTATTAATAATGGTTCCGCTTTTGATCAGAACATCTCCGTTCCTGTAATCTTCGCCTTGGAAACAAATGTTGTGATAGGTTTTCGGATTCAGGCAAAGAACATGATCATCACCAACTTGTTTTGATTCTTCTACTTTAAAAACACAGTCGCAGCCTTCAGGAATGGCGGCTCCGGTCATTATTTTTACACACTGGTTTTTACCAACTTTTTTTGAAGCCAGCATCCCGGCCTGAATAACTTCCAGTACTTCCAGCTCATTCTCAATGTCTTCCAAATGACAGGCATAGCCATCCATGGCAGATTTATTGAAAGGTGGCATATCCATGTCAGCTATGATATCTTCACGCAGAACACGGTTAAAAGCTTCCTCCAATACTACCGATTCAATTCTGAAAGCAGTGGTAAAACTCTTAATCTGTTCCTGTATTTCTTCGAATTTATTCATTCACTCAGTTTTATTTTATTATCTGCAAAATGGATGGATTCAATATCCAAATTAAAATCAATTCCGTTATTTTCTACCAGGATCGGATGGAACTCCAGGTGTTCCTGTTTTTCAATAACACGGTCTTTTTCATTAACAAATAAAAAAATACCGGGTTGAATAAAATGATGCAATCCACCTGATTCACAAATAATAGGATGGTTATCAAGAAACGGAAGTAAGGACTCGAAAGCTGCATCAAGCGATTTCTTTTTCGCCATTACGAAGAAGACATTACGCGCTCCGGCTTGTAACATCAGTGAACTGTCTTTCTGATTTTGTTCTTTTTCCAGTAAAATTACAAATTCACCTTGTCTTTTCACCAATGGTTCTGATTTGTATTCGTGTAGGTGCGACGAGATTTTAATCGCGGTCACTTCGTTGGATTTAGCAAGATGTGTAATGATCCGGCAGGCGAGAGTCGTTTTACCCACATTTCTTCCATTGCCGGCAATCAGCAGCATATTCGGAATTGAAATCTTATTTGTTACCAGAGTTTTCGTCATTGCCTGCTTCAAAATTAAATACATTGCAGGAAAGCAGACAGTTTCTACGGATAGAATATACTGTTTCTCCTTTCCAAATTTGTTCTTCTGCCAGAACACGGGAGGACAACCGGTTTCCGGGTTATCCCATCGGCTTGAAAACCATGGCAAATGCTTTAGATCATCAAGCTCGGAGAATTTGTGCAAATATACTAAAGAATCTATATATTTAGATGTGTTCTGCTTTTGTAGCGCACATTTAGAAGTTATACAAATAAGCATTTACTTACAGCAATGTTTTGTATATATTTAGAGCTTATTAAACAGTGTTTTTATGCAATTCAAACTTTTCTGTCTTATCATTTTATTTTTCACTGTGCATGGTCTACATGCGCAGAATTTAGCTTCTGATTCGATGCAAGCAGAGGACAGCCCGAAACATAAATTCTATCGTTTGGATGCTGAACCAATCATGCAGCCGTCAAGGTGTGCTTCGGAAATCCTGAGAAGTACAGACCCGCTTGAAAAATCAGGCTTTCTTTCAAATTTAAATATACAATTGAAAAGCACCTATTCAGAGGATTGGAAACTCGACAGCATTGTGGCAACTGCGTGGGATGTTTCATCTCAAACAATTAAACCTTCTTACTGGCAGGTTTTTAATACACTAGAGGATAAGCTTCAGTTTGAGATTAGAAATTACAGGATGGATGATAAGAAAGGACACTGGATTATTAATGAAGCTCAATATTACAATTTTAATGCTGATGGTCTGCTTGATTCTGTCGAGTTTCAGACTCATGTAACTGTCAATTACATTCTTTACAAGAAATTTAATTACACATATGAAAACGGACGTTTGCAAGCGGAAGTGAGCAAAAAAAAGTTTGATGAGTTTGATGATTGGGAATATTTGGATCGCTTTGAATATGAGTATGATTCACTGGGACGACTCGAAAGAGTATACACCCAGAAAAAGGATCCTTTTAATCTGAATTACTGGACTACCTATGAATATGTTGAGTATACTTATGATTCAATGGGTAATGTAGTTCGAAGAAGCTATTTTGATTACGATGATTATGAAATGGTTTCCACTAAAACATCGGAGTTGTTGTACACCTACGATGAACAAAACAGGCTGGAGAACATTGTGGAATATGTAGAAGGCTGGCAGGCAGGAACCCTTGTTGAAGAGGCAAAACAGGAATATTTTTATGATGAAGCAGACAGACTGATTCAGGTGATTATTTCGCATTGGGATTATGATCTGGACAATTGGTTGGGCAAAATCCATAATTCTCAAGATTTTGATCGTGGAGGCGATACTTTGTTGGTTTTGGAAACAGAATTTTGGGATAGTGCCTGGATTTTGCGTGATCGGGTGGTTTATGAGGCACCTAATTTCATTCAGAAAAGCAATGTTCAAAGCTCCGAATTTATTTTCTCTTTTTTACCCGTGTATGAACAGGATGGAGTAGCTTGTGAAAACATTTTCAATTATGAACGTAATAGTCTGGGGTGGCAGGATAGGGGAGTTACTACGCATTATTTTTCTCAAATTGGGCCGGTTGATGTGCCTTTAGTATCCAAACCTTCCGTAAAAATTTATCCTAACCCTACTTCAGATTATTTACTTGTTGAAGGTAATGCAGAAGGTAGTTATGAAATTATCATTCGTGATCTGAATGGACATTCCTTACTTCATAAAAAGGTACAAGGGAATAACAGAATCAATGTACAATCTTTTTCATCCGGTATTTATTTTATTGAAATTGATCAGGATGGAAAGAGAATTTTTACCGATAAATTCATAAAAAAATAGGAAGCTGATTTTTTCGACTTTCTGTTTATTTGTACAGATAGAACTGGAGGAGATTTATTTAAATTGATTCTATTGATATAAATCTTTTTATGGTCGACTGAATAAATTATTTTAGGCAAAAAATACCAAACCATTAATCATGCTAAGATATATTTTGTTAATCCTTTTTGTTGTAATTATTCATAATACAAACGCACAAAAGCTTAAGAAACATACGGAATCTTACGGTAAATTTAAGGAAGTGTATTACGCTGATAAGAAGACAAAATTTCGGAATGGTGAGAGTTTTGTGATAAATACTGAAACAAAAGACACTCTTTCCCGAGGAAATTACGAAAACGGAAAGCGGGTCGGGAAATGGACTTTCCGTCAGGGTAAGTCTGGCGTGGATTATATGATTTATGACTATTCTTCTGACAGTCTTTTATATTTAAATCAGAAGTTGGTAGCAGATACCTTTCTGGTGAAAACTGCTAATGGATTTGAGGTGGAAAAGGTTGATCGGCCGGCAATTTATATCGGTTACACCAATGAAATACAGAATGAATTGACCAAACAGATATTAAATGTCGATCAGATGAGAAGAGGACTTCAGGGAATGCTTATAATGACATACAGAATAGACACACTTGGAAATCTTTCCAGGGCAAAAGTTATTATGGAGCTTGACAAATCAATTGTCATGGAAATAGATCGTTCTATCCACAAACTCCCAGGTAGTTTTCTGCCTGCAATTAGAAATGGTAAGCCTGTTGAGTCAGCGATTTATGTTCGTTTAAATGTCATTAAAATGGATGATCCTCAAGACCGCTATGTGCCTCTGGCACCTGCCGCTTATGTTTACGACATTCTCTGTCAATATGGTGTAAGTACGAGAATTGTTGAACAAAAGGTCATCCGTCGGATGTGAATTAATAAAAATTTGGGGTTGTAAAGGATTATTAATTAACCAGGCATCAATCGGAGCGGAGGTCAACCTTTTTTAAGGATAAAAAGAAAAGGAGCTACAATCTGTAACTCCTTTTCTATGAGTGCTCAAATTATTTTTATTCTTCCATTAACTCTTCATCCACAATTGGTTTCGCTTTTTCCGAGAAAAAGGCAGTCAACACAACAAATGCAATCACAACTACGGCTATGTAGACACCTGAAGGAATTGGCGCGGGTTCTCCCTGGGCATAGGAATGCAGACCGGATAAATAGTAATTCACTCCAAAATAGGTCATCAAAACCGAGCTAAAACCCAGTACAGATGCTGTACTCATAGCAAAACTACCACGCATTCCCGGTATTCTGTGCATGTGTGTAATAAAAGTGTAAACCAAAATGGTTACAAGAGCCCAGGTTTCTTTAGGGTCCCAGCCCCAGTAACGTCCCCAGCTTTCGTTCGCCCAAACGCCACCCAGAAATGAACCAAGTGTAACCATTAACAGTCCAATAATCAATGCAATCTGAATGACGTTCACAAGTTCTTTAATCGTTAAATTGATACGGTCGATATTTCTTGCATTTCTGAAAATCATTAAAATCAGGTTCAGAAAACCCAATAGGGCACTGATACCCAAAAATCCGTAACTGGCGGTTATGACAGCAACATGGACAATTAACCAGTAACTTTTAAGTACAGGTACCAGGTTGGTGATTTCAGGGCTCATCCAGCTCATTCCGGCTACCATTAAAGTTAAACCTGAAAGAACTGAAGTGAGCGACAAGGTTATTTCCGAGCGTTTGGCAAAAATTAAACCGCCCAAACAGGTTGCCCAGCTAATAAATATCATCGATTCGTAACCATTACTCCAAGGGGCATGGTCAGAAATATACCAACGGATTCCCAATCCTGCCGTTTCGGCAAGGAAAAGCAGGAAGATGAAGTAAACCGCGATTTTCTTAAATGTAAATAGCCGGATATTTGGATTAAATATTGTAATCAATTGCAGAATAAGCATGATCAGCCCTGTGAACATAAATATCTTGGCAAGCTTGCCAAAAATATTGAGATTGTTATACAGCACTTCCAGTCTCACTTTGGTAGTTGAAGGAATAATTTTAGCTCCGTACTGTTGCTGATTTTGTTTTAAGTTGGTCAACAATAAATTGGCAGTTGCCCAGTCACGATTTCTAACAGAATTGAGATACGACGAAACAGTTTCTACAGCAAACTTGGCACTTTGGCTATCCAGTTCATTTGCTTCATTAATGGAAACCCATTTGTGATTACTGTCTCCCGGAATCGGGAAAATCGTCAGAAAATCACCATTGAAAACACTGATCAGAATATTAATGCGTTCATCTACATTCATGATCTCTTTATCCAGTTTATTACGCTGGGTATTATTCTTTTCGTAAGCTTCCTGTACCATGGCACTCAGCCGGTATCCACCCATTTCACGTGGCGCAATAATAGAGTTAAAGGTGGCAAACGAACCACTTGTTCCCAGAATCTTCCGAAGCTCCGGATTAGCCACTTTAATGAAAGGGACGTTTTTCCATTTATCCGGATTGGCTTGCATATCAAGAAAGACTTCTGTCGGCGTCATTCCATTCCAACTCGTCTTTTTAGAAACTTTTCTTAAAATTTCGGATGCCAGTGTTGAAACGGGTTCAATTCGTCCTTTTCTGTCCTGGATTAAAAGTTTCTCAAATGAAGCAGCATGGTTTTTATCACTATCTGCCGAAGTTTGTGCCTGTGCAGAAACGGCCAGTAAAATACCAGTGACCAATACGGCAAATAATTTTTTTCGTTGTTCTCGTAATTTGCCCGAAACTTTCAATAGGGCTTTAAAACGGCTGTTCTTATTAAAAAGTGTCAATACCATGCCAATGGCCATGATGAGGTATCCGAAATAGGTGATGGAAGTCCCCAACGAATCGTGGTTTACCGACAGGATCGTTCCTCTTTCGTCGGTGTCGTATGACGACTGGAAGAACCGGTATCCATTGTATTTCAGAATATTATTCATGAAGATGCGGAAAGGAAGTTCGATAGCACCGTCTTTAAGTACCACTTCACTGGCATACGATGACGGACTGTTCGAGCCAGGATAACGTTCCAATTGAAAATCTTTCAATTGGATAGAAAAAGGGAGCTCAATAATTTTTGATCCATAACTAACTGAAACTTCGATTCCATTCAGATTTGTAGAATAAGCTTCACCAATTTCACCTTTTTGTCCGTATGCAATCAATTCTTTACTCACTCCGTTTCCTGAAATAGTTGTTCTTAATGCATCAATTGTTGGCATCCCACGCTGTGCCTGCTGGTAAACAAGCTGAGTTGATCCTTTCATCAGAAACTGTTTCACGGCAAAATTAAGGTTCTGGTAAGTATAAACCTTTTGAGTATTGATTTCAACCGATGTTCCGGGTAACAGAACTTCTGGTTCAGAATTAGTCATGTCATTGATTTCCAAAGTGTCACGGGCTGTAATTATTAAGTTCCCATCATTCACTTTCAATGAAATATCAGATGAAATATTGTTGCCAAATCCGATAGATATGCCATTAATATTCTTGCTGTTGCTTTCTCTCAGATTAAAATCGAGTCGTCGTGAACCGGAGTTAACAGCAATGATCGATACAATTGGTTGACCGTTTGGATCTACCACAATGTTTTCCATTGCAGAAGGCATGAATTGTTGGTTTTCAACTGTAATTTCCTGCCCTCCAATAGAAACAGATTCTGAAAAGCGATTGGCGGTATAAGGTGAAAATTTTACTTCTTTCTCTTTTCTGACAACTTGATTTCCTGATCGTGCTTCCAATGTGACATAGCTCGCATCTGAAACAATAAAATTAGATGATTCATTTTCGCGTATATGCATCGTTCCTTCATAACCATAATATCGGGTAATGGCTGCACCTATAAGAATGATTACAAAAGCAATGTGAAACAAAAGGATCGTCCACTTCTTTCGTGCTATTAATTTATACTTGAAGATGCTGCCAATCAGGTTGATAGACAGCACAGCCAATAATAATTCAAACCACCGTGAATTATAAATGAGGATTTTAGCTGTTATGGTGCCATAATCATTTTCGACGAAAGTGGCGTAACCGATGGCGATTGCAAAAATCATCAGTAAAATTCCGGTAAAAAACATGGAGAAGATGAACGACTGTATTTTTTTCATGACCGTAATGTGCTAAATGAACAACGAAAAAAATTCCTTTGTTTTTTTGACAAAGGAATCTTCTAAAAATGTAGAATCTTATTTAAATTAATTGGTTGTAGTAGGATCGTCGTGAGCGATTTCTTTTACAAATTCAGCAAAATTCCAGGGTTTTTTAGCTGCCACGTGACCGGCAGGTTTTTCTCCCAGATGGCAAGCTTTGCAGGTTTCTTCGGTTGGTTCAATCATTCCTTTTGATAATGCTACTTTTTTGTTTTTCATGATTGCAGCCGATTTATACATACTGCCTGGTCCATGACAAGACTCGCATGAAACACCTTCTTCAACTTTAATTCCTGCCAGTAAACTTTTA
The DNA here is from genome assembly GCA_035399765.1 of Draconibacterium sp. Classification (GTDB taxonomy): domain Bacteria; phylum Bacteroidota; class Bacteroidia; order Bacteroidales; family Prolixibacteraceae; genus Draconibacterium. The sequence goes on along the minus strand of DAOPJR010000028.1, from coordinate 7,732 downwards.
TCAACGCTTCCTGCAGTTGAGTGACATTTCAAACATGTTGCATTTGTTTTTTCATCACCTTTTAAGGCATCCATTGATTTTGCATGCGGACTGGCAGCCCATTTGTCGTACTGTGCACCTTTTTCAGGTTTGTTGTGGCACATTTTGCATTTTGCGGCACCGATATATTTGAAATCTTGAGCCGAAGCACCAAAACTAAACAAGATAATCAAGCCGAACAAAAACATGATTCTTTTGTAATTCATAATTGTAGTATTTAAAAGTGTTACTAATATAGTTTAAAAATTGTATAATCTCAGAACTAATATAATGCTGAATGGCAGGTTGAACAAAGTTCTGTTTTCCATTCTTCACCAACATCAACAGGATGTTTAAATTCGAGAGGTTGCATATCCACAGAATACTCCATCTCACCTCCCAATCCCTGTGCAAGAATATTATGACACAGCGTACAATCTTTTGAAATTATTGTACCTGATTCGGAAGTATGACGATCGTTGTGACAGCGGTAACAACCATCCGACTCCATGTGGCCAATATTATTCGGGTATTCTTTCCAATTGGCTTTCATGTATGGAAAGATATTGTTGGCATAGCCGTTTTGTATTTCAGCAATTGCCTGGTTTATTTCAGTTTTATTATTTTCCCAAACATCAGGATAGGAGGATTCATACCAGTCATTTATCTGCGTCTGAATGGCAAATAAGGCGCTGTCTTTGGTAGGATATTCCTGGTTTAACGCCAACATAGCCACCATTTTAATCGCAGGTAAGGATGTCGAAATCTTACCCTCGCTCATTGATTGATCGATAAAGTTTTGTGGTGCGTTATAATTATGCGAAGGTCTGTTGTGGCAATCCAGACAGTCCATAACACGTGTTTCAAGCGAGTCGAGTTCATTTTGTGCCAACATATTATCAGCATCCGTAAAAATGGTTACTTCTCCTGTTTTTTTATTGGTATAACGAACCCAGGGAATAACCTGGCGTTTCGGATCATTTGTTTTATACTCAATGAGAACATCCGGACTAATATGCTGATGAATACCTTTCTCAAGTTTACCATTTACCAATTTTGAACTGGTTTTAACTTGTAATTGGGTAATCCGTTCAGTATTTTCTTCATCTGTCAGGAATGAATGTTTTACTTTCAATTTTCGGTCATAAAATTTCTCTGGCCAGTGACATTGTTCGCAGGTTTCCCTGGCCGGGCGCAGGTTTGCAATAGGTGTAGGGATCGGTTGCGGGTATTTTTTTGCGATAACTGAATAAACCTGGTACAAGCCGGAAAGTTTACTTTTAACATACCAACTGGCACCTGATCCAACATGACACTCCACACAAGCAACGCGCTCGTGAGATGAACCGTGGTAAGTAGTATATTCCGGCTCCATCACCTGGTGACAGAGTTTACCACAGAACTCAACTGATTCGGTGTAATGAAATGCTTCGTAGCTTCCTACAGATGAAATAATCAGTAAAAAAACCGTACCAATAATAAAGATAGTGGCCGCATTACGTGTTGGAATATTATTGAAATCGAGAATAGGCCAGTTGAATTCTTTTCCTTCTTTGGCTGCTGTCCTCGCTTTTTTCCTATAGATTCGCATCCCGATTGGGATTAAAAGCAAACCCACAATCATAAAACCCGGAAGAACCATATAGATAAACAGGCCGATGTATTGTCCCCCGAATCCGAACACAGAGTTTAGCAGAAATAAAGAAAGGATGCTTGCCAGATTAAAGATTGCTAAAACTGCTCCGGTTATTGAAATCCAGTTTCGTATTGAAGATGGTAATTTCATGTTTGTATTTTTAATATAATATCCTAAGTTTTGTATGGCGAAAGTTTGTAAAAATCAGTTAATTAAGCAATAACAACATGTAATTTAAACCTCTTCTACATATTGATTTTCGAACTGAAATTATGTTCCGATCGTTTGTTGTTTAAATTATTCATTTTCGCTTTTTGTCATTATAAAACAAGTATTTGCAATCCAGTGATATTAGAAGTATGGACTTTAATTTACATTTTCATTTTCCCAAAAATTTACTTGTTAGTGAAAGAGTAAGGTGTAAATGATCAAACCAATCATAATGATTCCGGCGAAAAGTGCCGTAAATCCAAAAATTTTAATGGTTCGCATACGGTCTTTAGTAAACTCTTTTTCTACCCTGACATCATTAATTTTACCTGATTTTACCAGTTGCTCATATTCATAAGGACGGTCTTTCTTGTATTCTTCTTCCGGCACATAACCTGTAAAAATTACAGTATCCATAGGGAATGATTCAGGCCGTAAGTGAGTATTAAAGAAATGAATGGTGAAAATAAATCCAACAGCTAAAAGTGCTTCGTCGCTATGAATGATTTGTGCCACATTGATCAGCCATCCGGGAAGAAACTTCGTAAATATTTCAGGGAACCAAAGCATTAAACCGGTTGAGCCAATAACCATAACACCCCAGAATACAGCGAAATAGTCAAATTTCTCCCAATAAGTCCATCTTCCGTAATCCGGACGCGGTCCAACACCAATAAACCAGCGGATGGAGGCCCAGAAATCTTTAATGTCTTTTCTGTTAAACATCAGTGAGTTACTGCTGAAAATAAATTTGCTGACTTTTATGCCTTTCTTAAATTTAATTTTCAAAAGTGATATCACATGAAACGCAAAATAACCAAAAGTGATAACCGCTGCAATCCGGTGAATAATCCCTGCAACACGGGCTCCTCCAATTAATCCAACAAAGAATTTCGACCAATCCATGTAAGCAAACTTCAGCATCATTCCTGTAAATGCCAGTAAAATAAAACTGACTATCACAAAAATGTGTGTTACCCTGTTCTTTTTGGTGAAACGACGAATATACATCTGTTTCCCGGTATGTTTTGGTTCGCTCCTCTTTTTGATCATAGCGCCCAGCGACCTTGGTAACCATAATAAGGTGTGAAGACCGAAGAATGCAAATACACTAAGTAATAAGGTGGTCATAGCCCAGAAAGTGTAGTACAACCATGGGAAATTACTTCTGTCGTAGTGTGTGGCGTGTGTCAGGTAGCCTGTAAATTTCATATTTGCATCGGTGTGACACTTCTGACAGGTACCAACAATATTTCTCGGACTGATTGTTGACTTCGGGTTGTCCATTCGGTAAATGTTGTGAGCCCCGTGACAATCAGAACATCGGGCGGCTTCCAGATAGCCTAACTGGTAAACTTTACCGTGGTATGTTTCAAGATACGTTTCTGCCAGTTCGCTGTGACACTGTCCGCACTGAGTGGTTATTTCCGACATGAATTTGCTTTCATGCACTTCTGAAATATTATGTGCTGTATGACAAGTCTCACAAGTAGGGAATTTAAGATCGCTTGTATTGTCGTGAACACCATGTTCACTCTGAATATACTCGTCGTAAATTCCTTTGTGGCAGTTTCCACAGGTTTTTGCCAGGTTAGCCGGATTTACCGAAGACCGTGGATCAGACTCTTTCAACATAAAGTGAGTTGTGTGGCAATCGGTACAGATTGCTACAGAGAGCAACCCTTTTTCTTCCAAACTTTTACCATGAACACTTGTTGAGTAGTCGTAATATGCGTTGGTTTCTTTCAGATTAGAGTTTTGAACAGCCTTTCCATCATCTTTATGGCATTCACCACATAATTTTGGAACAGCCGACCGGAAAGTGGGGGAGTCCTCCTCTTTCGAAGGAATAACCCGATGCGAACCGTGACAAGTGGTACAGTACGGTGCATTTTCGTCTTTTGCAAAATAGGCTTTCCCGTGTCCGCTCTGGAAATATATATCTGCTTCCTCAGCATGACAGCTGGAACAATCAACTTTGTCAGCCGTTTCACAAGGCCGTGCAATGTTGGCTGTTACGTCAGAGTGGCATTTCACACAGGTAATATTCTGGTGAGCCGACCCGATAAATTCATTCACATCAACGTTCAGTGACACATTTTGTCCGTCAACCACTTTATGAATTTCAGGCTGCTCGTGACATTTTAAGCAGGTTTGATCAGATATGGTTTCCAGAATATTTTTTAATTCTACCTTGTGTGGTGGGTGACAGTCGGTACAGGCAGGAATCGCACCGGGACTCTTTTCCCAAAGCTCTTTATTAATCACCTTAACATGCACATCTTCAATGCGCGCATGACACTTCATACACGTATTGGCAATGTTCTTTGATGAAATGGAAGATTTTAGATTGGTATGAGGTAAAATCAAGTGGTTTCCGTGACAGTCGTTACATGTGGCAGTTACGGTTAATCCCGCCTGGAAAAGACCTCGTCCGTGGATACCCTGGCTGTAATTTTCTAAAATATTCCGTTCGCCAATGTTATAAGATCTTGCAACCGGCGCTCCTTCACGGTGACAAGTACCACAAAGTACCGGGATATTCATTTTATATGTTCGCGACTTTGGATCTGTAGAACTTAAAATGTTGTGCGTCCCATGGCATTCAGAACAATTGGGTGCATTTTTATCGTTTGCCTGAAAAGCACTTCCGTGTACACCACCTAAAAAATCAGACATGGCGTCATCGTGACATTCTCCACAATTTACCGGTTGTAATTTCTCGGGATGTGGAAAATCTTCTACCGCTGCATCGGTATGACAGGATACACATTCAAGGTAACTGTGTACTGAGTTTTCCAGAATGTTGGCAGGAATATACCGCGACACCTCCCGGCCGTTTACTGTTGTGGTTAAACTCGGATCATCATGGCACATGGCACAATCATCGTTAGACTGTGAACGGCCAGTCAACGTACTAAATACTAGTACAATTGATAAAATGGATAAACGCAGTAATGCCCGTCTATCTTTTTTTTGCGTTCGGAGTTTTTTCAAGCTGAAATCGTCTCTCTTTTCTTCTTGGCTTCCCCTCATGTTATGGTATTTTTGGTTTATTCCAATATCATCCTTCTTCTGTTGTAAGAGCTAAATTTTCAGTTTTCGTTGTTTTGTATTTTGTTTTTAGGTTGATCAATACTGTTTTAAACATGGTGCCATCCGCTCAGGATGCTTTTAAAATTTTCGAGCGGCGATTTTCCAATCGATGCAATATAAAGGTGGATAATTAGGAAGATCGATATGAAAAATCCCATTGCCGAATGTGTTACAGCCGTTATAAGTACACCGCTTATATTGTAGATTTTATTAAAAATCAATTCAGGGAACATTAATCCGATGCCTGTAATTATTACCAGCGGAACAACTAAATACATCACCGCTACGTAAGTATATTTTTGCAGGGGATTAAATTTTCTTTTTTCTGAAAGTGGGTAAGGTGCCTTCATCCCATGGAACATTCCCCAAGCGTAATAGTAAGCTTGTTTCAGTGGTCGTTTCAGAAAATTCTTTGGTTTTATTATATAGAAACTCTTGTTATTGGTAAACAGGTTCCCCAAAGCAAAAAGGAAATAGTTAAGTGTAACAATAGCACCGGCAAAATTATGAAGCTGAATATTTAGTTTGAAACTGATAAACGAACTTTCCATACCTGAATTCATTGTAATTCCGGTAATAATCAGAGTGATGATTCCCAAGGCATTGATTCCATGCCAGATACGTAGCCAAAGAGGATAGAAATATATTTTATTTTCTGTTGTCATTGTCTTATTTTTTTAGGGTGAACCGGAAAATACTATGAATAATAATGCCTCCAAGCGCAGCAAAAAAGATTATTAAACTAATGGTCTTCAGAATTGGAATCTGATGAGAACCAATTACATAGTTTTCGTTTGCTAATACCCCCAGTACACTTCCATCTTCTGCTCTTTCCTGAAGATTCTGATATTTATACAAAGAAGCTTTTAATAGTGAGTTGGCAGAATGACATTCGGCGCAACGACGTACTGCCTGTTCTTTTGATAAGATATTATGCGAAACCATTAAATCGTCTTCAACCGCCGTGTGACACTCGATACAACGTACATGCTGAAAGTGTAACTCCTGGTTTGGTAGCCAACTGTGAATATCAACGACAGTTGCAATAGCAGAATCGGCAACAGTTTCAAATTTTCGCATGTCGTTATGACACGATAAACACATTTGGTTACTGTATTCTACAATTTGCGTTACACTGCTGCTGTTTCGGGCAGTAGCCGAGTAGGTATGTTGGCTGTGGCATTTCGAACAGGTAAATGCTTCGCCATAAGCCTGATAATGAACACTTTTTTTAACTTCCTCGTCAATTTTTTCGAATTGATATTTGGCAAATGATTCATCGCCTCCGTGACAATCAAGGCAAGTCATCATGGGTTCCAGCTTTAAATTGGCAGCATGTGGGTAAGTTGAGTATTCATAAGAATGACAATCAGTGCAGTCAAAATTATGATGTACACCCTGGCGTAAAGCGATGGTATCGATAACAAAGTACGGATTCATCAAACGTTTTACATCCAGGTCAGTTATATCGTTATGAAAAGAATACGTTTGCTGCGAATGACATTGCAGGCAACCATGGCTTTTGGGATCGTCGTAATATTGTGCAGAAGCCGGTTGAAGCTTGCATAAAAACAACATTATTAGTAATAAGGTGGAAAAGAATCTCATGATTTGTTAATCTTTATAAAATCAGTTGTTTTTGATTTTGGCTCTTGATTTTTAGTATGAAAAAATGGTAATACCGCATTACGAGATATTACCATCTTTGTATTCCCATATTCAGGATTCTTAGTATTAGAACATCCAAAGTCGGGTGATGGTGAAACCTAATGCTATCCCTTTTGATTTGGTCCAGTCATTTTGATTATACATCATCACGTGTTGTGGTAATATTGCATTTGCAGAAGTTAAGTAAATCTGAAATGCGTGTGTGAATGTAAAAAATTGCACACCTACGGCAACATTTTCCCTGGCTGCAGAGTCCCAGTTCGTTTGCTCATTCATCCCGTCAAACTTCAGCGGTTTGTCGTAAGTAAATATAAATGATCCTTGTGGAGAGAACTTAATTTTACCGTTTACATGAAGACCTACCACATCGTGATTGTAATCCCACCCAACTGTGTTGTAGTGTGTGAAACTTACACCGGCCTGTAATGAAAATTCTTCACAGAATTTACGACTTACCATCAGTTCAGAGAAGTAAGAGAATCTGTCTCCAAAACCAATTGAAGATGGCAAGGTTTCTCCTTTCGTGTCTACTATCTTTCCGGTTTCTGCAATGGATGATGCATTCCTTCCGTCAATTGCAAGACTTCCGAATAAACTTACCGATACCGGCATTTTTTTAGTCGATTGTTGCAGAACGGTCCATTTTGCATTAAAGTCAGAATACATGTTAGTTCTGGAAATTCCGGCACCTATCTGGAAATTTTTAGCTGCTACGTAATTTAAACTTAGACGGATATCTTGCGCCGGAGCATAAATCCCCCACAAATCAGATTTCCCGTTATCCACACTACCAAAATTGTGTTGAATCACAAATTCAAGCGTTTTGGCATCCGGAATATACGTTGTTTGCGCATCAATCATTGTCCCGCTTTCGAAAGGGCTTACTTTAACGTCTTCCTCCTGGGCGAACAAAGCAGGTGTCGAAATTCCTAAAATAAGCAGAATCAATATAATTTTTTTCATCATTGTCTTTTTAGGTTTTTAATTTTGTTGAACTCCCTGCGTGATCCATGTCAATACTTTGGCAGCTTCCGCTTCCGAATACTTCGCCCAAGTGTGGCCTGAAGTACTTGGATTTGGATGCGTATATATTAGACTGCTTTC
>DAOPJR010000027.1:0-38707 GCA_035399765.1 Draconibacterium sp. | reverse complement strand
TCGCTGCCAACTTTACTTAAGCCTGATTCCTTAACGGAGTCAGGCTTTTTTGTTGATTCATTTAAGGGAATGAAACAGGAATTTCGGTTGCTAAAGCCATTTTACCTGTTAATATTCTGAAAAAGTGGAGGGTTCGTATTTTGCACTTCGCAGCTTTTTTTAGTTTTGTGCTGTAATATTATAATTAGTTATGTCGAAGATACCTGTGAGATCTTTCCTGTTTTTCTTTTTGATGCTTTTTGCGATCTTTTTGCAGGCACAGCCCGCTATCCGATCCGGGATGGAATCACAAGATCAGGAAAAAAGTAAGACAAAGGAAGTTGCCCCTGGAGTTTCTTTATGGTACCTCGATGGTTTTGGTGCATTCAGAGATTCTACAAAGCTTGATACACTGCAGGATTACGTCCATATATTTAATCCGGTTTACAAAACTGCTTGGACAGCTACTTATCTTGGAAATTATGGTTTGCCTTCTGAGGACAATAATTTTTTTAATAGAAACTATCGAACCAGTTACTTTTTTGCACATAGCAGAGAAGCTTATATTATCACACCTTCAAAACTCAAATATTTCAATACTAATACGCCTTACACAAGGTTGGATTACACGCAAAGCGAAAATAAATCGAAAAACAATGAAACACGTTTTAATGTAATCCATTCACAAAATATAAATCCATGGTGGAATTTTACCTTTCGTGCCGATTTGGCAAAATCCGACGGGCAATATTTATATCAGTCGACGAAAAATAATTCTACAAGCATATATTCAACCTACATAAAAGATAACTGGTCTGTTCATGCAGGTTTTATCACTAACCGACTTGGAAATGACGAAAACGGTGGATTAACTTCTGATTCTTTGTTACAAGGGGGAAAAGATCCAAGGTATTGGAATGTGAATCTGAATTCTTCATCAACCAGTTTACGGAATAATTACTTTTTTTCAGACACTGAATACCGCATTGGAAAATTAATCGACACGGTTGAAACACAGAAACCACGATTTCGTCCGATTTTTGGTATCATTCACTCATTTGAGATGAACACGAACAAACATGATTTCACGGACAAAGAGAGTACCGAGGATGCTTTCTTTAGAAATAATTATTATTCCGATTATTATACAACCGATTCCATTCGGTTCCACAGGATCACCAATACTTTCCAACTGAAACAATATGCAAATGACAATAAGAAATTCAGTTTTGGGAAACGGGTATTTATCGGCTTCGAGATCGATCGTGGTTCTATGCCAGGGGAATATGTGGAAAATAGGGCACAAAAGGATTATCCTACCTGGATATTTGGCCCTGAGCCAGCTGATAGGGTAAAAGACAGTTTGGTTTTAAGAACAGATATTCATTATACAAACACTTTTATAGGCGGTGGTATTTTCCGTGAAACCGGCAGATTCTGGAAATGGAATTTTACCGGGAAATTTTATACCACAGGAAGAAACGCCGGACAAACTGAATTATCAGGGTTGATCTACAAACCTCTTCCTTTTCTGGGTGATTCGCTGGCATCTATTAGTTTTTCAGGCTCAATTGAAAATCGTGTCCCTGATTATTTCCAGGAGAATTTTATGTCGAACCACTACAAGTGGGCGCAGAATCTTAGTATGGAGCAAAGAATGATTGCAGGAGGCGTGTTTAGGATGCCTCAAAGAAACTTTGAGTTAGGTGCTAATTACGCTATTATTAATAATTTTATTTACAATGATACGCTTGGCATTCCTGACCAAACCAGTAAAGAATTATTGATTCTGTCTGCCTATATTGATAAGGATTTTCATTATCGCGGGTTGCATCTTAGAACCAGGATTTTATGGCAGAAAGCTTCTGATGAAACCTATATTCATTTGCCCGAATGGTCTGCATTTATTTCCGGATATTTTCAGTTTACCATTTCAAAAGTTATGTTGGCACAGCTTGGTTCAGATCTTCGATATAATACAAGCTATTACGCTGACGCATATTCTCCTGCAACAGGCTTGTTTTATCTTCAAAATGAGAAGAAATATGGAGATTATCCGTACATAGATGTTTATGCATCGTTACGTCTGAAACGTACACGGGTGTTCTTTAAATATATGAACGTGGGGACTAATTTTCTTGATGGAGTATATATGACTACATCGCATTATCCGATGAACAGAGCAACTTTCCGCTTAGGAGTTTCCTGGGCATTTTATGATTGAGAATTAATTCCTTCCAGCAGATCGTAAAATTCTGAAAGAATCATAGCCGTAGCTCCCCAGATAATCTCTTCATCATACTTAATACAAGGCACATCAAGGCGTCCGGTGATGGTTTCCAGTTTGATTGAATCATAAGGGGGAGTAAATCTTCTGATTGGAAAGCAAAATACTTTTTCAACCTCATTCGGATTGATATCTGTTTTCGGTCTGGATTGGAGCCATCCAACAACGGGATGAATTTGAAAACGACTGACTTCGACATAAAACTCCGATAATCTTCCAAGTATTTCTATTTGATCAACCGGTATCCCGATTTCCTCAAATGTTTCACGTATGGCAGTCTGCTCGGCTGATTCACCGGGTTCTATCTTTCCGCCTGGTAAAGCAATTTGCCCTGCATGGTGTTTCATGTGTCCGGGACGTTTAATAAGGAGTATTTTAAGCTCATTCTCTTCCATGTATAGAAGTAAAAGCACACTACTGTCTTTTACGCGACTTTTGTCCTCAGGCGTGGCTTTTAATACCCTTCCTGGTGGAAGCAACTTGTAATGTGCTGACTGCCCTGGCAGGTCCTGCTGTAATGCACGTACTATTTGATCTTTACTGAAAGTCATTTATCAAAAATATAAAAACGCCGATATTTTTGAATTAGCAAAACATTTAATCTATCTAATTTGAATCAAATTCTAAACGATGATAAAATGTATTTATGTATGCTGAATTACATTTTCAAATGATTGTATAAAAAATTAGATTGAACCAGTTCTATATGCCTTATCCGGAGATTAATATTGTTCGATTTAATCGAAACGCATTGTTTTGTCTGGAGAAATTTTACTAATCATCCAGCTTGGAATGATTAGGATAAGAAATGTAATCACAATCGTGCCGAGATTGAGAAATAAAAGATGAATGATCGAGAAATTCATAGGAACATAAGAAACGTAATAAGAAGATGGATCTAGCTTGATAACTTTAAAAATACTTTGGGTGGCAATGATGGTAATTCCAATCAGGTTTCCCCATAACATGCCTCTGCCGGTGAGAAAAACAGACAGGTAGATAAAGATTTTGCGGATGCTCCAGCCTTTACTTCCCATGGCTTTTAACACACCAATCATGGATGCACGTTCAAGAATTAATACCAGTAAGCCTGAAACCATGTTGAAGCTGGCTACAATAACCATCAAAATTAAAATAATCCAGACATTCATATCAAGGATAGATAGCCAGTCGAAAATCTGCGGATACATTTGGGTAATACTTTCTGTGCGGATTATTTCGGCATCTTTATCTCGATAGCGAATGATTATTCTATGAATTTCTTGTTCAATCTCATCCAGTTTGTCAAAGCGGTTTAAAACCACTTCAAAACCTGTGATTTGATTACTATCCCAGTTATTTAGCCTTTGAATTTGTTTAATGTCTCCCAGGATAAACATCTTGTCGAATTCTTCGAACCCTGTATTGTAGATTCCGCAAACTTCCAGTTGCAGCATTCGTGGAGTGACTTCATTCTCGTTTATAAAATAAACCACAACTTTGTCGTTCAATTCTATGCGCAGCAGGTTCGAAACGTCTTTTGAAAGTATGATTTCGTTAACGCGAGCCGAATCGTTGATTAATGGCACTCGTCCCTCTACCAGGTTTTTTTCAAAAAAGCCCCAATGAAAGTCAGTATCCACGCCTTTAAACACAATTCCCTGGATAGATTCATCTGTTTTAATCATCCCCGGTTTTGTGGCAAATGGTTGAGCATATTTTACTCCGTCAACCCGTTCTACATCACCAAGAAAAGGTTGTTTGTTTGAAATGGGTTGCGTTTCATAGGAGCTGTTCGAATCGTAATTTACAAGCTGAATATGTGAACCAAAACCGATTACTTTATTTCGGATTTCATTTTTAAAACCTGTAACGACTGCAACCGAAACGATCATTACTGCCAAACCAAGTGATATTCCGATTAAAGCGATCCGAATAATTCGCTGCGATAAATGTTTCCGGTTGGCTTTGTCAAAAAACAAACGTTTCGATATGAAGAGTTCGGTATTCATCAGGTTGAAATTACAGATTTTCGGGCAGACTTGTTTAGCTCACTGTTTCTGCTACAACTACTTCTTTTCTTCGATTGATAAATGGAAGAATCATCAAAGAAATAAGACCTATAACGATTATCATCGCTGTCATGGAAGTGTGAGCTACAAATGCAAATATGATCCCGTTTTCGTTTGAAACACCATACAACGAAAGCGCTTCTTTTGCCATAAAATGCCACGCTCCAATTCCTCCCTGTACGGGTGCAACCATGCCAAAACTTGCCAGAACAAAAGTAGTAAGGCCGGCGATGGGAGTGAGGTCCCTGGTAAAGTCAAAGGCAAAGAAAATCACGTATAACATGAAATAGTACATTATCCAAATAAAGGCAGAATGGAAATAAAACCATCCTTTCTTTTGAATACTTCGGATTGAAATAAATCCAACTTTAAAATTTTGAATGATTTCCTTAATCTTCTGGAAAAAACTCGTGTTTTGAAAAGTCCTTCGAAAAATAAAAAAGATAATGAGTAAAATCACCACTCCAATTATAAGAACCGGTGAAGTAACAACTCCGAGTATTTTTTGCTTGATTTCGGGATTTTCGTTTACAAAATGAATCATCTTTCCAAACTGTGATAAGATCACAACCCCAAGTAATATCAGCAGCGAGATCATATCCACAAGGCGCTCGGCAACAACGGTTCCCAGTAATTTGGTAAACGAAATTTTTTCGTACCTGGCGAGCACTCCACACCTCGATACTTCTCCCATGCGTGGAAATGCCAGATTCATTAAATAACCAACCATAACCGCAAGGAAAGTATTTATAAATCGGGGTTTATGGCTTACCGGTTCAATCATCAGTCCCCAGCGCAATGTTCGACTGATGTGGCTGAGCAATCCAAGAAAAAGGGAAAGCCAAACCCATTTGTAATCTACATCGTTTTTTAGAACTGATTTTATGTGTTCAATGTCCTGATCTTTGTAAATCAGCCAAAAAATAAAGGCTCCCAACGCAAAAAAGGCCAGGAACTTTAGAATTTTAATGATTGTCTTTTTCAAATCTCTTATTTTTTGAGCTTTCTTTTTGAGTGCGGTAATACTCCTTAAAAATTTACTACTTTTGAAAGCGATTGGCAAACTGCCATCAATTATAGTAAGCAAAAATATAAATTTGTTTCATAGATTTTAAAGATCATTTAGTACAATTTGAAAATGGACGATCCTGAGGGTAATGAATTTTGTAAGGCCGAAAAAAAACCTGGGTCAGCACTTTTTAACCGATCTGAATATTGCAAAAAAAATTGTTGACAGCCTGGGTGCTAATATTCCGGATGTACTGGAGATTGGCCCGGGAATGGGTGTTCTTACTCAATTTTTGCTTCAACGACCTGAATTAGAAGTGCATGTGATCGAGATCGATACCGAGTCGGTGGAATATCTAAAGAATCATTTCCCTTCTCTCAAAAATATTTATTCCGAAGATTTTCTGAAGGCTGATATTTCAAAACGTTTTACCGGGAATTTCAGTGTAATCGGAAATTTTCCCTACAATATTTCTTCACAGATATTTTTTCGAATCCTGGAATTCAGAAACCGGATTCCAGAGACAATTGGCATGGTTCAGAAGGAGGTTGCTGAGCGGATTGCATCGAAACATGGCACAAAGGTTTATGGGATAACCAGTGTTTTGTTACAGGCATTTTTTGATATTGAATACCTGTTTACTGTTTCTGAAAGTGTTTTTAATCCGCCTCCAAAGGTTAAATCAGCTGTTATCCGGTTAAGGCGAAACCAGGTTCAGGAGTTACCCTGCAACGAAGATTTGTTTATAAAAGTAGTGAAGGCTGCTTTTAATCAGCGTCGGAAAATGTTACGTAATTCATTGCGTGATCTGGATGTTGAATTACCTCCGGAGTTTGCAGAGAAAAGACCGGAACAACTATCGGTCAACGATTTTATATTGTTAACTTGTACAATCGAAAAACTCAAAAAAGAAAAAGTATGAGCTTCGAATTGATCAAAGAAAATATTGAACAGCTAAAAGAGCTGATAGAAAACGATCGGCAGGCTGAAGTTGTTCAAATAATGGACGAGCTTCATTCGGCAGATATTGCCGAGTTGATGGACGACCTGTCGATAGAAGAGGCAAAATACATTTACCTTTTGCTGGACGGTGAAAAGGCATCGGATGTTTTAATTGAGATCGACGAAGATGACCGAAGACGATTCCTGAGAGTGTTGCCTCCGGAAGTGATTGCATCGAAGTTTATCGAGCACATGGACTCGGACGACGCAGCTGATATTGTTTCTGAACTGGATGAAGATCTTCAGCGCGAGGTTTTAAACGAGATTGTTGACCAGGAACATTCCGGCGATATTGTTGATCTTCTGGAATACGACGAAGATACAGCAGGGGGTATCATGGCCAAGGAGTTGGTAAAGGTGAACGAGAACTGGAACGTGGCAACCTGCTTAAAGGAAATTGGTAAACAAGCAGAAGAGGTTGATGAGATCTTTTATATTTATGTGACCGATAATCTGGGAAAGCTGAAAGGTGTTCTTTCGTTGAAAAAGCTCATTCTAAATCATGTCAACACAAAAGTATCCAACATTTACAATTCGGATATAAAAATGGTGCAAACCGATACGAGGCAGGAAGAAGTCGCCGAGATCATGGATAAATACGACCTGGTTGCAATTCCGGTAGTTGATGATATTGGAAGACTGAAAGGAAGAATCACCTGGGATGATATTATCGATATTGTTCGTGAAGAGGCCGAGCGTGACTATCAAATGGTTTCGGGTATTACTGGTGATGTGGAATCGAGCGACAGTATTGGTTTGCTGATAAAAGCACGCTTTCCCTGGTTGCTTGTTGGTATGCTGGGAGGAATTATGAGTGCCACCATTTTGCGCACACACGGAAATTCGTTAAATCAGGTAACTCAGCTCGCATTTTTTATTCCGTTGATTGCTGCAATGGCGGGTAATGTGGGGGTTCAGTCGTCATCCATTGTAGTAAAAACAATTGCCAGCGGGGTAAAAGACATTGAGTCTCCATTGCGGAAATTATTAAAAGATGTTGTGGTCGCGCTGCTAACGGCAACCGTATTTTCAATACTGATATTTATCTATAATTATTTTACAGCTGATAATCTGTATCTGACCTATTCGGTTTCCATCTCACTTTTCATAGTGATTTTGTTTGCCTCCTTATTTGGTACGGTTATTCCTCTTATTTTGCATCGGTTTAAAATAGATCCGGCGCTTGCAACGGGGCCCTTTATTACTACTATGAATGATATGATGGGGCTATTTATTTATTTGTGGATTGTCAATGCATTTTTTCATCTCACCTAGAGGATAAAGCTTTTAAATAATTTATTGTTTATCTGGTATGATATTAGATATCACGCAAGTAATTGAATAAAAACTTACAAATATTAAAATAGTTATGCTTCCAAATTACCGCAAGATCCTTCTGTCAAAGTTGGGTATTTTACTATTCTTTATCGCAAATGCCCAGGAACCTGCTCTTCGTAGCAGCATTAATCTGAATATTTTGGGATGGAGTTATGAAAAGCATCAGCAAAACGGAGGAGCAGTTTTAGCTTTTGAATGGAAACCCTTGCATTTTGTTGGTTTGGAGTTGGGTGGTGGTTATGGTTGGTTCCGCGACTATAATCTAATTCAGTATTCTGTTAGTCCCGGCGTTTTTCATGATGTTAGTCTGGACGAAATGAATGGTGATTACTGGCTGTTTCAAGGAAAGCTTAGTGGTTATCTTCCGCTTTGGAGAGATGATAATAATGTTATTAAAATTCAGCTTTTTGCAGATGTCTATGGGGGAATGAGTTCTTCAGTTCAAATGAAAGGGGAGCTAAAAATATATGAATCAGAGCTAACTAAAACTGCTTCCGGGAATAGTGAAGCACACTTTTTTCATGGTTTTGAATTCGGAATATGGGGGGCACTTTCTGAGAAAGCATCCATGAAGCTTTTTGTTGGTACGCGCAACATAAACTTTAAGGATCCTATTGAAAAAATGAATACCCATCTTGACGGTTTCCCTTTAAGTTTTGGCTCTTATGTACCGGCTGCATATATCGGAACCAGCTTGTGTTTTACAATCCCTAAAAAGAAAATGAACAATTAAGATATTACACCGAGTTAATGGCAATAACCGGATCAAGTTTGGCAGCAGCCCGTGCAGGCAGAAAACCTGCCAGGAATCCGATTACGGAGGATATCAATAATCCTTTGGTAATATTACCGGCGGTTAGAATGATGTTAAAATCTGCAACATAATGAACAACGAGCGAACCTATAAAAATCAAGATTAATCCAAAAACTCCTCCGATTACTGACAATACAATGGCTTCGAAAATAAATTGAAGAAGGATGAAATAGCGTTTCGCTCCCAGCGATTTCTGAATACCAATAATTTTTGTACGTTCTTTCACCGAAACAAACATGATATTGGCAATGCCGAAACCTCCCACCAGAATAGAAAAACCGCCAATAATAGCTCCGGCAAAATTAATTATGATAAAAAGCTGGTCAAAATTACTGGATAACTGGCTGGCCCTGTTTAAGGCGAAGTTGTTTTCTTCCAACGGTTTCAAACGACGGATGGTTCGCAATATGTTTTCAAGTTCTGCCATTAAATAATCACTGTCGATACCCGATTTAGCTTTCACACAAATGGTTTGGCCATAATTTCGATTACGGATATCTGCCAAAGAGTAAGCCGCGACATCGGAAATGTGAACGTAGCGGTCCATACTGGTTCCAAACATGTCCTGCCCGGTTTTTTTATACACTCCGATAATCCTGAAATTATGACCTTGTATTTTTATTGATCTCCCAACCGGGTTCATGTCTTTAAAAAGCTTTTGCGAAATTTCGTAGCCAATGAGCGCCACAGGCGCGCCTGATTTCATTTCCATTTCGCTGAAATACCGTCCCTTGCTAAGTTCCAGGTTCCAAACATCAAATAATCCGTATGAAGTTGGTAAAACAATCGCATTTTCCAATTTGTCGGAACCTGACTGTATGGTTCTTGAAAGCGTAAAAAGAAAAGCCGCATTTTCTACAGTATTTGCACGACGCATAATTTCTTCTGTCTCCTCAGGAGTTGCGAGTGGCCGTTTAATATATTTCCACATGGGATATTCCGTTTCACCTTCTTCCAATCCCCACGGCATTTGCATAACATATACCATTTCGCTACCCAAAGAAGAAAGACTATCCTTTATGTAATCTTCCAGCGAATCGATGACCGTAAAAACTGAAATGATGGTGAAAATGCCGATGGTAATTCCAAGTAAAGAAAGGGAAGTGCGAAGCTTATTCGCTTTTAACGAATTAAAAGCAAAAGAGAGGCTTTCGAAAATTAAGCGGATAAATAACATTCTTACTTTCCAATTTTAGGTAAAAATAGCACTTGTTTCCAAAGTAACCCATTATCCTGAAATCAAACTGCTAATCAATTAGTGTGAAAATGTAAAAAAGATTACAAATTTCATCCCCATTTCTACGCTCATATAATATTATTTTTAAAGCGGTGTTATTATAGTATGTTAAGTGTTTTTTTTATCTTTGCGTGCGAATCCGAAAAATCCAATAAATGGCTGATAATAAAAAAATTAAGACTGCTTTGGTTTCAGTCTTTCACAAAGAAAATTTAGATAAGATCATTTATAAACTGAACGACTTGGGAGTGAAGATTTTAAGTACCGGTGGTACAAAATCGTTTATTGAGTCGTTAAATGTGGAAGTGACCTCGGTTGAAAGTCTGACCGGTTATCCGTCGATATTGGGTGGAAGGGTAAAAACGTTGCATCCCAAGGTTTTTGGCGGGATTCTTTCACGCCGTGATAACCAGGGAGATGTTAGCCAGTTAACTGAATATGAGATTCCGGAAATCGACCTGGTAATTGTTGATTTGTATCCTTTTGAGGATACGGTTGCATCGGGAGCCGAAGAGCAGGATATTATTGAGAAAATTGACATTGGTGGAATTTCACTGATTCGTGCTGCTGCCAAGAATTTTAAAGACGTGGTGATTGTTCCGTCGCAAAAGGAATACGATCCGCTTTTGAGTCATCTTGAAAAAAATAATGGTGAATTTTCGGTGGAAGAACGCAAGTGGTTTGCATCTCGTGCATTCGCCGTTTCTTCGCATTACGATGCAGCTATTTACAGTTATTTTAATGCCAGTATAGAAGACGATCCAAAAGAAAGGATTAGTTTAAATGATGGTCAGGTACTTCGTTATGGCGAAAATCCACATCAATCAGCCACTTTCTATAAATTCAATAATTCAAAAGGAGAAGTTTCTTTGGCCGATGCACAAGTATTGCAGGGGAAAGCTCTTTCATATAATAACATGCTGGACGCCGATGCGGCCTGGAAATCAGCCAGCGATGCCTATCATTCAGTCACGCATTTAAAAAACAAAGTAGCAGTTTCTGTGATCAAACATTTAAATCCTTGCGGTTTGGCAGTTACTGAGAATATACTTGAATCGCTGGAATTGGCGTGGGCCGGCGATCCGATTAGCGCTTATGGTAGTATTATTTGTTTTACCAATACTGTTACTCAGGAAGTAGCCAAATGGTTTGGAAGCAAATTCGTTGAAATTCTGATCGCCCCGGCATATACTGATGGCGCATTGGACATCCTTGCTAAAAAGAAAAATCTGCGCGTTTTGGTAACACCAATTCGGGAGGCCATTGCAGGAGAAAAACTTTTCAGATCAATCAGCGGAGGGATGTTGGTACAGGACGAAGATGAAGGTTTGGATACCGAATTCAAAACAGTAACCCAAAAAGAGTTTGAAGGCTCAAAAATGAACCTGGCTCAATTTGGAACAGTTGCTTGCAAACATTTGAAAAGTAACGCGATTGCAGTGGTTACCGAAAACGAAAACGGTGCATTCTGGTTAACAGGAGCAGGGATGGGACAGCCCAACCGACTCGATAGTCTTCGTTATCTGACCATGCCACGATTTGAATTGAAAGGTGGATTGGATATTGAAAATTCTGTTCTTATTTCAGATGCTTTTTTCCCGTTCCGCGACAGTATTGAAGCTGCCAACGAATACGGAGTGAAATACATTATAGAACCAGGCGGTAGTATCCGCGATGAAGAAGTGATAGAAGCCTGCAATGAATTTGGTATTGCAATGGCATTCACGGGCAGAAGACATTTCAGACATTAATAAAAATTTTATCTTTAGCAAACTTTAACCGGACGATAAATAGAAGAATTGATGGGATTATTTTCATTTTTAACACAGGAGATTGCAATTGACCTTGGTACCGCAAACACCATTATCATTCACAATGATAAAATTGTGGTAGATGAACCGTCGATTGTGGCCATTGATCTGAAAACAGAAAAAATGGTCGCTATTGGTGAAAAAGCCAGGCAAATGCAGGGGAAGACGCATTCAAATCTGAAAACAATCCGTCCGTTGCGTGACGGGGTAATTGCAGACTTTAATGCGGCAGAGCAGATGATCAGGGGGATGATTAAAATGATTAATCCAAAGCCAAAATTGTTTTCACCTGCGCTTAAAATGGTGGTTTGTATCCCTTCTGGAAGCACTGAAGTGGAAATTCGTGCGGTACGTGACTCATCAGAACATGCCGGCGGCCGCGAAGTTTACATGATCTACGAACCTTTGGCTGCTGCTATCGGAATTGGTCTGGATGTGGAAGCGCCGGAAGGAAACATGGTAGTTGACATTGGTGGAGGTACTACTGAAATTGCGGTTATTTCGCTGGGTGGTATTGTAACCAACAAATCCATTCGTATTGCAGGAGACGATCTCACTGCCGACATTATGGAATACATGCGTCATCAGCACAATATCAAAATCGGGGAGCGTACTGCCGAAGAAATAAAAATTCATGTTGGATCGGCTTTGTCACAATTACAGGAACCACCTTCAGATTATGTAGTACAAGGGCCAAACCAAATGACAGCACTTCCGATTGAAGTTCCGGTTTCATACCAGGAAATTGCACATTGTCTCGAAAAATCGATCTCAAAAATAGAAACAGCTGTACTAAGTGCACTGGAACAAACGCCGCCCGAACTGTATGCCGACATTGTGGCAAAAGGGATTTGGCTGGCCGGTGGCGGGGCATTGCTTAAAGGCCTCGACAAACGATTGACTGACAAGATTGGAATCCCGTTCCACATTGCAGAAGATCCGTTGCGGGCCGTTGTGCGCGGTACAGGTATTGCTCTGAAAAACGTCGAAAAATTCTCGTTCCTGATCCGATAACAGTACAGGTAACAGCTAAATGCGAAGTTTATTACGATTATTGATTAAAAACTATCCGTTTCTTCTATT
The DNA here is from genome assembly GCA_035399765.1 of Draconibacterium sp. Classification (GTDB taxonomy): domain Bacteria; phylum Bacteroidota; class Bacteroidia; order Bacteroidales; family Prolixibacteraceae; genus Draconibacterium. The sequence goes on along the minus strand of DAOPJR010000027.1, from coordinate 26,096 downwards.
CCTTTTATTAGAAGTGATTTCGGTAGTTTTTATTGTCAATTACAATAGCTTTCAACGGGCCAGCTTTTTAAACTCATCCAATGCTGTTTCAGCCTCAATTTACAGTTGGTATAGTGGAGTTGTACAATATTTCAGGCTGGCAAAAGTAAACAGCGATTTAACCGCTGAGAATGCAGATCTTCGTAATAAAATAGATCAGCTGGAAATTTCACATATGGATAGTGTTTCACCTGTATTCAATAATGATTCAACCTTCCATTATATCGCAGCAAGGGTCATCAATAATTCGGTAAATAAGCAGCAAAATTACATTACGTTGAACAAAGGAAGAAAAGATGGCGTAAAACCTGATCAGGGAATTATATCGAGTAAAGGCGTGATCGGAATCATAACTAATGTTTCAGAATCATACTCGATGGGACTGACGATTTTAAATCCGCGATGGAGTGTATCAGCCAAATTAAAGAAAAGTGGTTATTATGGTTCGTTGGCGTGGAATGGACTGGATTATAAAAGAGTTGTATTGAATGAAATTCCATTCCATGTTCAGTTAACACAAGGCGATACTGTAGTTACAAGTGGCTATTCTTCGGTATTTCCGGAAGGAATTCTGATTGGAACCGTTGAAACGCTCTCGCGACCGGAAGGAGAAAACTATTATCAGATTCAGGTTTTGTTATCTGCCGATTTCAAGTCAGTAACTCATGTGGAGATTATTGAGAATTCAAAAATTGATGAAATACGAAATTTAAAAAGGGAGACAGAGAATGCAGAATCCGGTAATTAAATATTTCCTGATGTTTGTGACACTTGTTGCAGTGCAGGTTCTGTTTCTTAATCAGATTCAGTTTAGCGGATATATCAATCCCTATATCTATGTTCTGTTCATCATGCTATTGCCCTTGAATGCTCCACGTTATGCTGTATTATTGCTGTCATTTCTTATCGGCATCAGCATCGATATTTTCTCGAATACTTTGGGTATACATAGTTTTGCTTCGGTGTTTATTGCCTATTTACGTCCGGCTGTAATTCGGGTGATTACGAATCGTGAAGAAGATATGAGTGAATACCCGGGTCTGGCCCAGACCGGAATTCTGTGGTTCCTGAGTTATACTACCATTATGGTGGGTATTCATCACCTGGTACTTTTCTATATCGAAGTTTTTACCCTGAATAATTTTTTTGATACCTTTTTACGAGCGATTTTAAGTTCGTTATTTTCAATTTTTGTGATAGTTTTAAGTCAGTTTATCGTATTTAGAGATTGAGGACTGAGAAGTGAACGATTTATCGAAGAGAAGTTACATTATCATATTGATTTTTGTACTTGTGGCGCTGGTTTTTATTGGAAAGCTTCTACGGCTGCAAGTACTTGATTCTACGTATAAACAATACGCAACCAATAACGTTTTGCGTGAAGTGGTGCAGTATCCTGCACGCGGACTTATTTACGACCGTAACGGGAAACTGATGGTTTATAATAAAACGGCCTACGACCTTCTGATCACTCCCCGGGAAGTAAAACAATTTGATACCACTTTATTTTGTTCTTTGCTCGATATCACGCGTTTGGAACTGGAAGAAGGAATCCGGAAAGCGAAAGCATACTCGTGGTACAAACCTTCTATTTTGGTGAAACAAATTTCGCCTGAAAATTATGCAATCCTACAGGAACAGCTCTATAAATTCGAAGGCTTTCATTCTCAAACCAGAACTTTACGTGAGTATACCGAACCTGTGGCAGCACATGCTTTGGGATATGTTGGTGAAGTTACTGCTTCGGACATTGAAAAGGATTCGTATTATAAGTCGGGCGACTATGTCGGTATTAGTGGAATTGAAAAGACCTATGAGAATCAGTTACGGGGAACGAAAGGAGTTAAGAAAAACCTGGTTGATGTACACAACCGTATTCAGGGAAGTTACCGTAATGGACGCGAAGATACTCCGGCACAAATCGGGAGTAACCTGACAACCACTATTGATCTGGATTTACAGAAGTATGCAGAGAAACTTTTCCGTAATAAGAAAGGAGCAGTTGTTGCAATTGAACCGTCAACTGGTGAGGTACTAGCCATGTTGAGCGCTCCGCTTTACGATCCGGGATTGCTGGTTGGTCGGGTTCGTGGTAAGAATTATGCCGAATTGCTGGCTGATACTCTGAAACCATTATTTAATCGTGCTTTGCAGGCAAAATATCCACCCGGATCAACTTTTAAAACCATTAACGCTTTAATTGGCTTACAGGAGCAGGCAATTACCACCAGTACTTTGTTTACATGCTACGGGCAAGCCTCAACTCCTCTTCGTTGCACGCATGATCACGGGACAATTAATGTGGTTGGGGCTATCAGTGGTTCCTGTAATCCGTTTATGTGGAACACATTTCGTAATATAATCGGAAAAGCAAAAACTTCAGCGGAAGGTTTTGTCAAATGGCGGCATTATGTGCAGAATTTCGGTTTAGGAACAATTTTGAGCGATGATTTTGCCAATTCTCTTAAAGGCGATCTGCCTACTGAAGACTATTATAATCGGGTTTATGGAAAAGGCCATTGGACTGCTTCTACGGTGCGATCGCTGGCTATCGGACAAGGTGAGCTTGGTGCTACTCCGCTACAAATGGCAAACGTGGCAGCAATTGTTGCCAATAGAGGATTTTATTACGAACCACATGTTGTAAAAGCTATTGAAGGTGATACAATCCGCAGTTCATACAAACAAAAGCATAATGTCGAAATTGATGAAAAGTATTTTGACCCGATTATTAGCGGTATGAGTATGGTTATTAAGGGAGCATATTATATCCCGGGGTTAGAGTATTGTGGAAAAACGGGAACCATACAAAATAACCAGGGGATCGATCACGGCGCTTTCGAAGCTTTTGCTCCCAGGGAGAATCCGAAAATTGCGATTTTCGTATATGTTGAAAATAGCAAATGGGGAGCCAGTTATGCAGCTCCAATAGCAGGTTTGCTAATCGAGAAATATCTAAACGACACCATTGCCAATAACCGGCTGACTGTAGAAAGGCATATGCTGAATTCGAATCTTTTGGATCCAAATAAAATTGTAATTACAAGTGGCTCAGAGGAATAACATATGGGCAAATATCGACTGGATTACAGTTGGACTGTATTTGCTTCTCATTTTTATGGGTTGGCTAAATATCTATGCAGCTGTTTACGATGCTAACCACCAAAGCATTCTGGACGTTACTCAACGTTATGGAAAGCAGCTGATCTGGATTGGTGCAGCTTTGCTGATCGCTTTTGTGATTATGATTATTGAAACCAATTTCTATGTGTTCTTTTCCTATATTTTTTATGGAATTACTATTTTTTTATTATTGTTGGTGCTGGTAATTGGAAAAGAGATTAATGGAGCAACATCCTGGTTTTCAATTGGTGGGGTGCGGTTGCAACCGGCTGAATTTGCAAAATTTGCTACGGGTTTGGCACTGGCCCGCTACATGAGTACTTTTGATTTTTCAATTAAAAGATTGAAATCACTTTTGATGATAGCCCTGATCATTTTTACTCCGGCAGCTTTTATTATACTTCAGAACGATACCGGATCGGCTTTGGTTTATTTTGCTTTTGTTCTGGTGCTTTTTCGCGAAGGATTATCCGGATTATTCCTTTTTCTTGGAACCTTAATAGCCGTTTTATTTGTTCTGGCACTCATCGTATCCAATTTTACTTTGATCCTTATTTTGATCATTGCAGCGCTTTTAATGTACCTGATCCTGAATCCAAAAATCAATCAGTTTATCCGGATTGCCATATATTTTATCATATCTGTTGCACTGGTACTGCTTGCTAATGTGGTGCTGGGGAGCAAATATGAAATGGCAGATATGATGATAACAGGTTCTCTGCTCGGCGCAATAATCGTGCTTATATACTCATTAAGGAAAAGAATACGGAATTATACCATCATATCGCTTTTCTTTATAGGGGCTGTATTATTTACTATTTCGGTGGATTACGCATTTAATAACCTGATGGAGCCACATCAGCAGGTTCGTATTAACGAGTTGCTCGGGATAGAATCAAATCCGTACGGAGCAGGTTATCACGTTAATCAGAGTAAAATTGCCATCGGTTCAGGAGGAATGTGGGGCAAAGGTTATTTAAATGGAACGCAAACCAAGTTTAATTTCGTGCCCGAACAGGATACTGATTTTATTTTTTGCACCGTAGGAGAAGAATGGGGATTTGCCGGTACAACCCTGGTTATCGTTTTATTTATAGTCTTATTTATACGACTGGTTTTGTTGGCTGAACGACAACGATCCGTTTTTTCCCGAATTTACGGATATTCAGTAGCGGTAATTTTATTTTTCCATTTTGCGGTTAATATTGGGATGACTATCGGAATTATGCCGGTGATCGGAATTCCTTTGCCTTTTTTTAGTTATGGCGGATCATCGCTTTGGTCGTTCACCATTTTACTTTTCATTTTTATCAGGCTTGATGCCAGTCGTTTGGAGAACTTCAGAGATAGCCGGAATGTGTAGCAAAGGCTTTTAAATTGGCACTTTCCCTTATTTTTAGTACCTTCGTACGGCTTTAAGAAATCGGTGAGAATTTTATAAATTTTTATCCAGCAAACAGACTTATTACAAATTAACAGTTCTTTATAAATCCTATGGGAAAAAGAACCACTTAATTTTTATGTAAACGGATACTTTTTGTGTGTTCGGGATTTTGGCGCTTTAGGGTGTCTTATCCCATTAAAAAATTAATGAGATGATGTACAAACCTTATTCCCTCCAAAATTTCAGGGAAATACCACAAATACAGTTTCTTACAGAGGAAGAAAAACTGGAAATTCAGGTAGTAGGCACAGTGCTACCTTTTAAAACGGATAACTATGTAGTTGATGAATTAATCGACTGGTCGAATTTCAAAAAAGATCCTTTTTTCATATTAAACTTTCCCCAACGTGAAATGCTCGAGGAGACTGATTTTAAAAAAGTTGCTTCTTTGATAAAACAAAATGCAACTCGTGTCGAAATTCAGGCTGAAGTAAGAAAAATACGGATGAAGCTGAATCCGAATCCGGCAAGTCAGGAGAGTAATGTTCCTGAATTCAATGGTAAACGACTGAACGGAATTCAACATAAGTATCGCGAAATCATGTTGTTTTTTCCCACACAGGGTCAAACCTGTCATGCCTATTGCACCTTTTGTTTCCGCTGGCCGCAGTTTGCACTCAACGAATTTAAATTTGCAATGAAAGAAGCTGACCAATTGGTTGAATACCTGAAAGCAAATCCTTTTATTACAGATGTACTTTTTACTGGTGGCGATCCGGCGGTAATGAAGACAAAATTCTTCGAGCAGTATTTCAATGCACTACTTGAGGCAGATATACCAAACCTTAGAAATATCAGAATAGGAACCAAATCGCTTACTTACTGGCCTTACCGGTATACGACTGATGAAGATGCCGATGACTTACTTCGTCTTTTTGAAAAGGTAAAGAAAAGAGGAATCAATGTGGCATTGATGGCTCATTTTAATCATCCGGGAGAGTTGAAAACTCCTTCAGTAAAGGAAGCAGTGAACCGTTTGTTGAATGCAGGAGTACAAATCAGATCGCAGTCGCCCTTACTTAAACATATTAATGATCGTTCGGATATTTGGGCTGAAAACTGGAAAGAGCAAGTAAGTATGGGAATTATTCCTTACTACATGTTTATTGCCCGCGATACGGGCGCACAGGACTATTTTGCGGTTACGCTCAACCGGGCTTGGCAGATTTACAGAAGTGCGTATAACCAGGTAAGCGGAATTGCCCGAACGGTAAAAGGACCAAGCATGTCATGCAGCCCTGGCAAAGTTCAGATTGTTGGAGTATCGGAAGTTAATCGTGAAAAAGTATTTGTATTGAATTTTCTTCAGGGGCGCGACCCTGCATGGGTGGGCAAACCGTTTTTTGCGAAGTTTGACCCCAATGCGGTGTGGTTTAATGATCTTGAACCTGCGTTTGGAAAAACCGATTTCTTTTACGAACAGTCATATCTTGAGATGCTCGCATAAAAATATACCGCCCGGGTTTCCGGGCATTTTTATTTTAGGAATGTCTGTTTAAATCAATAGTGAACTCATTTTTTACAAAAGAAATGGCTTCATTCATGAACTGTTTGAAATTTGAATTCAGCTCATTGTAATTATCAAGCAGAATTTTTCTGGCTATTTCTGATTTGGAAGGGAGAGAAGAATATTTCCCCATAATCTGAATGGATTGGATAATCCCATCGATTGTTGCATACGATTCCAGACGTTTATGCTGTATCAGGAAAGGTAAAAATCCTTGCACGCGTAATGGCAATTCGGTAAAATGTGATAGCAGGACTGAATGTACATGTTTGGCGAACCAACGTAAACTTACATTGGAATATTCATCCCAGTTGCTTGCCAAAAAATGATCATAAGTAAAATCAACCAAAATCCCTGCATAATGTCCAAAATCGTTTCTGAAAAAACGCTTGGCTTCCAAATGTCTTGGGTGTTGATCAGTAAATGTGTCGATGTGTCGGTGCAGGATAATCCCTTTTGCAATTTCGTTGTGGTATTGCAGATAACGATTCCCTTTCACATAGTCGCCAATGAAATTACCAACCAGCAACTTTTCCGAATCGCCTGACAAATAAAGGTGAGCCAGATAATTCATTCGACATTATCTAACGCTTTAATTCTAAAATTGTTTTGTTGCAAATCACTCTCAAAACTTCTTTAAATTCTATTGTCGTAGAACTTTGAATGCATCTAAATATGATTATTTTTGCCTGATATTTTAGAGAGATGGGGAAAAAGATAGTAGCATTCGGAGAAATTGTCTGGGATGTTTTGCCAAATGGCAAAGTGCTTGGGGGAACGCCTTCTAATCTTGTTTTCCGTTCCAATTCTTTTGGTGAAGAAGGTCATTTGCTTTCACGCGTTGGTGATGATGAGTTGGGGGTCGAAGCTCTTGAACACCTGAGAACACTGGGGATATCCGATGAAAACGTGCAAATTGATACAGAATTTCCTACCGGGGAGGTCCATGTAACGTTTGATGAAAATGGTGAAAGCCGTTACAAAGTAAAAGAGGATGTGGCTTTCGATCATATTGAATTCACGCCGGAATCGTTGAAACTGGTACGCGATGCAGACTGTTTGTTTTTTGGTTTGCTTCCACAGCGATATGGTATTTCTAAAAACACAATCAGCGAACTGATCAAAGAATCGCCGGATTCTATCCATTTTTTCGACCTGAAACTTTTTGAACATTTTTTCGATGTGAATGTAGTAGTGAATTTTCTTTCTTCTTCGCATATCGTTCGAATAAAGGAAAAGGAAATTGATTTTTTGGCCAGTAAATTGAAAATTGAATATGCAGATACAGATCAATTTGCCAAAACTATATCATGTAAATATGCCATTGATTTGGTGATAGTAACCCGTGGAAACAGTGGTGTTTTGGCTTATCACAAAGAACAGGGCATTTTTCTGGAACCGGCTTATAAAATCGAGATGGTAGATAATATCGGTTCTGGAATGGCTTTCTCAGCTGGCTTTTTGCATTATTACCTAAACGGTGAAAGTCTTCAGAAATCACTGAGCTTCGGTAATGCAGCTGGTGCGTTCAATACAACAAAAACAGGTGCTACTACTTACTTTGATAAAAAAGAAGTGTTGCAGTTTATGAAAACTTCAAAGCAATACTCGTAATCATTTACAAAGTTTTTTCGATTAAAACAATATTCTTAAACATTCACTTTTTGGTAACTAAGAGGTGGGTTTTGCTGTTTAACTTTACAGAAATAACTTATATGTAGGCACAACCTGGCATTCTCGATTAGCATTTGAAGAAGAGATCAGTTCATTGGTTTTGTCGACTTAATAAATGACAGTATGAAATTCAGCACAAAAGAAATTGCAGCTCTTTTACTGGAGCAATTATGGAGAGAGTATATATCAAGAGTTTCGTATGCCAAGAAATACATGGAACTCGTAATGGAAAAACGAGGAAGAGTGGTAAATGATCATATTGCCTTTCGGACATTTAATACGCATACCGGAGAACAACCTGAAGGAATAAGGGCTATCAAACACATTTTAAATTATCTTGAATATAAACCCGTTGAGACTTATCACTTTAAAAAGAAACAACTTACTGCCATTCATTTTGAACATCCTGATGAAACTTTCCCCAAAATTTTTGTAAGCCAATTGGAAGTGGATCAACTTCCCAACTGGGCACAGCAAATAGTTCATGATACTGTTGTTGATACACCCTATTTGATTTCGGATAAAAGCCTTGAGTTGCTCTCTCTTCTTAAAAAGGACGGACATATGCCTAAGATTGCATCCGAGGCATTGGTTACTGATCTGGCTCAATATTTCAGAAGACCCTGGCATGCTCCCCGCAAGGAGGATGTGTTAAAGATTAACGATGTTTCGCAGTATGCTGCCTGGACTTTACTTCATGGAAATTCAGTGAACCATTTTACTGCTTTCATCAATTACCAGGATGTAAAGGAATGGCCTGATTTGGAAACCACCTGCAAAGGTTTGGAGGCAGCCGGAATACCGATGAAAGATACGATTGAAGGTGTAAAAGGAAGTAAGTTACAACAATCGGCCACACAAGCAGTAAAAGAAGACGTTGAGGTAATGGGAGAAGAAGAACTTGAAACGATACACTGGACTTATGCCTATTACGAGTTGGCTGAACGGGGTTTTATCGAAGAAAACGGTGTCCGTAAACTTTTTACCGGTTTTCTTGGCGAACAGGCAACACATTTGTTCGATATGACACAAACCCGCGAAAATTAATTACCTAAGTTGATCAGTATTTGCTGGGGACAAAAGTCATTTCGTCCATCGGAGGTCTTACATAACCTTTGCTTTCCTTTCGTTCAGGAAGAGTAATTTCTTTGGGTTCGAGTTCTTTGTAGGGAATCATCGAAAGTAAATGATGAATACAATTCAGCCGGGCCTTTTTTTTATCATCAGCATCAACTACCCACCATGGACTAATTTTGGTATCGGTATAAGCAAACATGTCATCTTTTGCTTTTGAATATTCTACAAAAAGCTCCATCGATTTAACATCCATCGGGCTTAGTTTCCAGCGTCGTGTTGGGTCGCTCATTCGCGAACGAAAACGTTTTTCCTGTTCATCCTCACTTACTGAAAACCAATACTTGATAAGGATGATTCCCGAACGGATCAGCATGCGCTCGAAGTTGGGACAGGAACGAAGAAATTCCCAGTATTCATCGTTGGTACAAAAGCCCATCACTTTTTCGACACCGGCACGGTTGTACCAGCTTCGGTCGAATAATACCATTTCTCCGGCAGCTGGTAAATGAGGAACGTAACGTTGAAAGTACCATTGTGCCTTTTCCCGTTCGGTTGGGGTACCTAACGCAACTACCCGGCAAATTCTTGGATTCAGATATTGTGTAATCCGGGCAATAGTTCCTCCTTTTCCGGCTGCATCGCGGCCTTCGAAAATGACTACCACTTTCAATCCATTTGCTTTTATCCACTCCTGGAGTTTTACCAGCTCGATTTGCAGTTTGGTAAGTTCGTGCTCGTAAAATTTATTACCCAGCTTTTTCTTTTTCGGAGATTCTTCCTGTTCCATTTCATTTGGTTTAGTCATTTCTAAAGGTAAGAAAATTATGGAAAAACGGAAGTAGAAAACAGGATGTTGGGGAGTGGAAAATATTGGAGTTGTCTTCTTGTATTAAATCAAAAGATAAGCTCCAAACAGACTGTCGGGTCCAGGATCGGTTAAAGAAAGAAAACCAGATTCCAAACGACGTCCTTTTAATCTGACCGGATGTTTTTGTTCCATTTCATTTTTGAAATCGATATACATTTTGCCGGGTTCGTACCAGGTTTTATACAATCCTTTTACTCCGGGAACTAAAAGTTGTTCAAGATAAATGGAAAGAAGTCCCATATTGTAACGTAAATTAATTTCAAGACAGGGATTGATTTTCAGCTTTCCAATTTGATCTTCATAAATTAGAGCATCCACTCCAAAATATCCTTCATAATTACGGGCAATGTCGCTTGATTCCAGAACATGAATCAGTGGCTCCACAATAATCTGGGGAACAAATTGAGCAAACGTAAGAACATCGGGATCGATAGAGTCGGGCAGGCCATTTAAATGATTGCCCAGGTAACGTCCGTTGGAATCTGCTTTGAAATTGCTAATTCCAACAAAAAATATTTTTTGCTTTTCCGCCTTGAATTGAAAAGCAATATCCAGCTTTTTATTCAGCAAGGGTTCCGCCATCGCATATCCTTGTTCTTTGATGATTCCCAGCAACTTTTCCCATACTTTCGGATGAACCGGCGTTTTGGTAATAGGTTGTAATCCCCGCCCGGAACTGCTCCACGGAGCTTTTATCATCAGGTTATTCCATTTGGCAATTAGCTTCTCAACGTCTTCTTTTTGGTAGCATACCGATGCCGTTTGATCTTTATCGATAAAATTTTCATTGGGAAATTCGAGTAACAAACGCTTTAGTATTCCCAGGCTAAACTTTTTTGAATACAACTCCCGGTATTCATCTCTCCAATTAAAAACAGGTGATTTCTTAAAGTCTTCAGAACAGTATTTTTTAAATGGAGTTAGTAATTTATGCGCAGCCGGACTCCACCCCCAGGGTTTCACCGAATTCCAACTTCTTGACAATACAACAGAATTGAGAAAAGCTTCTTTTTTCAAGATAAATTCCGGAATTTGAATTCCAAGCTTCTGAAAAAGTTCCAGGTGTTGAAGTGAAGGAATATTTTCAACAAGAACAGCATCTTTTGATGTTGCAAAAAGCATTGGCAACAGGTCGAGATCAGCTTCCATCTGTTGTAAAAGCCGATTTGCCTGCCAATTTGGCGATCCGTTACCAACAGCATATTCGCACGTAGGATTAAAGAAATAGATATCTGGCTTGACATTTAATATCATAAGTGTTCTAAGTTCGTTAAATATTTACTTAAGACTACAATGTGAAAACAGATCCTTTAAGCAAAGAAGATAAATTCGCAGCATATTTTTTGAACAATTTTATCAATAAAATGTCAAAAAAGTTAAAAAATGTTTATTTTGTCGCGGATTCTCTAAGAGGGGAAGAGATCTGATTTATGTGAGTAGATAGTAAATCTATATATTTTATACTAAATGTGAGAAACGCAAGCTGGAGTTGCAAGTTTTTTACACACGATTTGTGATTCTGGTTGCGGGGTTTTAATTACTAAAATTTAAAAGTCTATGAAAAAACTAGCGCTGCTAATTTTATGTACTTTATTAATCGGGGTACATTTTGCAAATGCACAGACAAAAAACATTTCGGGAACGGTAACAAGCGCCGAAGATGGTACTTCTATTCCCGGTGTATCTGTGTTGGTGAAAGGGACGACCATTGGTACAATTACCAATATTGATGGTCATTATGAACTTCAGGCTCCCGCAGACGCGGAAATTTTAACTTTCTCTTTCGTAGGTCTTAAGACTATTGATGTACCTATTAAAGGGGCGGTTGTAAACGTATCTATGGAATCTGACGTACTTGGTTTGGATGAGGTAGTAGTTGTAGCATACGGAACGGCAAAACGTGAGGCTATTACGGGCGCTATTTCATCAGTTGATGCGAAAGATATTGAAACACGTAACTTATCGAGCGCTGCTAGCGTTTTGGAAGGTAAATCTCCGGGAGTTCAGGTAAACAACACTTATGGTGAGCCTGGTAACGACCCTGAAATTCGAATACGTGGTTTCACATCTGTTAATGGTTCGAATGCTCCTTTGTATGTTGTAGACGGAGTTGCTTATACAGGAAGAATTTCAGATTTGAACCCTCAGGATATTGAATCAATGACTGTTTTGAAAGATGCTGCGTCTGCTGCTCTTTATGGAAACAGAGCTTCAAATGGTGTAATTATTATAACCACCAAAAAAGGGAAAAGCGGTAACCTTAATATAAACGGTAGTGCAAATTACGGAACTTTCTCCAGAGGTATTAAAGAGTTTGACCGTATGGCTCCGAATGAGTGGATGGAAACAATGTGGACCGGATATAAGAATTTTGCCGTTTCTTCATTGGATTATAATGAGGTGGATGCTGCCGCATATTCTTCTGAAAATGTTGTTGCTGATGTTATCAAAAGAAATATTTATAATAAAGCGAATAATGCGCTTTATGATTCTAACGGGAAACTTGTTAGTGGTGCGCAGGTTTTATCAGGATACAATGATTTGGATTGGAGTAAGTATTTAGAGCGCACAGGAACTCGTCAGGAATACAACTTTAGTGCAGATGCTTCAACAGAGAAATATAACTTCTATACTTCGTTGGGATATTTGAATGAAGAAGGTTATACGATTACTTCTAATATTGAACGCTTTACGGGACGAATGAATGCAAATTATACTCCCAATAAATGGTTCAAAAGTGGAATTAATCTTTCAGCAACAACGGCAAGTTCAAACTACGCGGATAATGCAACCGGAACTTATTACATAAATCCGTTTAATGCTTCACGGCATATGGCGCCGGTTTATCCGGTCTATCTTCATAATGAGGATGGTAGTTATCAGTTAGATGCAAATGGTAATCCTCAGTATGATTTAACTTCAACTTATTTGAGCAACAGACATATCGTTTATGAACTTGAAAACGATATGAATAGAAACTATCGTTCAAATTTAAAAACTCAGGCGTTTGTTACGATTTCATTCTTGAAGGACTTTGATTTCACTCTTCGTGGTGACAAAAGTGTAGTTAATTCAAAATATAAGAATTACAATAACCCTGAAGTTGGTGACGGCGCCGGTAGTAATGGTCGTTTGTATAATGAGTATTATTTGTATGATACGTTCACTTTACAACAGCAATTATACTGGAGAAAAAGTTTCAGTGCTCATAACATTGATGTATTAGCTGGCCACGAGAATTATGATTATAAATACGCTTATAACTATACTGCTAACACAGGGATTAAGGTTAAAGGGATTATTGAAAATAGTAACTTTTCCAACATGACTTCAATGGACGGTTATAATGTAACCTATAAAACCGAGAGTTATTTGGGACGTGTACGTTATAATTATGATGAGAAATATTTCGTGGATGCTTCAATTCGTAGGGATGGAAGTTCTCGTTTTGATAGTTCCAGCCGTTGGGGTAACTTTTATAGTGCAGGAGCAAGCTGGAGTATTTCAAAAGAAAACTTCATGAAGCAACTGACTTGGGTTAATAACATGAGATTTAGGGCATCATACGGTGAAGTTGGTAACGATGCAGGAGCAGGAAATTACGGATATATGGCTTTGTATTACATTAACCAGAATGGTAATGAAGGAGCATATTACCGTAACAACCTTGAGAATAAAGACTTAAAGTGGGAAACTACTACAACTCTTGATATTGCACTTGAAGGACGCTTATTTAATCGCATGAATTTTAGTATCGATTATTTTGATAAACGTTCTAAAGACCTGTTGTTTGATGTTGTTTTACCTCTATCAAATGGAGCTACAAGCGATAAGGCTGATGGTGCAACCATTACGAGGAATATCGGAACCCTTTCGAATAAAGGACTTGAACTTGCTTTTGATGTAGATGTAATTAATAAAGGTGATCTTACCTGGAATATTGGAGCAGATGCAACTTTCCTTAAAAACAAACTCATCAAATTGCCTGATCATGAAGATATTTTGAATGGGAATTACAAATATTCAGAAGGAAAAAGCATTTACGAATTTTGGCTTTATAAATTCGCAGGAGTTGATCAGATGAATGGTGATGCACTATTGTTGATTGATGATGAAAAGTATTATGTTGAGTCTACAAATCCTGAAGAAGAAAGAACAGCCATTGATGCAGACTGGGTTAGAGAAGTTAATGGTAATTACTACACAATAAATACAACCTACGCCAAAAGAGACTGGAGTGGTAGTGCTCTTCCTGATGTTTACGGTAGTGTTAATACCGGTTTAACATACAAAAACTTCACTTTTAGTGCGCTTGTTACCTATTCGATAGGAGGCAAATTGTACGATAGTTCATACCGGAATCTGATGTCTGTTTCTTCCAGTGGCGCAAACGCTATTCATAAAGACCTGGCAAATGCATGGAGTGCCGTACCTGCCGGCGTTACCGAAACTTCAGCAAACAGAATTGATCCAAATGGTATCCCACGTGTTGATATGTATTACAGTACTTATTTTAATGACATGAGTGACAGGTGGTTACATGATGCTTCGTACCTGGTAATAAAAAACATCAACGTAAGCTATAATTTGCCAAAGAAATATGTCCAGAAAATGGATATTAGTGCTTTAAGCGTTCGTTTAGGAGTTGAAAACCTGGCTACATTTACTGCAATCCAGGGATTGAACCCTCAATATAACTTTAGTGGGGGATCTGACAGAACTTTCGTAACAGCTCGCGTATTCTCGCTTGGTGTCGACATTAAGTTGTAATTTTAAAATGAAAATTAAGATGAAAAATTATTTTAAATACTTTATAGGATTTCTGGCATTCGCTGCAATGATGCAGTCATGTACAGACAATTATCTTGATACTACTCCAACTTCGAGTGCGAGTACTTCTACAGTTTTTTCTACTGTTGAACTTGCAGAAGGCGCTATCAATGGAATTAATAAGCTCATGGTTAAACAGTTCGGTGATGATTATGGGCAAGGATTTAATGGTGAGGGCACTATTAAACTGTATTATGGAGAATATCCCGGAAATAACTTTTCGAAACCTTATATGACGGGATGGTCAGTAATTTTCAACCAGGAATATCACGAACAAACTTCATCGAGATATAATAATTATCCCTGGCATTATTATTACCGGTTAATTTCGAATGCCAACATGATTATTGAGAACATTGATGCTGCAGAAGGTACTGAAACCCGGAAACAATTTGTTAAAGCACAAGCGTTAACATTTAGGGCCCATTCATACACAATGTTAATTCAATTATATGCGCAACGTTGGAAGGACACACAAGGTGAAACTCCGGGAGTTGTTCTTCGCCTAAGCAGTGACAGTGAAGATTTGCCTCTTTCTACTTCTAAGCAGGTTTACGAACAAATTTATAAAGATCTGGATGATGCAATTGCCTTGTACAAAGCATCGGGCGAAAGCAGAAACAATGGTTACGACCCTGATATTAATGTCGCTTATGCTATTTACGCCAGGGCTGCGTTAAGCAGGGAAGATTATGCTACGGCTTTAAGCAATGCTAAACTGGCTCGCGAAGGTTTTGATTTAATGTCAAACTCAGATTATGTAAACAGTGGATTTGCTGATCCAACAAGCGAATGGATCTGGTACAGTTACGGAGCATCTGATGAAACATTGTATTACTACAGCTATCAGGCGTATATTTCTTACAGTGCAAACTCTTCTGCAGGACGTACGTACCGCTCATGTATTAGCAAAGAGTTACTGGATAAAATTCCTGCAACTGACATGCGCAAAGATTTATTTATACATCCCGGATTGTGGGCTGACCAGGATCCAAATACTCCTGAGTATGACAATGATTATTTCTCACAGAATTGGGATGTAACAAATCCTTCAAATGTAAACCAGTCGTATGATATCGTTGTAAATACAACTTTTGCAAATGAAATCAGAGATTACATTGCTGCTAATTTCCCTTACGAACATTCGGCTAATGGCTATGTGTATCTGTATGAGCATTGCAAAATAGGTAGTTTTGATGCACCTGGTGTTGGAAATACTGTACATATACGTACATCTGAAATGTACTTAATTGAAGCTGAATGTTACTACAGACTTAGTCAGGAAGAAAATGCTCAAACTGCATTGGTTGAGTTGAATGCAGATAGTGGAAGAGATCCTAACTATACATGTACTAAGACAGGTGAGGATTTATTTGAAGAAATCGTGACTTATCGTGGATTAGAGCTGTGGGGTGAAGGATTTGATTGGTTTGACTACAAACGATGGGGAAAATCAATTGAACGCAAAAGTATTGCCAACGGTGGTAATTTCCATACGAATATGGCAAAAACAATTGGTCCGTCTGAATTTAATGCATGGACCTGGAAGATTCCATTGGCAGAATCTGATTATAACTCAGAAGTAAACTAGTACACTGTTGATAAAATACGAAGAGGCTTCCTTTTGGAGGCCTCTTTTTTTGTTGAATTCCGGCGAGCGCATACTGCGGCAAGCTTTGCCGCCGGGAGTAATTTTTGTGATATCGATTTCCTACACGTATGTTTCATAGAGCGGTATTGTCATATCAGGCAGTGTTGCAATGGCTGGTCTCCAAATATCAATATTGTCTCCAACACGTAGTTTCATCCCATTCCACTGCTTTGCATAGAGTACAATTCCATCTTTGGGTGCCATTACCCGGCAAGCCATCATTCCTTCTTTCAGTAACCGGTCGTGTTCGGAATATTCATTAAATTATAGTTCAATGCGTTGAATCTTCATTTTTAGTTCCAGGCGTTTTAATTCAAGATCGCGCCTTTTCTGCTCCATCATTCGCAGTGTTTTTCCCCTGTTCGAGTTTTCGGTGAGCTTTATCCAGATCCATTTCTGCTTTGCGAATTACAGAAGGTGATTCATATCCCGATTCATCCAATACAATCTGGTATTCTTCCACTTCTTCACGTGCATTAATAATTTCATCGCTCACAGTGCTTAAAGTAAGGTTAGAATCCATTTTTGCATCATCAAATTCATTGATGGCTGTTTTCAGTTCTTTCTTAGAAGTGTTCAGAACTTCTTCAACAGTTTTCTGGTCGAGTGTGGCGACATAATCACCCGAATCAACTACTGTCCCTTCTTCAACCAGATCGGTAATATTGATTTCATAGATGCGTAGCTCTCTGTCTTGCAATTGATTAGGAACTAAAATGTTTTCTGAGTTTTGTGCTTCAAGCTGGCCGCTGGAATAAACCAGAATTTCAAAGGGACCTTTTTGAACGGTAACTGCGATTTCGGGCGAACGATTTTTTAAACCGGAAAAACTAAATACACAATAAATAAGACTGAAATTGTAATGATTGCAATTAGCCAGGTTTTTCGTTTCATGGAAATATTTTTCGTGTTATGGTTTATGTTTAACTAAAATTATGCCTTGACACATAATCTTCAGTAAGATCAGAAATTATGATGAAAATAGAAGGGAATTAAACTAAATTTTTAGTTTTTTAACTGATAATTCAGTTTCGATATGTTTTACAGAATATTCCGGCCTGTGCCAGTGTCATAATTAAGATTCCGATAACGGTGATCATTCCGCCAATAAGCTGGTGTTTAGCCGGCAAAGTATGGAAAAATAAAAATGCCCCGAACAAAACAAAAATGCCTTTTAAACTCTGAACAATAGACGATCGTGAGGCTTCGATATAATGGAATGAATAATAAACGGTTAAAATAGCAGTGAACTCAAGCAGGGCTCCCATTACTGTATTTCTTAGTGCAGGTACTGAATACGCAGCAGATTCTCCCAATGCAAAAAACATGATTCCTGAAAATAAAAGCATCCAAACCGAACGGTTCAGGTTCAGAATTTCCGGACTGATTTCCCGAACATACTTCTTTACAATCAGTGTGGCTGTTGTGGCAAAAATGGCGTTCAGAAATACAATTCCTGTTCCTTTAATAAAAATAGTTTGAAGTGTTGTCCCTCCGGTATAACTGATAACAAAAGCTCCGGAAAGTGCCATAAAACCGCCAAAGACTTCAATGGGGCCAAATCGTTCATTCAAAATAAAGATTCCTCCAAGCATGACCATGACCGGATACATATTTCCGAGAAAACCGGTAACGGCCGGATCAGGGATAATATGAATGGAAAGGTAGAAGAGGGTAGTGGTGAATATTTCGAGAAATCCCAGAGTTAATAAAACACGTATTTGTTTCTTGGTCAGGTGTTTGATCTGGCTAATTTTTTTGTTGAAAATGGCAAATAACAAACAGGCTATGGTCACCAGTAGATACCAAATACTTCCGAACTGAGCCAGTGGAAAAACTTCCATGGCAGCTTTACTGAAAATGTACACATTTGAATAGGCCACAGTTGCAATCAGTGCAAACAGGTAACCTTTAAAAGTGTTCGATTTAAAATCCATTTAATTGCCATTCTATTGTAATGTTGGTAAAGATAGAAAACGGCACATAGAAAATGCGGATAGTCAGGCTATTTAACACTGGTTTTAAAGACCTGTTAATAGTACGACGGAAAGAGGCTGAAACATCACAGAAAAATAAACCATTCAAGGCTAATTCTGTTAATTTTGATAATTAATTACAATGAAAAGAATATGTTAATAGTAATATCGCCGGCAAAATCACTGGATTTTGAAACGAGTTCAACAACTGCACACTTTACGATGCCCGAGATGCTTGAAGAATCGGAAAAACTGATGACAAAGTTGAAAAAACTGAGTCCTAAAAGGATTTGTGATTTAATGAATATTTCCCCTGCGTTGGGACAATTAAATTTTGAACGGTATCAAACATGGCAACTACCTTTTACCCCTGAAAATTCGAAGCAGGCCGTTCTGGCTTTTAACGGTGATGCATATCAGGGGCTGCATGCTACATCGTTGACAGAGGAACAATTACTTGAACTTCAGGCACGATTAAGAATATTGTCGGGATTGTATGGGGTGTTGAAACCTTTAGATTTAATTCAGCCATACCGTTTGGAAATGGGTACAAAGTTAAAATACCAGCGTTCGGCTGATTTGTATGCTTTCTGGAAAAATAAGATAACACCAAAAATTAATGAAGCAATTTCAGGATCAGGGAATAATATTTTGGTAAACCTGGCTTCGAATGAATATTACAAAAGCATTGATCCGAAAAAGTTGGGGGCTGAAATTGTGACACCGGAATTTAAAGATTTGAAAAACGGGGAATATAAAATGATTTCGTTTTTTGCGAAACGTGCCCGTGGATTAATGACACGGTTTATCCTGGAAAATAAAATTAACCGGTCGGAAGATTTACAGGCTTTTGATTCAGAAGGATATGTTTTTAATCCGCGATTATCGAAACCAGGGACCCCTGTTTTTACAAGAGATAATTAGAAGAAAACGGAGATAAAAGAAAAGCCGGAATAAATCTAATTCCGGCTTTTCTTATCCTTAATCTTTAATCGTTCATCTTTTAAAATGGCAGATCGTTAGCTGCATCTTCATCAGGTTCCGGTGGAATGTCATTCATGCTAAAAGCCGGAGGCGGTTCAGGAAAATTATCCTGTTCACTAACCTGATCTATCTTCCATGCATTGACATTAGTGAACCAACGCCCGTTATATTCCCTGGATTCAATATTGAAAGACACCTCAACATCTTGTCCTGATGAAACACCGTTTAACAGATCCACCTTATCGCCAAAAAGTGTGAAGCACACTTTTTTGGGGTATTGCTCATCGGTTTCAATTATAAAATCCTGCTTTTTCCATTCCTTACCTGCCCGGCTCACACCCGATTCTGTTTTTAAAATCTGCTCTACTTTCCCTTTAACGCTTAATGCCATTTTATAATAATTCTAGTGTTTCGTTCAAAAGTATAAAAAAGAAACCCTTTGCCTGAAAGAGACAAAGGGTTTTTATCAACAGACAATCAATCGTTGTCGGTTATTCTAATTTGGTTATTTGTCTTTTACAATTTCGAGCAATTCAACTTCGAAGATCAATGCAGAATTAGGACCAATGTCGTTTCCTGCACCACGTTCGCCGTAGGCAAGGTTTGCAGGCAGATAAATTTTCCACTTCGATCCAACAGGCATTAACTCTAACGCTTCTGTCCATCCCGGGATTACCTGGTTTACGCCAAAAACAACTGGGTTTCCGTTCTCAACCGAACTGTCGAAAACAGTTCCGTCAATCAATGTACCGGTATAATTCACACGTACCTGATCAGTTGCAGTTGGTATTGGCCCGGTTCCTTCAGTTATAATTTCGTACTGCAAACCACTTTCGGTTGTATGAACACCTTCGCGGGCTTTGTTTTCTTCGAGGAATTTGTTACCAGCTTCCAGGTTTTCCTGTGCTTCACGTTGACTGGCTTCATTGAAAAATTTCTGAACGATACCGTTGGCATCTTCTTCAGATAATTTCAGCGTTTCACCTAAAGTTACTGAACGGAATGCTTCAGAAATAGCATCCAGATTCATTTTGTCGCCTTCAGGTACATTTTTCAGTTGTTGGTTGTTATTGGCACCAACCAGTATCCCAATGGCATAACTAACAGAATCAACAGGGGTTGCCAGTTTTACATCTGTTTTTCCACCCTGCTGACATGATGAAGATGCAGCCATCAGTAATGCAGCCACTACTAAATAAAGAATATTCTTTTTCATCTTTCAATTTTTTGAGCAACGCTTGCTCTTTTAGTTATTATAATATTTCAAGTAATTCAACTTCAAAAACAAGGGTGGAATTTGGTCCGATTGCTGCTCCTGCTCCTCGTTGTCCATAAGCAAGTTCAGAAGGTATAAAAAGTTTCCATTTCGAACCAACCGACATCAGTTGTAAAGCTTCAACCCAACCCTGGATAACACCACTAACAGGGAAGACAGCAGGTTTTCCGCGCTGCACCGAACTATCGAAAACAGTTCCGTCAATCAAAGTACCATGATAATGACAACGAACCTGATCATTTGCAGTAGGAATATCACCTTCTCCTTCGTTTAAAACTTCGTATTGCAGGCCGCTAGGTAATTCAACAACCTCTGACTTCTTTTTATTTTCAGCCAGAAAAGCCAATCCTTCTTCCAGGTTTTTTGTACTGTTTCCATTTTCAGGATGTTGTCCATTAACAAACACTTCCAGAATTCGGTTAGCTTCTTCCGGATCCATTTGGGGACGTTCTCCTGTAAAGGTGTCTTTAACTGCTGCTACAAACGCATCCGGGTGAATAGTATTTACTCCTGACTGAATTAGATTAGCTGCAATGCTTAATCCCAAAGCATAGCTAAACTTCTCTAAATCATCATTAAACCTGACTTTCTCCATCTTTTCTTTTAAGATTAAGTTTGCGAAGATAAAGTAATTTTTTGGCAATCAATGGTTAAATATCCTGAATATTTCCTGCATTTTCTGTTCCCGGTTTGAAAAGTAAAAACTAGCGTAATTAATCTACACTTTTCAGTACAAATAAGTTGTAGTTCATTTCATTGCATAATAAATAACGAAGTAATTTTAGTGTAATAGAACAATAAGCGAAGAAAGATTTATATTTTTATCTGAATTCTAAATGTATGAAGCAGACGACACTTTTTTTTGAAAATTTACGGATTGCTCTTTTATCAATAAAGGGTAATTTGCTTCGCACTATCTTAACCGTACTGATTATAGCGGTTGGTATTACTGCACTGGTAGGTATTTTAACTGCAATTGATTCAATTAAACACTCCATATCCAGTGAATTCGCGTTTATGGGAGCAAATACATTTTCGATTTCCAGTGGCGGGTTAAGAGTACAGGGGAATATCAGGTATCGTACAAAAAATCATTCCTATATATCATATTACCAGGCGAAAGAGTTTAAGGAAAAATTTGACTTCCCTGCCATAACAGCCATTTCTGTCAATTCAACAGGAAGCGCAACGGTAAAATACGGTTCCGAGAAAACAAACCCAAACGTGGCGATTACCGGTATCGATGAAAATTACCTGACTACTGCCGGGTATGAAATAGAAAAAGGAAGAAGTTTTAGCCCGAATGATATTGAAGAAGGTAGAAATGTTGTGTTATTGGGTAAGGATGTTGCCAGTCGGTTATTTAAAAATGGGGAAGATCCGCTTCAGAAGATCGTTACCGTGGGAAGTGGGCGTTATAAAGTAATCGGAGTTATGGAATCGAAAGGGAGTGGTTTCGGCGGGAGTGGGGACCTTGTTTGTTTTATACCGTATTCCAATGCACGAACCTATTTTTCGCGACCAAATATGAATTTTAGTATTCAGGTTAAAGTTGAACAACCTGAAATGATGGAGGCTGCGACAGGTCAGGCTGAGTCAGTTTTTCGAATTGTCAGGGATTTAACACCACTTGATGAATCAGACTTCAATATTGAACAAAGTGATAATCTGGCAAATATCCTTCTTGAAAACACGAAAGTTATTACTCTGGTAGGTACAATTATTGGATTGATAACTCTTTTGGGTGCTGCAATTGGTTTAATGAATATTATGTTGGTATCGGTAACTGAACGAACCCGGGAGATTGGTGTTCGCAAAGCAATTGGCGCAAAGGGTAGTTCAGTTAAACAACAATTTCTGATTGAAGCTATTGTGGTTGGGCAAATTGGTGGTTTTGTCGGGATAATCTTGGGTATTATTATAGGCAACCTGGTTGCCGCTTTGATTGGCAGTTCGTTTTTTGTTCCCTGGACGTGGATCTTACTTGGTGTTTTTCTTTGTTTTCTGGTTGGAATTATATCCGGTTACTATCCTGCTCAACGGGCTTCAAAACTTGATCCGATTGAATCACTTCGCTACGAATAACAGTTCAAGGCTAAGAGTTCAGGGTTCAAAATTCAACGTTCAGAGTTCAGGGGGAGTTAGTTTGGCATCAATATCAAGTATCGAGAATCAATAATCCAGTATCAGGTATAAAAAAAGGGAACCTTTCGATTCCCTTTCTATACATTATATATAATGTAAATTATTTTACTGATTCCATGTATTCGATCAATTCGCAAACTTTTGCCGAGTAACCCATTTCATTGTCATACCATGAAACAACTTTTACGAAGTTAGGAGACAATGAGATCCCTGCGCCAGCATCGAAAATAGAAGTACGGGTGTCGCCAACAAAGTCGTTAGAAACAACTGCATCTTCAGTGTATCCAAGAATTCCTTTCAATTCGCCTTCAGAAGCTGCTTTCATTGCGGCGCAAATTTCTGCGTACGATGCACCTTTTTCCAGGGTAACAGTTAAGTCAACAACCGATACGTCAGGAGTTGGAACACGGAAAGCCATACCTGTTAATTTACCATTAAGAGCTGGAATAACTTTACCAACTGCTTTGGCAGCACCTGTAGAAGATGGGATAATGTTCTGGCCAGCACCGCGTCCACCTCTCCAGTCTTTCATTGAAGGACCATCAACAGTTTTCTGAGTAGCAGTAGTAGCGTGAACAGTTGTCATCAAACCTTCTTTGATACCGAAATTGTCGTTTAATACTTTTGCAACAGGAGCTAAACAGTTAGTTGTACAAGAAGCATTTGAAACGAAAGTCATGTCGTTAGAGTATGATTTGTTGTTCACACCCATCACAAACATTGGAGTGTCGTCTTTTGAAGGAGCTGACATAACTACTTTTTTGGCACCTGCGTCGATATGACCCTGAGCTTTTTCTTTTGTTAAGAAAAGACCAGTTGATTCCACAACATACTCAGCACCAACAGCTCCCCAATTAATATCGGCTGGGTTTCTTTCGGCAGTAACACGGATTTCGTTACCGTTAACAACCAGTTTGCCGTCTTTTACTTCAACAGTACCTTTGAAAAGTCCATGAGTAGAATCATATTTCAACATGTATGCCATGTAGTCAACATCGATCAGGTCGTTGATCGCTACAACCTGGATAGTTCCTTTGGCAACTGCCTGACGGAAAACAAAACGTCCGATTCTTCCGAATCCGTTAATACCTATTTTAATCATAGTTGAGAAAGTTTTAATTATTGTAAATAAAATTCTTTTAAGTCTAGTAAACAGGGGTTAAATCCCTGATTTCTAAAAGCCACACAAAGTAAGTACATTTTATGTTCTTAGTCAAGACACCCATTTTATTTCAGTTTAACCTTAATAATAAATTAAAGTCCTCAGGTTGTCGTATTTGTTGTATTTAAAGGGGAATGGTGGTTTTTTAAAAAATATTGAATTCTCAGGGGCTTAAAACTATTGTAAAATATTTGAACATAATAAGATGTGTGCGTTTCGGAGTATCAGTAAAATTAGTTAAATAGATAAAAAGGGCATTCTGGTCAACTTATTTCGTCTCAAATATTACAAATAGATTACTGTGGATACAAGGCCGAAAAGGATTATAAAGAATCACCGGATAAATTATTGCTTCTACGCATTTGGTCTGTAAGAGATGGTACTGGGATTATTTTGTTGATGTTCACTATACGCCGGACACTTACAGGTTCTGCAAGAACTAAATACAATAATAAATCCAAGTAAAATGGCCCAAATTAATGTCATGAAACCACGCCTTTTGTCTTTTATTTTGATAGTTTTTAACAATTTTGACGAGAATATTATCATAATAGCTTTGTATTGTTAGTAAACACTGGGTATTGCGTAATTTTTAATTAATAGTTACCAAATCAAACGATAACACTTAAAAAATAGTGTTAATAATAGTTATAATTAAAAAAAATAGTTTAAAATTGTATTTTAATTTAAGAAAACGCAGACCCTGTAGGATAAATCAAGTACAAATTTCAGAACGATCGAAATCAGGTGCTTCCAATCCGCACAGGACTGTTGAAAACATTACGTGAAACATTGCATTTTATGCAGCAGATATTTTGTACATTGATGCAAATTTTTATACGTTTGTATGGTTTACCGTACCTGCTAAGGCCAAATATGTCCGAATAATGATTAAAGAATTAAATAAATTAAAATCAATCAATCAATTAAGTTCAATTTAAAAGAAATGCTATGAGAAAAATGTTTACAAAGCTTTTCGGCTTGACGTTACTCATGTATTTGGTTAGCTCTTTCACTGTGGTTAAAGCACAGTGTAATCTTACCATTGCAGAAGAAGACGTTGTGCTGCTTACCGACATTACCACAAAGTGTGATAGCGACTTGATACAGTACGCCGTCACTGGTTTTCCGGACAGTACGTATTTCAACTTTAACAGTATTGCTGGCGATCCAACTCCGGCAGGTTTTACCTTAGATTCTACTATCTGGGTTACCGAAGGTACCGGATTTACAGTACAGGTTCGTTACAACGATACTTGTTACACAACTGTACTCACTTATCCGGGTGAAGATTTGATTCAGCCAGTTTATATTGACACACTGCTGGTCACTCAACCTCTTTGTGCTGATGATAAAGGTGAGTTAACTGTTGTAGTTGGGGGAACAGAAAGTTTCCTCGTTAATTTTGTTGATTCAGCAACGTGGTATGCTGGTGGCAAAGAAAGTGGAACTTATACCTGGTATAACGGATCACAATTTCAGGCAAATCCTGGAACAGAGTATTTTGTGCGTGTAAAATCAGCAAATAATTGTACAAGCCTGGGATGGGATTCCATTTCTGTTGCTGATGCACCAGCGGCGTTAGAAATCGCTGATGTAAATACTGATACTGATACTGTTGCATGTATTGGCGATTCTGCTACTGTGACAGTGGTTGGCATTGCAGGTGGTACTGCTCCTTATTATGTAACTTTAGGTGGCCAGACTGATACACTTCTGACACCTGGTGATGCTTATTTTGATGTACCGGCTGGAACTTATTATGCTACAGTTGTTGATACATTTGGTTGTGAGCTTACTTCAGATAGTTCGGCCGTTATTGTTAATCCTGCTATCGTTACGTTCGATATTTCAATCGACGATGTATCTTGTGCTGACTCTACTACGGGTACGATTTATGTACATACTTTAGCCGGTGGCTCAGGTACAGGATATCAAGCAAGTATTGGTGATGGTGATTGGGTGTCAGCAATAAACCCAACACTTGATACTATTGCTTTAACTGGATTAGGTGCTGGTTACTACAGTGTTTACGTTAGGGATGACAACGGTTGTGATTCTGTAGGTTATGTGAATCCTAATAATACTCAAAATACAGTTTCTGTACAATCACCTGGTGGTATTGAATACGATGTGGTAATTGATACTGCAACTTGTTATGGAGATAGTTCAGTTATTTCTGTTACAAATGTATCCGGTGGTTCCGAAGATTATGTGTATACCTTAAATGGTACAGAAAGTGCTACCGGTTCGTGGACAGTAGCTGGCGGTAGTTATGACTTGGTTGTTAGTGACGCAGTAGATGCAACATGTGAAATACCTTACTCAACTATTTTACTT